>NZ_JBSFXE010000015.1:0-159269 GCF_053595195.1 Kitasatospora sp. NPDC002522
CGGACCTCGGTGAGCAGGGCCTCCGTGCCGTCGGGGGTGGGCGTGAAGGTCTTCACCAGGCCGGTGGCGGGGTCGGTGACGGTGAACAGGCCGTCGTGCAGGGCGAGTTCGTGGCGGGATCCGGCCGAGGCGTATACCGGGTCGCCGGGCTCGGGCAGCGGGTAGGCCTGGGTGATGCGGTCGGGGCGCAGGTGGACCACGCCGTCCTCGTCGAGTTCCAGGCGCTCGTCGAAGCTGCAGATCCAGTGCGCGCCCATCCACCGGCCCGCCCGGTACCCGGACTCGAAGTTCCGGGTGAACAGCAGTGGCAGCGAACCGGGCAGGTTCACATCCGTCTGGTCGATGAACATCCGGCCCGTCGCGATGTCGACGGGCTCACCCGGGCACTTGCGTGAGACGTGCTCACGGCCTTCGGTCCGCGGCGACTTCACCTGCTCGCGGCCGCGGCCCTTCGGATGCGAGCCACCGCGCCGGCCGTGACCACCGCCGCCGGAGCGGGGGTGGTTCAGGCCCTTGCCCTCGCCCTTGAAGATCTTCTCGAGGTCCTTGGCGTGCTTCTCCTCGATGTCCCGGACGTTCTTGGCGACCTTCTTCAGGTTGTCGCCCGCATGCCGGTAGAAGTTCTTCAACGCCTTCCCGGCGTCCTCCACCAAGGTCTTGCCCAGCCGCTGCGCCCCGTCCTCCAGCGCCTTGACGATCTGGTTGCTCACCACAGTCCCCCGTGAACGACGGTGCCCAGCAAGTGGGTTCAATCATCGACGGGGGAGACGGTAGTCGAACGGTCGGCGGTTGCGGCGGGATTTGCGGGGGGTCAGAGCATCGCGGCCGCGGGCTTGACCATGCTGCGGGCGGTCTTGGCGTCGACGTACTCGCCGAGCGCGGTCATCACCCACTCGCCGGAGAACTGGCGGACCAGCTTGCACATGGCGACGCCGGTGCGGGCCTCCGCGTGGGTGAGGTCGAAGCGGACGAGCTCCTCGCCGGTGGAGGCGTCGAGGAGGCGGCAGTAGGCGTTCTTGACGTCGGTGAACTTCTGGCCGGAGAAGGAGTTGACCACGAAGACCAGGCCGCAGACCTCGGCCGGCAGGCCGCCCAGGTGGACGGTGATCGCCTCGTCGTCGCCCTCGCCCTTGCCGGTGAGGTTGTCGCCGGAGTGGGCGATGGCGCCGTCGAAGAGGGACAGCTTCATGAACCAGGCGGTGTCGATCTTGCCGCGTTGGGCGTCGAAGGCGATGACCGAGGCGTCCAGGTCGATGTTGCGGCCGCGGCCGGCGGGCTCCCAGCCGAGACCCATCCGGACCGAGGCGAGGAACGGCTTCCCGGCCTTCTCCAGTGAGACCGAGCCGCCCTTGACCAGGTTGACCCGGCCCTTGTCGAGGGTGATCTTGCCGACGGCGGGCGAGCCGGACGGCATCGGCGGCGGGGCGGCGGGCACCCCAGCGGTGGGCATGGCGGGCGGCATCGGCGGGGCCGCCGGGGGCGCCGGCGGCGCCGGCGGGGGCGTGGCGGGGACCGAGGGGGCGGCAGGGGCCGCGGCGGCGGCAGTTGACGCACCGTCGTCGACCGCGACGCCGAAGTCGGTGGCGATGCCCGCCAGGCCGTTGGCGTAGCCCTGGCCGACGGCGCGGATCTTCCACTCGATGCCGCGCCGGTAGACCTCGACCACCACCAGGGCGGTCTCCCGGCCGAGGCGCGGCGGGGTGAAGGTGAAGAGCTCGCGGCCGGAGTCGGCGTCCCGGACGGTGGCGGTCGGCTCCGTCCCGGCGAAGGTGGCCTGCTGGTCGTCGAGGGAGGCGGTGACCACGATCCGGCTGATGTCGGCGGGGACGGCCGCGGTGTCGACGGTGATCGCGTCGGGCGCGCCGCCGGTCGCCGGGCGGTGCGTGACGCCGGGGCCGTGCGGGGAGTTGAAGAAGACGAAGTCGGCGTCCGAGCGGACCTTTCCGGACTCGGTGAGCAGCAGTCCGGAGACGTCCAGCCGCTTGGGCGCGGTGACCTCCACGACCACTCGGGGCGCGCCCAGCGGTGCGTTCCCGCCCTGGCTCAGAACAGACACGTGCTCCTCCTCGACTCGGCGCACCCCACCCTAGCCAAGTCGCCGCTCCACCGGAGGTTCGCCGCAAGCGGAACCCCGGCGATTCCCGGCGAAGGCGCTTGCCCGGTTCGGGCAGGCTCGGCGAGCATGCGGTCATGCCAGCACTGCAACGATCCGAAGCAACTGACCGTGCCCGCCTGCTGGAGGTCCGCGGCTACACCGTCGACCTCGACCTGACGCGTGGCGCGGAGCGGTTCGGCAGCACCTCCGTGATCCGGTTCGGGTGCGCCGAGCCCGGCACCGACAGCTTCGTCGACCTCGAACCGGCCGTCCTGCACCGCGCCGTCCTCAACGGCCGCGCGCTGGACGTCGCCGCCCTGGACGGCAACCGGCTCGCGCTGCCGGAGCTGCGGGCCGAGAACGAGCTGCTGATCGAGGCCGAGATGCGCTACTCGCGCACCGGCGAGGGCCTGCACCGCTACACCGATCCCGCCGACGGCGCGGTCTACCTGTACGCCACCTGCGGGCCCGACCTGGCCGCCAAGGTCTTCGCCTGCTTCGACCAGCCCGACCTGAAGGCCCCGATCACCCTCACCGCCACCGCGCCCGAGGAGTGGACCCTGGTCGCCAACGGCGCCCGGGTGAAGGCCGCGGACGGGCACTGGGAGTTCGCCGCGACCAAGCCGATCTCCACCTACCTGTTCACGGTGGTGGCCGGTCCGCTGCACTCGGTGTTCGGCGAGCACGACGGCATCCCGCTCGGCCTGCACGCCCGCCGCTCGCTGGCCGCCGAACTCGACCGCGAGGCCGCGGAGTTGTTCGAGGTGACGGCCGCCTCGCTGGACCGGCTGCACGAACTGTTCGACGAGCGCTACCCGTTCGGCGAGTACCACCAGGCGTTCGTCCCCGAGTTCAACTGGGGCGCGATGGAGAACCCCGGCTGCGTGGTCTTCCGCGACGAGATGCTGTTCCGCTCCCAGGCCACCGAGGCCGACCGGGAGCGCCGCGCCATGGTGATCTGCCACGAGATGGCGCACATGTGGTTCGGCGACCTGGTCACCATGCGCTGGTGGGACGACCTGTGGCTGAACGAGTCCTTCGCCGAGATGCTCGGCTACCGGGTCGCCGGCGAGGCCACCCGCTTCACCGGCACCTGGACCAGCTTCGCCGTCCAGCGCAAGGGTTGGGGCTACGACGCCGACCAGCGCGACTCCACCCACCCGGTGGCCGGCAACGGGACCCGCTCGGTCGCCGAGGCCATGGTCAACTTCGACGGCATCTCGTACGCCAAGGGCGCCTCCGCGCTGCGCCAGCTGGTCGCCTGGCTCGGTGACGACGCCTTCTTCGCCGGGATCAACGCCTACTTCGCCGAGCACCGCTACGGCAACGCCGAACTCCCGGACTTCCTGGCCGCGTTGGCCGCCAGCAGCGGCCGCGACGTGCACGCCTGGGCGGAGTCCTGGCTGCGCACCAGCGGCGTCGACACCCTCCGGGTGGAGGCCGAGCGGACCGCCGGCGGCGCCCTGGCCTCGCTGCACGTGGTGAACGAGGGCAGCCGCCCGCACCTGATCGAGGTCGGCGGCTACCGCCGGGACGGCGCGCGCCTGGTGCCCGCCGGCCGGGCCGCGATCGAGGTCGGACCGGGTCGCCGGGTCGCCGTCCCCGACCTGGTGGAGGCCGGAGCCGAGCTGGTCGTCCCCAACGACGGCGACCTCACCTGGGCGAAGGTCCGCCTGGACGAGCACTCCTGGCGGATCGTCGGCGAGTCGCTGTCCACGCTCGCCGACGAGGTCACCCGGGCGGTGCTCTGGGAGCACGCCCGTGACCTGGTGCGCGACGCCGAGCTGGCGCCGAGCGCCTACCTGGAGCTGATGGAGCGTCACCTCCCGGCCGAGGAGTCGGTGGTGATCGTCCAGACGGTGCTCACCTTCGCGCGCGCCGGGGTGGTCGGCCGGTACGCCGCTCCCGCGGAGCGGGCCGCGGCGCTCGCTGCGGTGAGCCGCACCGCGCGGGTCCTGCTGGCGGACGACCGGAGCGAGGACGTCCGGGTCGCGGCGCTCCGGGCCGCGGCGGACAGCGCCGGGACGGACACCGAACTCGCCGAGCTGCGCGGCTGGTTGGCGGGCGACGGGGTGCCGCGGGGCCTGCACCTGAGCCCCGAGGTGCGCTGGGCGGCGATCGTCCGGCTGGCGTCGGTCGGCGCGGCCGGCGAGCCGGAGATCGCGGCGGAGCTGGCCCGCGACCCCGGCAGCGAGGCGGAGACCGGCGCCGCCCGGGCCCGCGCCGCGCTGCCCGACCCGGCGGCGAAGGCCGCCGCGTGGCAGGCGCTGTTCACGCCCGACGCGCTCTCCAACCACCTGGTCGAGGCCGCCGCCGAGGGCTTCTGGCGCTCTGGCGAGGAGTCCCTCCAGGCCGACTACGCGCGGGAGTTCTTCGCCCGGATCGGCGAGGCGAACGGTCGCGGCGACATGGTCGCCAGGTTGCTCGGGCGCGTCCTCTTCCCGAACGCGCAGGCCGACGACGCCACCGTCACCGCCGCTGAGGCCGCCCTCGCCGAGCCCGGTCTGACGCCGTCCCTGCGCCGGACCCTGAACGACGCGACCGACGACCTGCGCCGGACCCGGGCCGTGCGGGCCGCGTTCGCCGGCTAGCCGGCAGGAGTCGTCAAGCGCAGGACACGTGGGATCAGGAGGCGTCCGGCGGGCAACTGCCGGGCGCCTCCGGCGTGTTCGGGGGCGGCCGGGCCGCGGGTCAGAAGGTGCCGCGAGCGGTGAGGGCGCGGGTGGTGGGGAGGGCGAAGGCGGAGGCCGTCCAGGATTCGGGGGCGGCGGCGGTGGGGGCGGGGAGCGCGCCGGTGACGGTGAAGGTGTAGGTGCCGGCGGCGAGGGTGAGGCCGGGCGGGGTGGCGAACCGGTAGATCAGGGTGTCCCGGTCGAGCGAGATGGTGGTCAGGGCGCCGGGGAGGTCGGTCCCGGGGGTGGTGCCCGGCAGGGCGGTGGGGCGCTGCAGGCGGAACTCGACGAGTAACGCGGTCATCGGTTCGGCGAGTTCGAGCTGCACGGTGTGCCGGGTGCCGGTGCGGCCCAGCGAGTCGATCCGGGCCTCGCCGGTGAGCGTGTGCGGCGGCGCGGGCGACGCGGTGGGGCGCAGCGAGGGCGGGGCCGACGGGGAGGCGGACGGGCTGGGGCTGGTGGTGGCGGCGGTCGGGCTCACCGAGGGGCGGACCGCGGCCACCGGGGTGGCCGGAGCGGTGCTGCCGGCGGCGGTGGCCGGGCGGGCGCTCGACCGGGTCGGGGTGGCACTCGGGCGGGTGGACGGGGTCGTGGCGGACGTCGGCTGCTGCCCGTCGGCGTCCGTGTCGGGCGTCGGCCCCGGGCCCTGGCCGGCCGTGGTGCTCGGCGCGGGGGCGGGCTCGGAGGCGTCCGGGCTGGGCACCGGCGGACCGCCGACGCTGACGCCGGGGCGGCGGCCGACCTGCTGCTGCTCGCTCAGAAGCCAGGTGGTGGCCAGGCTGATGCCGACCACGGTGGACATCGCCATCGCGGCGCCGGAGAACCGGATGGTGGGCAGCCGCAGCCGCCCGCCGAAGGGCCGCGCGCGGCCGTGTCGTCCTCCGCGGCCGGTGGCGGCCGACCGGGAGTGCTCGCGGAGCGCCACCGGGCTCTCCCCTTCCTGGTGTGGTTCCACGCCTTCCGCCCGGTTCGCGGGTTCGGCGCGGGGCGGGAGGGTCGAGATTACCAGCGGTCTGACGGACCGCCAGATCTGTGACGAAACCGATGTCTGATTTCGAGTTCCTTGCCGTGGCGGGGAGTTGGCGGCTCCCGATGGACGGAATAGGCCAGTCCGAACGGCCGCTGCAACCCCCTGCAACCGTTGCGGTGACCTGGGCCGTGCAGCAGGCTGGGCCAGGAACCCAGCCGCTTCGGAGAGATCGTCATGCCGTGCGACCCGCTGTCCGCCGCCTCCAACCAACCGCTCGCCGCTACCCCCACGGGCGGCGACCCGGACGGGACCACCGCGCCCCCGTCGCTGGTCGAAGAGGTCCTGGTGCTGCGGATCGCACTGGACCAGGACCTGGTGGGGGAGGTGCGCACCCTGTTCCGGTACGCCGCCGAGCGGCCGTACGAGGTGCGGCTGACCTTCCACCTGGGCCGTCCCGACGAGGCGGACTGGGTCTTCTCCCGTGAACTGCTGCGCGACGGAATGGAGTCGCTGAGCGGCCAGGGGGACATCAAGCTGTGGCCCGCGTACTGCCCCTGCCACGGATCGACCCTGCATCTGGCGCTGGAGTCCCCGCACGGCAGCGCGCTGCTGGAGGCCTCGCGGCCGCAGGTGCGGGACTGGCTGGAACGCACCTACGCGCTGGTTCCGGAGGCCACGGAGGCCGAACTGCTGCCCAGTGACGAGGAGTTGGCCGAGCTGCTGGCCGACGGCTGAGCGCTTTGCCGGTACCTGCGGAATCAGGCCGGTTCGCGCGGGCCGCGCCGGTCGGGTAGCCGCAGGGCGCCGCAGGCGAGTTCGGCGCGCAGTTCGCGGACGGCGGGGGCGGCCGAGCCGGGCAGCAGGTCGGCGGGGTCGTCGGGGCCGAGCACGGTGATCTCGGCGGCGGTCGACAGCCGGTACGGGCGGGCCTCCAACAGGCCGCCCAAGTGGCGTCTGAGCCGGGAGAGTTCGGCCCGGATGGTGACCGTGCGGGTGTAGTCGTCGAAGAGCGCCTCGGCGAGGTCGGCGGCGCTCAGCCCGTCCCGGTGCAGTGAGAGCAGCAGCAGGAGTTCGGTGTGCCGGGGGCTCGGGCTGTGCGACCAGCCCCCGGCCGCGCCGCGGACCCGCAGCTCGGGGCGGTCGGGGGCCCGCAGGTCGAGTTCGAGGACGGCGGCCTCCGCCTGCTCGGAGAGTTCGGCGGCGCCGGTGCCGGTCGGGCGGATCAGCCAGCCCTCGGCGAGCGGTTCGACCGCGCACTCGCCGAGCGTGGGCACCCAGTGAGTGGCGGCGGTGCCCCAGGTCTCCGGCGGCAGGGCGAGGCGGGGCGTCGCGGGCAGCCCGACCGCGGCGGCGGTCCAGCCCGCGCCGTCCACCACCAGGGCCGGGCCGCGGAAGCGGGCCAGCAGCGGCACCGCGACGGTGCGCAGCCGGTGCAGCGCCTCCAGGTGCCGGGCCCGCAGTTCGGTCTCGGCCAACCGGCCGGCGGTCAGCGTGAGTTGGCGCAGGTACGGGTTGTCGCCGGTGGCCGGTCCGCTCAGGTCGATCACCCCGGCCACCCGGCCGGTGCGCGGGTCGCGGATCGGCACCCCGACGCACGTCCAGCCGTGGTGGCTGCGCAGGTAGTGCTCGGCGGAGTGCACCTGGGCGGGGCGGGCGATCCGGGCGGCCAGGCCGATGCCGTTGGTGCCCACCTCGTCCTCGGACCACTGCGCGCCCTGCTCGAAGCCGATCGCGTCGACCTCGCGCTTGAGCCGTCGCTCGCCGTCCATCCACAGGATCCGGCTCTTCGGGTCGGCGACCGCCAGCACGATCGGGGCGGTGTCGCCCGGCATGAACAGCGTGGAGCGCAGCGCCGGCAGCACCTGGTCCAGACCGTTCTCCCGGCGCAGCTGCTCCAGTTCGGCCGGTGCGACGCGATGCGCGCTGCGGCCGCGCTCCGGGTCCAGGCCGAGCCGGCGCAGCCGCGCCCAGGAGTCCTCGATCTCCGGCCGGACCAGCGCCGTCTCACCGGCCATGGTCCGTTCGTACGCCCGGGCCAGAGTGCCCGTGACCAGCGGCCGGCGGACGCCTAGCCGTCGGGTTCCCCGCTGCATGCCGCGCCCCCGTCCCCGTCACCTCTCGTGCGCTGCCAGGGTAAGGCCGCGCGGCCGGGACACGCCGGGTCGGCGGAAAAGAATCGTCCCTGCTGGAGCGGTGGTGCACACTGGTCGGTTTTCGGTGTGCGCCGCCGTGTGCGCCGGGTGGTGCGCCGGTCACGGTCTGACGTGGTGTCAGGCGTTCCGGTGCCCGCGCGGAGGCCGTGGCCGGGACGGACTCAGCGGCCGGCCGGCTGGTCGCCCTGGGCGATCTCGACCTCCTGGTGGAGGTCGTGGGTGGCCTCCACGGCGGTGGTGGCGGCCAGGGCGAGGCAGGTGGCCAGGGCGAGCGCGCCGAGGGTGCGGGTGGTGGGCCGGTGCGCGGGACGCGGGGAGAGCAGGGCCAGCACCCGGCGCGGGACGGGTCCGGTGTGGGCGGCGGGGGCCAGGCCCGGGCGGGTGCGGCCCGGGGCGGCGGAGGCGGCGAGCGCGGCGCGGCCGATCGCCCGGGCGGTCAGCGCGCGGTCGCCGACCTCGGCGGCGGCGCACTCGTCGGCCCAGCGCTCCAGGTGGTAGCCGAGCGCCCCGCGCAGCGGGCGCAGCGCCGGATGGCAGGCGGCGGCGTACTCCGCGGCGGCCAGCAGGACGTGGTGGCGCCCGGCCAGGTGGGCGCGCTCGTGGGCGAGCAGCGCGGCCCGCTCGGGTCCGCTCAGCGCGGCGAGCATCCCGGCGGTGGCGACGATCCGCGGCGGCCGGCCGGGCAGCGCGTAGGCGTCGGCGGTGTGGTCGGGCAGCACGGCCAGCGGGAAGCCGGCCGGGTCGGGCCGGCGGGCCGGGGCGCGGAGCAGTCGGCCGAGCGGGCGGGGCCGGACGCCGCGGCGGGCTGACGGTGCGTCAGCGTCCGGCCGGCCCGTGGCGCGGCGCAGCAGGGCGGCGGTTCGGCGGGTCAGTTCGCGCAGGCGGGTGGCGGGCGGTGCCGGCGGCGCGTCGCCGAGGGCCCGGCGGGCGCGGCGCAGGTCGCGGCGCTGGCGGTGCGCGGTGCGGACGGCGAGGCCGGTGATGGCGAGCAGGGCGAGCGCGGCCGCGGCGGCGGTGTGCGGGATCGCCGCGGGGTGCCAGTGGGCGGGGGAGAGGCGGGCCAGGGCGGCCGGGTAGGGCAGGTGGAGCAGGCCGGTCAGGGTGAGCAGGCCGAGCGAGGCGAGCGAGGCGGTGCCGAGGGCGACCGCGGTGACGGCCAGCGTGAGGGCGGCGGCGCGCGGGGCGAGCAGCTCGGCGACCCGCCGGGCGAGCGGGACGGCGAGCAGCGGCAGCAGCAGCGGGGCCCAGACGGCGAGGGTCACGGCTGCTCCCCGAGCAGGTCGCGCAGCAGCCGCTCGTCCTCGCTGGTGAGGTCGGAGACGAAGCGGGCGAGCACGGTGGAGCGGTCGCGGCCGCGGTCGAGTTCGGTGCGCATCCGGCGGGCGGCGAGGCCGTCGGCGTCCTGGACGGTCGGCGTGTAGGCGAAGGCGCGGCCGGCCTTGGTGCGGGCGACGGTGCCCTTCTCGTGCAGCCTGGCCAGGATCGTGGCGACGGTGGTGCGGGCCAGCTCCGCGCCGATCGCGGCCTGCACCTGCTGCGGGGTGAGCGGTTCGCCGGCGGCCCACAGGGCGGCCAGTACCTGGGCTTCCAGTCCCCCCGCGGGGCGACGGGCGGGTGAGTCCGTCATGTCGCGCGTTCCTCCGGCGTTCGTCTACAGTCCTGTCGACGTCTACATCACTGTAGACGTCCCGGGGGTGCCCCGTCCGGACACCCCCAAACGTAACGGGAGGTCCGCCAACCTTGCCTCTGTCCCCCGCGATCGCGGCCGGGAGTGAGCTGTATCGCACGCCCGGTCTGGTAGATGTTGTCCCCATGGCACCACTTGTTCATCCCCCGTCCCGCCTGCTCGCCTACGACGGCAGCGGCCTCGACGGCGGCCTCTACACCCGGGTGCTCGGGTGGGCCGAGGCCGCGCCCTCCTGGCTGGACCAGGCGATCAGGATCTGGTCGGCGCTCGGCCTCGCGGTGTTCGCGGTGCTGATGGTGGCCGGCTGGTGGAAGGCCCGCAGCGCCGACTCGGTGGTGATGGCGCGGGTGCTCGCCTCGCCGCTGATCGTGGTCGCCGCGTACGTCGCCAACTCGGCGCTGAAGGGGGTCGTCGAGGAGGTGCGCCCCTGCCGGCAGCTGGCGGTCGGCGCCACCCTTGAGGCCTGTCCGGGGGCGGGCGACTGGTCGTTCCCCAGCAACCACACGGTGATCGCCTTCGCCGCCGCCACCGCGCTCTGGTTCGCCGACCGCCGGCTGGGCTGGATCGCGGGCCTCGCCGCCGTGCTGATGGGCGCCTCCCGGGTCTGGGTGGGCGTGCACTACCCGCACGACGTGGCGGTCGGCGCACTGGTCGGGGTGCTGGTGGCGATCCCGCTCGCGCTGCTCGCCGGACGCGCCGCGCCGCTGGTCGACCGGCTGCGGGCGAGCCGGCTGGCGCCCGTGCTCGGGACCAGGTTGGGCTGATCGACGCGGGCGTGACGGCCTCTTGTGCCGTCGCGCCGCACGGGGAGAGCATGTGAGCCGGGCCGGGCCGAACGCCCCGCCCGGCTCGGTGTTTCTGCAGCACTGCGGAGGGATGCGCCATGCCGTACCGACTCGATGTCATCCAGGGGGACTGGCCCGCGGAGGAGCTCGGGAAGGGGGTGGAGGGCATCCTCGCGGAGAGCATGGTGCTGACCCTGGCCACCGCTGGGCACGAGCGCGGGCCGCACGCCAACCTGGCCTTCTTCGCGTACGACGCCGACCTGGTGCTGTACTTCGTCAGCGAGCGCTCCACCCGGCACAGCCTTCACCTCGCCGAGGAGGCCCGGGCCGCCGCGACCGTCTTCCTGCCGCCGCCGGTCTTCGGCGAGCAGCTGCGCGGCGTCCAGCTGACCGGCGGCGCGGGCGAGGCGTGGGGCCTGCAGGCCGAGGCGGCGCTCGCCGCCTACCAGGCGCGTTACCCCGACTTCGCCCGCGACCCCGAGGTGCGGGCGCAGTTCCTGGAGGGCCGGGGCGCGGCCTCGCTGTACCGATTCCAGGTGGAGGAGCTGACCGCGGTGGACGAGCCGCAGTTCGGGCGCCGCAACTACCTGCACGCCCGGGTGGTGCGCTGACCTGCGGCACCGCGGCCCTCCGGGTGCCGGACGACGGGCCATCGGCTCCAGGTTGTATGGACAACTCTTGCGGTCGGTTCACCTGCGCGTCGTGAGTCGGACGACCTGCGGCCACCTTGCCGCCCGAGGCTGTCCGCATGAGAGTCATCGTCGTAGGAGCAGGCGTGCTCGGCAGCATGCACGCCTGGCAGGCCGTCGAGCGCGGTCACGAGGTCGTCCACCTGGAGCGCGAGGCCGAGGCGCGCGGCGCCTCCGTCCGCAACTTCGGCCTGGTCTGGGTCAGCGGCCGCGCCGCTGGCGAGGAACTGGCAACCGCGCTGCGCGCCCGCGAGCTGTGGGAGCAGATCGGGGCCCGTGTCCCCGGCCTGTACTTCCGGCCCAACGGCTCGCTCACGCTGGCCCGTACGGAGGCCGAACTCGCGGTCGCCGAGGCCGCGTTGAAGCTCCCCGACGCCGCCGAGCGGGGCTACCGGATGCTCAGCGCCGCCGAGGTGCGGGACGCCAACCCGGCGCTGCGCGGCCGCTTCCTCGGCGGCCTGCAGTGCACCCGGGACGCCGCCGTCGAGCCCCGGGTCGCGCAGCCCGCGCTGCGCGCCGCGCTGGAGGCCAGCGGCCGCTACACCTTCCTGCCCGGCCGCGAGGTGCGCGACCTGGTCGGCGCCTCCGCCGTCCGCGACGACCACGGCCAGCTGCACGAGGGCGACCTGGTGATCCTCTGCACCGGTGCCTGGCTCGGCGGCCTGGTCCGCGAGCTCGCCCCCGAACTGCCGGTGCGCAAGGTCCGGTTGCAGATGATGCAGACCGACCCGCTGGGCGACGTACTGACCACCTCGGTCGCCGACGGCGACAGCTTCCGCTACTACCCGGCCTTCGCCGGCCCCGAACTGGAGGCGCTGCGCGCCGCGCAGCCGCAGCCGCCGACCGCCGCCGAGCACAAGATGCAGCTGCTGATGGTCCAGCGCCAGGACGGCGGCCTGACGATCGGTGACACCCACGAGTACGACCACCCGTTCGCCTTCGACGTGGACGAGGACCCGTACGAGCACCTGGCCGGCGTCGCCGAGGAGCTGCTCGGCCGGCCGCTGCCGAGGATCCGCCGCCGCTGGGCCGGCGTCTACGCCCAGTGCGTCGACACCACCCGGGTGGTGCACCGCCAGCAGGTCGCCGACGGCGCGTGGCTGGTCACCGGCCCCGGCGGGCGCGGCATGACCTGCTCGCCGGCCATCGCCGAGACCACCGCGGACCAGATCGGCCTCTGAGTCCGCCGATCGCCGCCGACGCCGCGTCAACCTCATTTCCCACCGAGACAGTTGGATCATCACATGAGCAAGCTTGATGTCACCCTGGTGGTGCTCGACATGGCCGGCACCACCGTCGCCGACGACGGCCTGGTCGAACTCGCCTTCACCTCCGCCGCCCGCTCGCAGGGCGTCGAGGCCGGCACCGCCGAGCACGCCACCATGCTGGAGCACGTCCGCGCCACCATGGGCGAGTCCAAGATCTCCGTCTTCCGGCACCTGTTCGGCGACGAGGACCGCGCCCAGCAGGCCAACCTCGCCTTCGAGGCCGCCTACCACGACCTGGTCGACGAGGGCCGCTGCGAGCCGCTGCCCGGCGCCGCCGACGCCATCGCCGAACTGCGCGCCCAGGGCCGCAAGGTGGTCCTCACCACCGGCTTCTCCCGCTCCACCCAGGACCGCATCCTCGCGGCCCTCGGCTGGCAGGACATCGCCGACCTGACGCTCTGCCCCGCCGACGCCGGCCGCGGCCGCCCCTACCCGGACCTCGCCCTCACCGCCCTGCTGCGCACCGGCACCGACTCGGTCCGGCAGGTCGCGGTGGCCGGCGACACCGGCTACGACATGCTCACCGGCACCCGGGCCGGGGCCCTGGTGGTGGCCGGCGTGCTCACCGGCGCCCACGACGAGGCCCGGCTGCGCGCCGACGGCGCCACCCACGTGCTGGCCTCCGTCGCCGAGCTGCCCGGCCTGCTGGGCTGACGGCGGCTCAGGCTTGCCGGTTGCCGGTTGCCGGTTGCCGGTTGCCGGGCCGGCGGATGACGGCCGATGGCTGACGCCTGATGGCTGACGGCAGCTCAGGGGGCGTGCCGGTTCGGAGCAACGGGGGCGCGGCGGCCGGTGACGGTGCTGGTCCTGGACCGGTACGCGTGCTTATCTGAAGGTATGTCGCTGTCGTTGCGGTCGGTGGGCGTGCTCGCGCTGGGCCTGGTGCTGCTCACCGGCTGCGGGTCGTCCGGGTCGGGGGCGGGCGCCGGGTCCGCCCCGGCCAGCCCGTCCCCGTCCGCGCCCGCGACCAGCAGCGCGAGCGCCGAGCCCAGCGGGAGCACCGCGGTGACCACCACCCAGCCCGCCACCCCGACGCCCTCCGCCAGCCCGTCCCCGTCGCCCGGCTCCAAGTGGACGCCGGAGCAGCTGGCCGGGCAGCGGATCGTCTACTCCTACCCCGGCACCGTCCCGCCCGCCGCCCTGCTGGACCGGATCCGGGCCGGACGCGTCGCCGGGGTGATCTTCTTCGCCGAGAACGTCGGCGCCGACCCGTCGGTGCTGCGCGGCGCCGTCGACCAGCTCCGGCAGGCCCAGCGGGAGAGCCCGGTCGCCCAGCCGCTGCTGCTGATGACCGACCAGGAGGGCGGCAAGGTCCGCCGGCTGCCCGGCGCGCCCGTCGAGTCGGCCCGCCAGGTGGGGCTCTCCGCCGATCCGGTCGCCGCGGCCACCCGCACCGGCGGCGCCGCGGCCGCGAACCTCACCGGGTACGGGCTGAACACCAACCTGGCGCCGGTCCTCGACGTCTTCCGGACCCCCGGCGACTTCGCCGACAGCCTGCAGCGCTCCTACAGCAACGACCCCGCCACCGTCGGGCGGCTCGGCTCCGCCTTCATCCGCGCCCAGCAGGGCGCCGGCGTCGCCGCCACCGCCAAACACTTCCCGGGCCTGGGAACCGCCCCCGCCGGTGCCAACACCGACGAGGAACCCGTCACCCTCCCGGTCGCCCTCGACCGGCTGCGCGCCGTCGACGAACGCCCCTACCAGGACGCCGTCGCCGCCGGGGTCCGCCTGGTGATGCTCTCCTGGGCGATCTACCCCGCGCTGCACCCCGGCGTCCCCGCCGGGATGTCCTCCGTCGCCATCCAGGACGAGCTGCGCGGCCGCCTCCACTTCACCGGCGTCACCATCACCGACGCCATCGAGGCCCAGGCCCTCGCCCCCGTCGGTTCCACCGCCGACCGCGCCCTGGCCGCCGCCTCGGCCGGCTCCGACCTGCTGCTCTGCTCCGCCCGCGACGTCGCCCAGGGCGACCAGGCCGCCGCCGCCCTCGCCACCGCGCTCTCCGCCGGCCGGCTCAACCGCGACGCCTTCACCGCCTCCGTCGACCGGATCACCGCGCTGCGCGGCACCCTGAAGTGACGATCCGTCAGGCGGCCCTAGGCTGGAGCCCATGGCGGACTTCCTCGTACCGGCCGCACTGGCAGGCGTCTTCCCGGCGACCGGGGAGGACTCGAAGGCCGACCTCGTCGACCGGATCCGCGGCGCCCGGCAGCGGATCGACATGTTCGGCCTCACCCGGAACTTCTACGCGTCGGCGGAGCTGATGCCGCTGTTCCTCGCCAAGTCGCACGAGGTGCCGATCCGGATCTACGCCATGGACCCGTACTGCGCCTCGCGGCGGGACCGCTACCGGGTCGAGCCCGCGGACGCCGAACGGGGCGACCCCGACCGGTACGAACGCGAGGTGCTGCGCCCGCTCGCCGACGCGGCCGCCGCGGACGGCGGGGACCTGCGGATCCACCTGTACGACTTCCCGTGCAGCTTCGCGATGGAGCGGATCGACGACTCGGTCCGGGTCATGCTCTACGGCCACGGCAAGCGTGGCACCGACGGGCCGATCCTCACCTTCGACCGCTTCCACAGCGGCGATCGCGGGGCCGGACCGACGCCCTACTGGACGTACTTCGTCGGGCAGTTGGAGTGGCTGGAGGCCCTGGCCGAGGCGCCCGGGATCCCCGAGCCGTGGCGGTCCAAGGGCGTCCACGTCCGGGAGTACCGGTAGGCGCGTTCCGGCGCGGTGGCACCTGCGGCCCGGCTAGGGTCTGACGCGCAGTCACATCGCTTTGAGGGGGGCGGATGGCGGGCACCGAGGAGCATCGACGGGACGGGCTGGTCGTCGCCGGTGACGCGACCGTCACGGCGTCGGACGGTGCGGTCGCCGCGCTGTGGATGGGCGAGGTGACGGTGGGCGCCGTCGACGGTGGCGTCGCCGCCGGGTCGATCCAGACGTTCAACTACCACGCCGCGCCGCCCCCGCCTGTCTCCTGGCCGCTCACCGTCGGACTTCCGCCCGCCGCGGACGCGGCCGCCCAGCCGCGCACCGCCGCCGCCGAGGAACTGGCGCAGGCGCTGGCGGAGCACCGGTCCGTGCTGCTCAGCGGCCCCGGCGGGGTCGGCAAGTCACAGCTGGTCGCCGCCCACGCGCAGCACGCGCTGGACAGCGGCGCCAGCCGGTTCGTGCTGTGGGCGGACGCCACGGACGGGCCCTCGCTCACCACCGCCTACGCCGAGGCCGCGCGGAAGCTGAACCTGGTCGACCCGAACGACCGCGACCTCGACCGCCAGGAGACGCTCTTCCTGGAGTGGTTCCGTACTCCCGGCCCGTCCGCGCTGATCGTCCTGGACAACCTGGCCGACCCGGAGACCCTGGCCGACCGGCTGCCGCACAGCACGGCCGGGGACCGGCAGGTCGTCGCGACCACGCGGCGGCGCGGGGCCGACGCCGACGGGGCGTTCGGCGCGGTGGTGCCACTCGGGACCTTCGGGCCGGACGAGTCGCTCGCCCTGCTGCGCGGACGCCTGCGCGCCCGTCCGGCGACCGCCTACCTGGCGGCGGACGAGCACACCCCCAAGCTGGCCGAACTCGCCGAGGAGCTCGGGCACTTGCCGCTGGCCATGGGCTACGCCGCAGCGATGATGGCGCACGACGAACTGACCGCCGACGAGTACCTGGACGACCTGCGGGAGCAGTCCGCGACCCTGGACGAGGCGCTGACCCCCCGCCACGTGGACGGCCGACCCGGTGTCACCGCCGCCCTGCTGCTCGCCCTGAAAACGGCGCAGCGCCAACACCCTGAGGGCGCCGCGATCCCGGCCTTGCGGCTCGCCTCCTGCTACGACCCGGCCGGGCACCCCGAACGCCTCTGGAAGGCGTCGGAGGTGAGGGAGTTGCTGGTCCGTCAGGGTGCGCAGGAACAGCGCCGGTCGGGCCGCCGCGGCATCGGCGACGCGGCGCTGCGGGTGCTGCACGAGTACGGGCTGATCACGCACGAGCGGCGCGCCGAGCCACGGGCCGTCCAACTGCACGCGCTCACCGCGCGGGCCGCCCGCGACGACACGCCGCCCGCGGAGCTCGCCGCACAGACCGCCTGCGCGGCCACCGCCCTGCTCGGCCTGTGGCCCGAGTTCGACTACACCGACGCCGGGTGGGAGGAGGTCCTGCGGGCCAACACGCGCGCCCTGCACCGCCACCTGGGCGACCTGCTGTACGACGCCCCGGACGGCCCCCGGCTGCTCACCCGCCACGCCCGCAGCACGGCTGCCGCCGGACTGCTCCGTGACGCGGCGGACCTCTGGGAACAGCACGCCGAGACCACCGAGCGCAGGCTCGGACCGGACGCGCCCGAGACCGTCGCGGCCCTCTCCGGTCGGGCCGAGACGCTGGTCTCCGCCGGAGACCACCTCCGCGGTCTGGCCCTCGCCGAGGACGCGGCCGGGCGCGCACTGCGCACGGCAGGCCAGGACTCCGAGCCGTACCTCTCCGCGCGGCTGGTCGTGGTCGAAGCCCACCTCGCCGCCGGCCGGTACGAGCAGGCCGCGGCGCTGGCCCGCGAGCTGGTCCGCGACACGGCGACCGCGCTGGGTCCGGACGACCGCGTGGCCCTCGCGGCCCGGCTGGCCGCCGCCGACGCCGAACGCGCCTGCGGGCGGCTGCAGCTGGCGGCCGAGCACGAGCAGGCGATCCTGGACCGGTCGAGCATCTCCGACCTCCTCGACCGGAGCGGCGAACTGCGGCTGGAGGGAGCGGCGTTGATGACCGGCCTGCTCCGCACCGGCGACGCCCGGGCCGCCCACCAGGCGGCCACCCACCTGCTGGAGCGCCGGACGCAGCTGCACGGCCCCGACCATCCGGAGACCGCGGGAGCGCGGCTCGCCGTCGCCATCGCCGCGCTGCGCAGCGGGCAGCCGGCCGCGGCCCTGGAGCAGGGGACGGCGGTGGAAGCCGCCCTGGCAGCCGTGCTGGGCGACCGGCACGAGGCGGTGCACGTCGCGCGGTTGGTCGTCGCCACGGCACTGCTCGCGCTCGGTCGGTTGGCCGAGGCGCTGGAGGCCTCGGTGGCCGGGCGGACGGCTGCCGCCGATGCGCTGGGGGAGGAGCACCCGACCGCGCTGCACAGCGCCACCGTGCTGGCCACGGCCCTGACCGCCGCGGGCCGGCACGCCGAGGCCCTGCCGGTGCTGGAGCGCACCCTGGAACAGCGCACCGCCGTCCTCGGCCCGATCCACCCGGACACCCTGGCCGCGCAGGCCAACCTCGCCCTGGCCAGGAACCTCGCCGGTGAGCTGGCCGAGGCGGAGAAGACCCTGCGGGAGGTGCGCGAGGCCCTGGCCGCCCAGCGCGGCGACGGCCACCCGGACACCTTGACGGTGCGGCACAACCTGGCGGTGACCCGGTCGAGGTCGGGCCGCGACCGGGAGGCCGCGGAGGAACTGGTCGAGGTCGTCCGGCTGCGCACCGAGCTGCTCGGCCCCGCACATCCCGACACCCTGACGGCGCGTCAGTCCCTGGCGAGCGTCCTGGCCCGTGGCGGGCGGACCCAAGACGCCCTCGCGGAGGGCCGCGCCGCCCTGGAGGTCCAGGCGCAGACGCTCGGTCTCGCCCATCCCGACACGCTGCGCAGCCGCCTGAACGCGGCGTTCGCCCTCCAGCTGGGCGGACGCGTCGCGCAGGCGGCGGACGAGGTCACCGGCGTCGCCGTCGACGCGGCCCGGGTGCTGGGCGAGGACCATCCGGTCACGAAGGCCGCGTGGTCGAACCTCAGCGCGGCCCTGTCCGGCCTGGGCCGGCACCAGGAGGCGCTCGACCTGGCCCGGTCACTGGTGGAGCGGACGACGCCGGGCGATCCCACGCTCGCGGCGCTGCGCACCGGGCTGGCCCGGAGCCTGCGGGACGCCGGCCGGGCATCCGAGGCGGTCGCCGTCCAGGAACAGTCCCTCGCGGACGCCGAGTCCGCGTTCGGCCCCGACCACCCGACCACCCTGCTCGCCCGCGGCGACCTCGGCAACATGCTGGCCGAGGCGGGCGAACCCGCCCGAGCGGTCGAACTCGCCCACACCACCTTGACGGGCATGTCGGAGCGTTACGGGGAGGCCCACCCGCAGAGCATGAAGGCCGCGGGCAACCTCGGCGCGGTCCTGTACGCGGCCGGTCTGGTCGAGCAGTCGCTCGCGGTGACCGAGGCGATCGCCCGGACCCACGAGCGGGTGAGCGGACCGCTGTCGCCCGCCGCGATCACCGCGCGGGGCAACCTGGCGGTCGCGCTGAGCGGGATCGGCCGTACCGCCGAGGCGATCGAGATCGGCCGGGACGTGGTGGACCGGCGGACCGAGTCGGGCGGTCCCCGCCGTCCCGACACGCTCACCGCGAAGGCGAACCTGGCGGCCGCCCTGCACGGGGCGGGCGAGTTCGACGAGGCACTCGCGCTCGGCCGCGAGGTCGCCGAGGTCCGGCGCGAGGTGCTCGGCCCGGAACACCCCGACACGCTCACCTCCGACGTCGGCCTGGCGGTGCACCTCTGGCAGGCGGATCGGGTGGACGAGGCGATCGCCACCGAGAAGCGTGTCCTACGGGTGCGGGAAGCGGCGCTCGGCCCCGCGCACCCCGACACCAGGCTGATCCGCAACAACCTCGCGCACAGCCTGTCCGCCCTCGGCCACTTCCGCACCGCCGCCGAACTGCACGCCAGGAACGCGGAACTCGGCGCCGAGGTCCTCGGCCCCGACCACCTGTCCGTCCTGCAGGACCGCAGCGCCCATGCCCGCGAACTGAGCGAGGACGGACGGCACGCGGAGGCGGTGGCCGAACTGCAGGACGTGGTGGCCCGGGCGGACGCGAACGTCGAGGACGCGGGGCCCCGGTCCGACCTGCGGCTCGACCTCGGTCTGGTGCTCGACGAAGCGGGACGCGTCGGCGACGCGCTCACACTGATGCGGCAGGTCGCGGCGGAGAGGGCCGCCCGGCTGGGACCGGAAGCGAGGGACACGCTGACGGCTCTCGGCAACGTCGCGGTGTTCCTCGGGAAGCTCGGCCGGACCGGCGAGGCGCTCACGCTCCAGCAGGAACTGCTCGGCATCCGCGAGCGGCTGGCGGGGCCGGACCACCCGGACAGCCTCACCGCCCGCGCCGACCTCGCCGCGGCCACGCACCGTTCGGGCCGCTTCGCCGAAGCCGCGGCCCTGATGGAACCGGTCCAGGCCGCCCGGCTCGCGGCGCTCGGGCCGGACGATCCCCGGGTCCTGCTGCTGACCGGCAACCTGGCGGGCTCGCGGTCGCGCGCCGGTCTCCTCGATGCGGCCATGGCGATGGAGGAGGACGTGCTGGCGCGGCGCGAACGCGTCTACGGCCCACAGAACCCCAACACCATCTGGGCCCGCGGCAACCTCGGGGCCAGCTACCGCCGAGCCGGCCGCACCGCTGACGCCGTCCGGCACCTGCGGCGGGCCCACCAGGACTCGCTCACCGTGCACGGTCCGGGCCACCCGGACGGTGAGAGCATCACCGTCGGCCTGGCCGCCGCGCTGGTCGCCGACGGGCAGCCCGCGGAGGCGGCCGAACTCGCCGGACCCGTCCGGGCCGCGGCGCTCGCCGCCGGCACTCCGGGGCATCCGACCGCCGTCCAGGCGGCCACCGTGCTGGCCCGGGTCGCGCTCGCTACCGGGCACCCCGAGCAGGTGGCCCAGATCGCCGCGCCCGCGCTCGCCGCCGCGCCGGCCACCATCGGTGCGGACCACCCCGACACGCTGATCCTCCGTCACCTCGCCGCCCTCGCCGCGGGATCGGAGGCGGCCGAGCCACTCGCGGCACTGGCCGCCGCCCTCGGCGAACAGCACCCGGAATACCTGCGGGCGCTCCACGAGGAGCCGCCGGCGCGGGCGTAGGGCGTGGCTTTCGGATCACGCCGGGCGGTCGCCGCCGGGGCACGCACCTCGACGGCTTCTCGTCAGTCGCCGACGGCCCCCCTTGGGGCTGGGGGAGACGCCCGCTGTCCGACGTGATCCGGACGCCACGCGCTAGCGGTACACCAGCGCGATCAGGAGGACGGACGCGGCGAGCAGCAGGGTCAGGCGGAAGGCGCCCACGGCCATCGAGACCGGTTCGGTGGGCGGCGGCGGGAGGTGCTTGCGGAGGGGGACAGGCCGGGCGGCCAGCGGGCGGGGCGGCCGCGGCCGAGTGGGCAGCGGGACGGGGGACCTGGTCGTCTGCGCGTCCTCGGGGTGGTCCGGCCAGGTCGGTGCCAGGCCGGTCGCCTCGCGGTACAGCGCGGCGAGCCGGCGCCGTGCGATCGGCGTGGCGGGCGGGTTGCTCGCCGGGTCGGGCCAGCGCAGCGCCGCCAGGCGGCGGGCCGGGGTGTGGTAGCGGCGCTCGAAGCCGTCGAGCTCGGCGAGGTCGAACGTCTCGTCGAGGTAGTTCCACCGCCCGGCCTCGTCGAGCAGCATCGACTCCCGGTAGGCCTCCGCCAGCCGGTGACGCACCGTCAGGTCGTCCGGGTAGCTGGACACCAGCCCGCGGATCCGCCGCCTGGCCTGACCGGACTCCCCGGCACGCAGCTCGGCACCGGCCCTGGCGAGAGTGGACTGAATCGACATGCCCGGATGCTCTCCGCCGCCCCACCCGCAGGTCAACCCGGTTTCCCCACGGGGCCGACAGCCGGGCCGACGCCCGGAGCAGTGAGACGTCCCGCGTGGTCAGAGCATCCAGCCGACGGCGGTCACCGCGCCGACGACGGCGAGGAACGCCACCACCACGGCGGCGACGACGAGGAGTACGCAGCCGGCGGTCCCGTCGTCGTGGCTGCTGGTGTCGGAAGGCCGCGCGGCGTCGAGCTCGTGCCAGTGGACCGGTCGGCCGAGCCGGTCGCCGGCCGTCTCGCGGAGGGCGGCGAGCCGGGCGCGGGCGTGCTCGGTGGCGGCGTGGCGTTCGTGACCGCGCCAGGCGAGGGCGGCCATCCGGTCCAGTGGATCGGGGTAGCGGGCCTCGAACGCGGCGGTCTCGGCCGGGTCGGCGTCCTCCTCCAGGTAGTTCCACCGCCCGGCCTGGGACGGTTCGCCGTACAGCCGGTACACCTCGGCCAGCCGCCGACGGGCCACCAGCTCGGTCGGACAGCTGTTCACCAGGCTGCGCAGGCGCTGCCGGGCGACGGGTGTCCGACCGGCGCGCAGATCGGCTTCGGCCTTGGCGAGGGTGGACTGAATCGGCATGCCGGGATGCTGGCGGCTCGCCCCGGTGCAGGTCAAACGGCTTTCCGGCAGGCGGGCCCGGTCAGTGGGTGGAGCGGAGGTTGAGCAGGACCACGCCGACGATGACCAGGGCGATGCCGAGCCACTGGAGGCGGCCGAGGGACTCGTGGAAGAACGTGGCTCCGATGGCGGCGACCGCGGCGGTGCCGGCGCCGGACCAGACGGCGTAGGCGACGGAGACCGGGATGTGCTTGAGGGCGCGGCCGAGGAGGTAGAAGGAGAGGACGTAGCCGGCGGCGACGGCGAGGCTGGGCCAGAGGCGGGTGAAGCCGTCGGTGAGCTTGAGCATGCTGGTGGCGCAGACCTCGCTGGTGATGGCGAGGGCGAGCAGCAGGTAGGGCATCAGGCCTCCGGGCGGTCGGCGGCGGTGAGGCTGGCGAGCAGGGCCAGGTCGGCGTGCTCCAGGCTGTCCAGCAGGGTGACCCGGACCGCGGCGGGGATCGGCACGGTGGAGGGCACGGCCAGCACGGCGCAGCCGGCGGCGCGGGCGGAGGCGACACCGGTGGGGGTGTCCTCGACGGCGACGCAGTCGGCGGGGTCGAGGCCCAGGCGGGCGGCGGCGGCCAGGTACGGGTCCGGCTCGGGCTTGGTGCGGGGGGTGTCCTCGGCGGCGAGGGTGGTGGTGAACCACTGCGGGCCGAGCGAGCCGAGCACCAGGTCGACGACGCGGCGCGGGGAGGCGGACACCAGCGCGGTGGGCACCTCGGCGCGGCGGAGTTCGGCGAGCAGCGAGAGGGCGCCGGGACGGGGCACGATCTCGGCGGCGACCTTGCCGGCGAAGGAGTCGTTGAGGCTGGCGATCAGCTCGGCCTCGGGCCGGTCGGTGTTGCTGGCGCGGTGCAGGTGGGCGGCGGTGTGCTCGACGGCGCGGCCGAGGACCTCGGGGAGGTCCGCGTCGGTGAGGGCGAAGTCGAGCTCGGCGGCCAGTTCGGCCGCGGCCTGCCACCACAGGTGTTCGGTGTCGACCAGGGTTCCGTCCATGTCAAAGAGGACGGCGGCGGGGTGGGATGCAGGCATGGCGGTACCTTACGAGGATCGGGAGGAGGGCCCGCGACGCATGGGCGCGGCACGGGCACGGCGGACTCGGGGGCGGTCGGCCGACCGACCGGTCGTCAGCACCGGTCGTCGGCCAGGAGCCTGACGGGGCGTCGGGGCACGGTGACCCGACGTCCCGTCCGAGCGTTCGTCAGGCGCCGGCCGGGACGCGGTCGACGAGGACCGGGCGGGCCGGGAGGGCGAGGGCGGCGCGGGTCCCGATGGGGAGCGCCGCGGCGGCCTCGGTGGGGAGGTCGGACTTGATCTCGGTGCCGTCGGCGAGGCGCACCGTGAGGCGGGTGACGGCGCCGAGGAACGCGGCGGCGACCACCTGTGCGGGGCCGTGGGCCGACGGGGCCAGCTCGACGTTCTCCGGGCGGACCAGGACGTGCAGCTCGCCGTCGGCGGGCAGGACGCCGTCCACCGGGTGGCGGCGGCCGAGCACCTCGACCTGGCCGTCGCCGGTGCGCACGCACGGGATGCGGCTCATCGTGCCGACGAACTCGGCGACGAAGGCGGTGGCCGGGCGGGAGTACAGCTCCGACGGGGTGGCGCACTGCTCCAGGCGGCCGGCCCGCAGGACGGCGACCCGGTCGGCCATCGAGAGGGCCTCCTCCTGGTCGTGGGTGACGAACAGGGTGGTGATGCCGAGCTCCTGCTGGAGGCGGCGGATCTCCTCGCGCAGCGCCAGGCGGACCTTGGCGTCGAGGGCCGACAGCGGCTCGTCGAGCAGCAGGACGCGCGGCTGCAGGGCCAGCGCGCGGGCCAGCGCGATGCGCTGCTGCTGGCCGCCGGACATCTGGTGCGGGTAGTGCTCGGCGCGCTGCGGCAGGCCGACCAGCTCCAGCAACTCCTGCGCGCGGCGGCGCCGTTCGGTCTTGCCGACGCCGCGCATGCGCAGCCCGAAGGCGACGTTGTCGGCGGCGGTCAGGTGCGGGAAGAGGCTGTAGGACTGGAACACCATGCCCGCGTCGCGCTTGTGCGCGGGGATCCGGGTGATGTCCTCGCCGTCGACCAGGACCTGGCCGGAGTCGTGGGTCTCGAAGCCGGCCAGGATGCGCAGCGCGGTCGTCTTGCCGCAGCCGGACGGGCCGAGCAGCGCGAGCAGTTCGCCCGGGTTGACGGTCAGGTCGAGGCCGTCGAGGGCGGTGGTGGCGCCGAAGGTGCGACGCAGTCCGCGGAACTCGACGGTGGCGCTGGTGGCGCCGGCGGTGGTCTTGGCGAGAGTGGCGGTGCTCATGGGGGTTGGTCTCCGGTCAGGCTCAGGAGGTGGCGGTCTTGTGGCGGCGCTCGCGGCCGGCGGCGGCCAGCAGGAGCAGCAGCACCCAGGTGATCAGCAGGCTGAGCACGGACACCGCGACGGACATCTGGCCCTTGCTGTTGCCGACCGAGTAGATCCACACGGCGAAGGGCTGGTAGCCGAGGATCGAGGCGGCCGTGAACTCGCCGAGGACCAGGGCCAGGGTGAGGAACGAGGCGTTCAGCAGCGCGCCGCGCAGGTTGGGCAGGATCACCGAGACGACGGCGCGCGGCCAGCTCGCGCCGCAGTTGCGGGCGGCCTCGACCAGGGTGCGGACGTCGACCGCGCGCAGTCCGGCGTCCAGCGCGCGGTAGGCGAGCGGGAGGGCCATCAGCACGTACGCGATCACCAGCACCAGCGGGAACTCCGGCTGCTGGATGAACACGAAGGTCTGGAAGAACGGCGTGTCCATCAGGTAGTCGGGGCCCCAGCGCAGCACGCCGATCAGGCCGGCGGTCAGCGCGACCGGCGGCACCACCAGCGGCAGGGTGCAGACCACTTCGAGCACCGGGCGGAGCTTCGGCGCGCCGATCCGGACCGCGATCATCGCGGGCACCAGCAGGAGCAGCAGCACCACCACGGTGGCGGCGGCCAGTTCGAGGGTGAGCACCAGGGCGTCGGTGAAGCCGGGGGCGCTCAGCAGACCGGTGTACGCGTCGAAGGAGATGCCGTTGGCGTCGTCGATGGAGAACCAGACCGACGCGGCCATCGGGATCAGGAAGTACAGGCCGGCCAGCAGCAGCACCGCTCCGCGCCAGACCCGCAGACGGGAGATCAGCTGAGCCATCGGGCACTCCGGCGCTGGAGGGGCAGGTAGACGGCCATCACCAGGACGGCGACGATGATCATGTCCAGGCTGAGCGCCAGCGCCAGGTTGCCCTGGCCGACCAGCACGTTGCCGGAGAGCGCGTCGGCGATCTGACGGCTGATCAGCGGGACGGTCGCACCGACCATCGCGGCGGCGGTGGCGTACGCGGCGAAGGCGCTGCCGAACAGCAGCACGAACCCGCCGAGCAGCGACGGGAACAGGATCGGCAGGGCGACGTGGCGCCAGTACTGCAGGGTGGTGGCCCGGTTGTTCTGGGCCGCCTCGCGCCACTGCACCCGCAGGCCCTCCAGGGCCGGGGTGATGGTGAGCACCATCAGCGGCACCAGGAAGTACAGGTAGGCGACGGTCAGGCCGGTGAAGCTGTACAGCGACCAGCCGTGGTCGGTCAGGTGGAACATCTTGGTGAGCTCGCCGGCGTTGCCGAGGGTGGCGACGAAGGCGAAGGCCAGCGGCAGGCCGCCGAAGTTGGCGAGCACGCCGGAGGCGGTCAGCGCGGCCTCGCGCAGCATCCGGAACCGGGAGGTGATCACCGCCTGGGCGATCGGGACGCCGACGACGGTGCCGATCAGCGCGGTGAGTCCGGAGAGCTTCAGGCTGGACAGCAGCGCGGTCCAGTAGGCGCCCTGCACCGAGTCGGTGACGTTGGCCGTGGTGAAGCTGCCCGCGCCGGTGTCGGCGTCGGAGGAGACGGTGAACGCGCCGGTGATGATGGCGACGGCCGGCAGGCCGAAGCCGATCACGAAGAAGGCCAGCAGCGGAACGGTGGCCAGCCAGGAACCGCCGCGCAGCAGGCGGCGCTTGGCGGGCGGCGTGGGGGAGAGCGCGGTGCCGGGGGCCCCCGGGCCGCCACTGAGGTCAGTGGCGGCCGGGGTCGGCACCGGGGTGGGAGCCGTGGTCATGTCGGTGATCAGCCCGCGATCGCCTTGGCCCAGTTCTCGGTCACGACCTTCTTGGCCGCGTCGATCTGGTCCGAGGTCGGGAAGTTGGTGAAGGGCTTCTCGACGACCGGCAGCTTGGCGGCCGCGGCGGTGTCCAGGGTGCCGTCCTTCTTCATGGCGTCGAACAGCGCCGGGGTGGCGTAGCCGCCGATGAAGCCGTTCTGGCCCTCGGCCGAGAACAGGAACTCCTGCCACAGGCGGGCGGCCGCCGGGTGCGGGGCGTCCTTGTTGACGGCCTGGTTGTAGAACTGGGCGTAGGAGCCGTCCGACGGGACGGAGACCTGCCAGTCGATGCCCTTGCCCTTGAGCTCGTCGGTGTAACCGGCGTTCAGGTACGACCAGTCGATCGAGATCGGGGTCTCGCCCTTCTCGATGGTGGCCGGGGTCGACTCGACCGGGTTGAAGTTGCCGGACTGCTTCAGCTTGGCGAAGAAGTCGATGCCGGGCTGGATGTTGTCCAGCGAACCGCCGTTGGCCAGCGCGGCCGCGTACACGCCGCCGAAGGCCGAGCCCGACTTGGTCGGGTTGCCGTTCAGCGCGACCTGGCCCTTGTACTCGGGCTTCAGCAGGTCGGCGAAGGTCTTCGGGCAGTTGGGGACCTTCTTGGCGTCGCAGCCGATCGAGACGTAGCCGCCGTAGTCGTTGACCCGCAGGCCGTCCTTGTCCTTCATGGTGTCGGCGATCTTGTCGAAGGCCACCACCTTGTAGGGGGCGAGGATGCCCTCCTTCGCGGCGGACAGCGCGAACGCCGAGCCCAGGTCGACCACGTCGGGGGCGCGGTCCTGGCCCTTGCGGGACTTGATCGCGTTGATCTCGTCCTGCGAGGAGCCGTCCGGGTTCTCGTCCTCGATCTCGATGCCGTACTTGGCCTTGAACGAGTCCATCAGCTTGCCGTAGTTGGCCCAGTCGCGGGGAAGGGTGATGACGTGCAGCTTCCCCTCCTTCTTGGCGGCCTCGACCAGCTTGTCCATCCCACCGAAGTCGGCGGCGGAGGTGGCGGTCTTGGCGTCCTTGGCACCGCCCTTGGCGGCGTCACCGGACTTGGTCGAGCCGGCGGAGCCGCAGGCGGAGAGGGAGAGCGCGGCGGCGGTCAGCACGGCCGCGATGGCGGCGGCGCGGGGGCGGTGCACGGTCACGAGAGGGTCTCCTGGAAGAAGTGGAGCAGAAGAGTTCACGAGTGGTGTATCGCTGCGGGGGCGAGGAGTTCACGTGGCCAAGTTGGCCAGCCAACTTTCGTCGCCAGAGGTAAGTACGCCCGATTCCGGTGACGGGAAGGTGAACGGACGACTCAGTACAGGGGGCGGCTGCGGGAACGGTCGCGCCCCGGTCCGATCGTCCGATTCGCAGCGGCTACAGTCAGTGGTGTACGCGCGATCGCGCTGCGCACTCGTTCTGCACACGCTTCACCCGCTGCTCCAACTCCGCTCCAGCAAAGGGAAATCGACGCACGTGGCACTCGACCAGGACCGCGCCGCCGGCTCGCTCTACCGCAAGGTGGCGGCCGACCTGCGCGAAGCGATCACCTCCGGCTCGTTCGGGGACTCCGGTCGACTCCCGGCGGAGGGCGCCCTCGCCGAGCAGTACGGCGTCTCCCGCGGCACCGTCCGGCAGGCGCTCGCCATGCTGCGCGCCGACGGGTTGGTCACCTCCCGTCGCGGCACCCGCCGGGTGGTCCTCGGCAGCGCCCGGGTGCAGAGCTTCTCCGAACTGCTCTCCTTCACCCACTGGGCCCGCTCCATGGGCGAGGAGCCCGGCGGCCGCCTGGAGTCGCTGATCCGCCGGCCCGCCGACGCCGCCGAGCGCGAGCAACTGCGCCTGGAGCCGGGCACCGAGGTGTACGTGACGCTCCGTCTGCGCACCCTCTCCGGCACGCCGGTGATGGTCGAGCGCACCGTCTACCCGCCCCGGGTCGGCGAGGTCGTCGCCCAGCTCCCGCCGGACGTGGTCTCGCACACCGAGCCGCTGCGCGAACACGGCATCCTCTTCACCGACGCCGACCACACCATCGACGTGGTCGCCGCCAACGCCGACGACGCCCGCCTGCTCGGCTGCCGCCGCGGCAGCCCGCTGCTGCGCGAGAAGCGCCGCACCACCGACCCCACCGGCACCCCGGTCGAGTGGTCCCAGGACCGCTACCTGCCCGGCACCGTGGCCTTCTCCATCCACAACTCGCTGGCCTCCTCCGCGCTTTCGCGGCACGCCCGGGACAACGACTGAAATCCGGATGCCGGTCCGGCCGCCGGCGGTGACGATCGCGGGATGACCGACATCGGACGCACCGACATCGCAGGTACCGACATCGCACGCATCGACCCGGCCGACCTGCACCCGACGGCGGGGTACGCGCACATCACGGTGGTGCAGGCCGGGCGGACGGCCCACCTGGCCGGCCAGTGCCCGCTGGACCGCTCCGGGACGCTGGTCGGGAGCGGAGACCTGGACGCCCAGATCGACCAGGTGGTGGCCAACGCGATGACCGCGCTGGCCGCGGTCGCGGCCGGTCCGGAGCGGGTGGTCCGCTCGGTGATCTACGTGGTCGACGACCGCAGCGCCGTCCTCGCCGCCGCCTGGGACCGGCTCAACGCCTCCCCCCTCGCCCCCGCCTTCCGCACCGCCAGCACCCTGCTCGGCGTCGCAGCCCTCGGCTACACCGGACAACTGGTCGAGATCGACCTGACGGTGGCGCTGCCCTAACCGTGCGTCAGCACGGCCTCGGTCCAGCGGCGCAGCACGGTGAGCAGGGTGGACAGGCGGCGGACACCGTCGGGGAGGGCGGGGAGCAGCAGGACGGCGGGCAGGCACGCCGCGGTGACCATGACGACGGGCAGCACGGCCAGTGCCACGACGACCGGGCGCTGACAGGCCGTCAGTCCGCGGAGGACTTCGGTGGACATCACTGTGCCTTTCGCCACCGATGCCGTGGAGGTGGCGCAGGGCCCGGTCGGCCTGCGGATGATGTGGACCGACCGCCTGCTCGTCGAGGTCGCCGACGACCACGGCGAACTCCCCGCCCTGGAGACGGTCGACCCGTTCGAGGAGGAGGGGGCCGGCCGGGGCCTGCTGCTGGTCAGCAGGCTCGCCGACCGGTGGGGGGCCGAGCGTCGGACGGGTGGTCGCACGGTCTGGTTCGAACTGCGGATCCGGTCCGACTAGCTCATCAACTCCAGCAGCAGCGAACGGAATTCGGCGAAGGCGGGGGTGACGGCGGCGGGGTCCTTGGCGGCGTCGTCCAGCCGGCGGACGGCGACCGCCTCGGCGCTGTGGGGGCGGGCGGCGAAGGCGGCGGCCTCCTGCTCGGACATCGGGCCGCCCTGGAGGGCGAGGGTGTGCACGGAGGCGGGGGAGAGCTTGGCGAAGTAGTCGGGTTCGGCGGTGCAGAGGTAGCGCTTGGCCTCGACGTGCAGGCGGACGGGCTCGGTGACGGCGGTGGGGAAGTAGCGGGAGAGCCAGGTGGCGGCGGTCTCGCCGTGGCGGTTGTCGGTGCCGGCCATCAACTCCAGCCCGCTGCCGTGGAAGTGGCCGATGTCGTGGAGCAGGGCCGCGGCGACCAGCGCGGGCGGGGCGCCGGCGGCACGGGCCAGCGCGCCGGCCTGGAGCATGTGCTCGGCCATGGTGACGGCCTCGCCGAGGTACTCGCCGGCGCCCTCGCCCTCGAACAGCGCCTCCAGCTCGTCGAGGGCCGCGGTGTTGCGGCGCAGCACCGCGAGGGTGGAGGCGAGCGAGTCGAGGTCGGCGTAGCAGCCCTGGAGGTGGCGGCGGCCCTCCTGCTCGAAGGCGGTGCGGGCGTGCAGCAGGCGGGTGTTGTCGAAGATCAGGCAGTCGCCGGGGCCGAGGCGGAACTCCAGCTGGAGTTCGGGCCGCAGGGTGATCGCGGCGAAGCCGCGGTACGCGGCGTAGAAGGCGTCGAGTTCCTCGCCGGAGAGCCCGCGCAGGGTGTCGATGGACCGGTTGTTGAAGCGGACCTCGCGGATCGCACCGCGCGGGTCGAGGCCGATCATCGGCATCTCGGCGGACAGGTCGGCGTCGCGGTCGCGGTAACGGAACGGGACGGGCGTACGGGCGAGCAGCGCGAACGCCGCCGGGTCCTCCGCGCGCAGCAGGGCGGCGGCGCGGAAGCCGTCGACCAGTCCGGAGTCGCCGCCGACGGCGTCGTTGTCGAGGCAGTGCAGCAGCTGCAGGGTGGGCACCGGGTCGCGGTACGGGTTGTCGGTGTGCGGGGCGATCGCGACGCTGGTGAACGCCAGGTTGGCCGGGTCGGGCTCGACCCGGACGTCGAACAGCTCGCCGTAGTTGGTCTCCCGCACGAAGCCGAACGTCCGCGCCACGGCCAGCACCTGGCCCTCCTCGACCGGCACGCCGCGCAGGACCGCGAAGCCGGAGCGGCGCACCGCGGCCAGCACCGCGATCTTCTCCTCGGGCTCGGCCAGGTACACCGGCCAGTCCGCCTCGGGCAGGCCGCGGGAGAAGTCCGCGGCCTGCCACAGCCGCTTGGCGTGCTCGGTGCGCCCGTCGCCGTCCGGGTCCGCCTCGGCCCACCCGGTCGGGTAGAACGAGCGGTGGCCGTCGGACCAGACGACCCGCAGCCCCTGCTCCTCCTGCACCGCCTCGGTGGCCTGCAGGCCGTCCGGCAGGTCGCCGATCTGGAAGCGCTTCTGCCCGCTGCGCGGGTCGCGGCAGTCGGTGCACGGGCAGTTGTCGCGCAGCCAGTAGGGAGTGGGCACGGTCATGGCGGAGCCTCCAGAGTTGTATAGACAACTTCGCGGGAGGCTCAGCCAAATCGTCGTCCGCGTACGGCGGTTGCCCGCCAGGTGAACGGCGTGGAACCGGCCGTCGAACCCTGGATGCGGTCCGGTCAGCCCGCCTGCTCCCAGGCGGCGGTGGCCGCCGCCACCGCGGGGGCCGCGGGGGCGCCGAGGGCCTCGGCGAGGAGTTCGAGGGCGGTCAGCACGGTCTCGGCGGTGGCGGCCGGGCCGTAGTGGTTGAGCCGGAGCATCGTGGCGGCCAGCGGGCCGCCGCCGGCCTGGACGGGCAGCTGCGGGGCGTGGCGGCGGAGTTCGGCGGCCAGCTCGGCGGCGTTCAGGCCGCCGCTGGTGCGCAGGGTGGTGGCGACCGGGGCGGCGTGCTCGGCGCGGTGCACGTACGGGGCGAGGCCGGGCAGTGCGGCGGCGCCCGCGCGGGTGGCGGCGGCCGCGGCACGGTGCCGGGCGATCACCGCGTCGAGCGTCTCGGCGGCGATCGCGGTCAGGCAGGCGTCCAGCGCCAGCATCTCCAACTGGGCGGGGGCGTGAGGGAGTTGGGTTCGCCCGGCGTCGGTCCAGCGCTCCTTCCAGTCCAGCAGCGAGAGATAGGAGCGGCGCGGCGCGGCCGGGTTGGCGGCGATCCGCCGCCAGGCCCGCTCGCTCACCGACACCGCGGAGACCCCGGCCGGGCCGCCCATCGCCTTCTGCCCGCCGATCACGCACAGGTCGATGCCCCAGGCGTCGGTGAGCAGCGGCTCGGCGGCCACCGAGGCCACCGCGTCCACCATCAGCAGCGCGCCGTGCTCGCGCACCACCGCGGCGATCTCGGCGACCGGGTTGGTGTTGCCGGTGGCGGCCTCCGCGTGCACCAGCGAGACGAAGTCGATCTCCGGGTGCGCGGCGAGCGCCTCGGCGACCTGCTCGGCGCCGACCGCCTCGTCGTACGGCACCGCCAGGTCGACCACCTTCGCCCCGGCGTCCCGCAGCCAGCCGCCGAAGGTCTGTCCGTACGGGCCGGTGACGACGTTCAGCGCGGTCGAACCCGGGTGCGCGGCGCCCTTGATCGCGGCCTCCAGCGGCAGCAGCGCCTCGCCCTGGGTGACGATCACGTCCGCCCCGGTGTGCAGCAGCGCCGCCACCCTGTCCTCGATCGCGGCGAACTCGGCGGCGGTGAGCGGTGGGAGGTCGAGCAGCATGCGCAGGCCTTTCGGGACGGGAGGGTCGCCTCGACGGGAGGCGGGTCGCCGTCGAACAGTCTGCCCCAGCTCACCCGCCGCACCGGCTGCGGCGCTGGGTAAAGTGCGGGGCATGACAGACGGTGGGGTGCTGCACATCAAGGGCCGGGTGCTGGTCGGGCCCGAGGACGTCCGCGACGAACTCTGGGTGGTGGACGGGCGGGTGACCTTCCGCCGCCCCGCCGCCGAGCCGTCCGGCACGCTCACCGGCTGGGCGCTGCCCGGCCTGGTGGACGCCCACTGCCACGTCGGCCTGGACGCGCACGGCGCCGTCGACCGCGCCACCAGCGAGAAGCAGGCGCTCACCGACCGGGACGCCGGCACCCTGCTGATCCGGGACGCCGGCTCCGCCGCCGACACCCGCTGGATCGACGACCGCGACGACCTGCCGAAGATCATCCGGGCCGGCCGGCACATCGCCCGCACCCGCCGCTACATCCGCAACTACGCCCACGAGATCGAGCCCGGCGACCTCGCCGCGTACGTCACCGCGGAGGCCCGGCGCGGCGACGGCTGGGTGAAGCTGGTCGGCGACTGGATCGACCGCGGCGTCGGCGACCTCACCGCCTGCTGGCCCGCGGACTCGCTGCGCGAGGCGATCGCCGCCGCGCACGCCGAGGGCGCCCGGGTCACCGCGCACTGCTTCGCCACCGAGTCGCTGCCCGACCTGCTCGCCGCCGGCATCGACTGCGTCGAGCACGCCACCGGCCTCACCGAGGAGCTCATCCCCGAGTTCGTCGCCCGCGGCGTGGCGATCGTCCCCACCCTGGTCAACATCGCCACCTTCCCCGGCCTGGCGGACGGCGGCGAGGACAAGTTCCCGCACTGGGCCGCGCACATGCGCCGCCTGCACGCGCGCCGCTACGACACCGTCGCCGCCGCGCACGACGCCGGCATCCCGATCTACGTCGGCACCGACGCGGGCGGCTCGCTGGCCCACGGCCTGGTCGCCGAGGAGGTGCTGGAGCTCACCCGGGCCGGCCTCACGCCCGCCGAGGCGCTCTCCGCCGCCACCTGGTCCGCCCGTGCGTGGCTCGGCCGCCCCGGCCTGACCGAGGGCGCCCCCGCCGACCTGGTCCTCTACGACGCCGACCCGCGCGCCGACGTCCGGGTGCTGGCCGCGCCGACGCACGTGGTGCTGAACGGCCGGGTGCTCTGAACTCGGCGTGTCGGTGCGGCCGATAGGCTTCGGGCATGGCTGCGCGACCGTTGCACGAGATCGTTGAACCCGGCTGGGCCCAGGCGTTGGCCCCGGTGGCGGGGCGGGTCGCCTCGATGGGCGAGTTCCTGCGGGGCGAACTGGCGGCGGGGCGCACGTACCTGCCGCCGGGGCCGCAGGTGCTGCGGGCGTTCCAGCAGCCGTTCGCCGACGTCCGAGTGCTGATCGTCGGGCAGGACCCGTACCCGACGCCGGGGCACGCGGTGGGCCTGAGCTTCTCGGTGGCCCCGCAGGTGCGGCCGATCCCTGGCAGCCTGGTGAACATCTACCAGGAGTACGGCCGCGACCTGGGCTTCCCGCCGCCGTCCAACGGCGATCTCACTCCGTGGACGGCACAGGGCGTGCTGCTGCTGAACCGGGCGCTGACCACCGCTCCCGGCTCGCCCGCCGCGCACCGCGGCAAGGGCTGGGAGGAGGTCACCGAGCAGGCGATCCGCGCCCTGGTGGCGCGCGGCGGCCCGCTGGTGGCGATCCTGTGGGGCCGCGACGCCCGCAACCTGCGGCCGCTGCTCGGCCAGGTCCCGGCGGTGGAGTCGGCGCACCCCAGCCCGATGTCCGCGGACCGCGGCTTCTTCGGCTCCCGCCCGTTCAGCCGCGCCAACGACCTGCTGGTGCGGCAGGGCGCGCAGCCCGTGGACTGGCGACTGCCTTAACTGCACGGGCAACTGCCACGGCCTGCTCGTGATCCCGCTCACGCGAGGACAGGAGCGGCCTGGTGTGGGTCGTCGCACCGGCCCTGCTCCGGTCGGCTTTTGGACGGGAGGCGCGGCCCGGCGAGGTGCCGGGCCGCCCTGCGCGGTTCGGCGGACTCGTGTCAGCCGAACGTCCACTGCTGGTTGCTCTGGTTCGAGCCGCAGGCCCAGAGCTGCACCTTGGTGCCGTTCGCGGTGCCGTACCCGTTGACGTCCAGGCACAGCCCGGTCAGCACATTGGTGATCGTGCCGTTGGAGTTGACGGTCCACTGCTGGTTGGTGCCGCCGTTGCACTGCCAGATCACGGCGGCGGTGCCGTTGGCCGTGCCCTTGCCGTAGTCGTCCAGGCACATCGGGGTGGACGTGTTGGCGTAGAGGCGGAACTCCTTGGCGGAGGTGCGCGTCAAGGTCTGCGCCGTGCCGCCGTTGCAGTCCCAGATTTGGGCCTGCGTCCCGGCGGTGGTGCTGCCGTTGTTGATGTCCAGGCACTTGCCCGCGCCCACGGCGTGTAGCGCGCCGGACGACCCGCCGGTACCGCCGCCGCTCGGATGCATCTGCACCACGACCACCGAGTACGCGGGGACCGTCTGGGTGGTGCCGCTGCCAGTGGTGGACGAGGTGATCGAGGTGCTGTTCTTCAGGTAGCTGTACACGGTCGGGGCGGCCGAGGACGGCGTGAACCCGGTGTAGGAGAGAGACACCGTGGTGCTGTTGTTCGGGTCCTTGTTGATCAGCATGACGTTCACGTCGCCGTTGCCGCGGCGCACCGCGTGCGCGGAGATCAGCGAGGTGGAACTGGTGGCCTGGACCAGCGAGTCGCCGGACTGGGCCAGCTTGCTGATCATCGAGATGCCGTAGTAGGGCGCGAACGGGGTGTCCAGCGGCGGCTCGCAGGATGAGCCGCTGGCCACCACACCCCCTTCGTCGTAGTCGGTGGCACCGTCCACCGTGGTCACGTGGGAGCAGTCGCTGCCGTTGTGCATGGCCCAGACGTCGACGGTGAAGGCACCGTGCTCCGCCCAGGTCAGTATCTGGTCCGGGGCGAACAGCCCGTTCGGGGCGGTGTCCTTGTACTTGTCGGCGTTCGTCTCGGTGATGGCGATGCTCACGTTCGACGCGTTGCTGCCGGCGTACTGGTTGATCAGCGACCGCACCGTGCTGGCCATGGTCGGCGCGTTGGTCTGCGGCTTGGCGAGCAGGTCGGCTTCGCTGGTGCTGGTCGGGTAGTCGTGCACGATCACGAAATCGATCTTCGGACCGGCGATGGACAGGACCGTGTGGTTCCAGTCCTGGGTGTCACCGGGGCCGACGATGCCGTCCGGCCAGCTCCCGGGGGTGGTGAGCACCGCCCCGATCTTGATGCCGGGGTCGACCGCCTTCATCGCCGAGACGAACTGCAGGAGGTTGGTGGCGTAGGTGGTGGCGCTGTGGCTGGAGTGCTTGTCCGTCTCCCACTGCGCGCCGTACTCGCCGTTGCCGGGGATCTCGTTGCCGATCTCCCAGTACTTGACGCCGTAGCCCTTGGTGACGTTGGCGTACCGCACCCAGTCCGCCGCCTCCTGCGGCGTGCCCGACCCGTAGTCCGCAGTGATGATCGGCTGCGTGTTCGCGGCCCGTAGGGTGCCCATGAACGTGTCGAAGTCGGTGTTCGGGGCGACGAAGTGGCCGTCGGCGGTGTTGGTCTGCCAGTGGTAGACGTCGGCGTAGCTGCCGCCCGGGTAGCGCATCATCCCGATACCGGCGTTGTTGAGGAGGCCGGGGATGTCCGAGCGGTTCATGTTGGCGTCGTAGACCTGGGTGTTCAGGCCGGGGGTGGTGGACGAGTAGTTCGCCAACCAGTGGGTGCTGTCGACCGTCACCGTCGCGGAGGTGGCGGCGGCGGCCGGGGCGGCGGTGGTGAACGCGCCGACCGACAGAGTGGCGGCGGTGAGCGTCGTGGCGGCGGCCAGGGCGAGCAGGCGATCGCGCCCGGCGCGGAGTAACTGTTTCACGAAACCCTCCATCGGGGTCGTGTTCGGGTGGGGATGGGGTGCTCCCGTCTGCGGAACGGGGGTTTCCAACCGTGCGCTCAGGCACGGCAGGCGGGGTGGGGGTGGAGCCCTCATCACACGGTGGGGCGGCCCCGGGAGGTGGGGCGGAGTGGTTCAGGGGTGGGCGCGGGTCGGCTCAGGCCGAGCAGGCCGCGCCGTCGCGGCGGCTCCCGCGTCCGACGCGGCCGCACTGCCGAGTACCGAGCGTTCTGCAATTCAGCTGACTGCTCATACGGAGGCGGCCCTTCCCCTGTGAGGCGTCAAACCGTTAGGACGATTGGCGGTGAACGTATCGACCGCTCTCTCGCCAGGCAAGGGGAGAAACCAAAGCAAAAAACGCTTTCTGTTTCTGTTGACAGCCCGGACCGCCGCGTGGCAGCGGCGAAACGCTTCGCCTTCTGCTCCGGTCCCACGTGCGAGGGTCGACTGGCTGCCGCCCTATTCCGCGCCGCCGGGCAGGAAAGTTTCGGCGCCTGCGGGCGGAGAGGACTGGTACGCTGCGGGCCCGCGCCTGGTCCGGCCGTGCGGCCACCGCGAAGGTGTCGCACCCGCCGGGGCCGGGCTGTCGGGTCGCTCGGCCGGCCACGGGGGCGGCGAGGACGCGAAGGATCGGAAGGCGGCTTTGGCTGACGTCGCAGCGGAAGGACCGGCGGATGGTGGCGAACGCCCCGGGGGTGACTCCTCCAGGCCGGTGACGATCGCGTACATCGCCGAGTCGGCGGGTGTATCGGTTCCGACCGTCTCGAAGGTGCTCAACGGCAAGTCGGGAGTGTCACCGGGCACCCGTGCCCGCGTCGAGGAGCTGATCGGCCGGTACGGCTACCGCAAGCTTTCGGGGGCCAACCGCAACAACGTGGTGGAGCTGGTGTTCCGCGAGCTGGAGAGCATGTGGGCGGTGGAGATCATCCGGGGCGTGGAGCGGGTGGCCAGTAAGCACCGGGTGGGGCTGATGCTCTCGCGCCTCGGCCTGCACGACTCACCCGTTCCAGCCTGGGACGACACCGTGGCCCGCCGCCCGAACTGCGTGCTGTCGGTGGCGCAGCTCTCCGAGGCCGAGCGCGAGCAGCTCCAGGCGAAGGGCATTCCGTTCGTCGTCTTCGATCCGACCCGTGAACTGCCCGACGGCGTCCCCTTTGTGGGCGCCACCAACTGGTCCGGCGGCCGGGCCGCGACCCGCCACCTGACCGAGCTGGGCCATCGCCGCATCGCGATGATCAGCGGACCGCAGGACGTGCTGTGCTGCGTTGCCCGGTTGGACGGCTACCGCTCGGCGCTGCAGGCTGCCGGCCTGCCGGCCGATCCGGACCTCGTGGTCCACGCCAATCTGACCCGGGAGGACGGCTACGCCGCGGCGTGCGACCTGCTTTCCCGGTCCGACCGCCCCACCGCGATCTTCACCGCGAACGATCTCCTGGCACTCGGGGTCTACCGGGCCGCGCGCGAAGCCGGCCTGCGCATCCCCGAGGACCTGAGTGTGGTCGGTTTCGACGACCTGCCGGTGGTCTCCTGGGTGGACCCGCCATTGACCACCGTCCACCAGCCGCTGATCGAGATGGCCGTCGCGGCGACCGAACTGGCACTGACCCTCGGCCGCGGCGAGCCGGCACCCCAGACCGGGCTGGAGATCGCGACGACCCTCACCGTACGGGAGAGCACGGCGCCACCGAAGGACTAGCGGCTCCGCCGGACCCGGGGCCAGGAGATCCAGAGTCTCCATCAGAACCGGAACGGTTCGATCCGCGGCGAGCCAAGGGGAGTCGGGCGGTGAACACGGTGCCCTGGGCGGGGCGACGACGGTCAGCGTGCCGCTGTGGGCCTCGGTGAGCTTTCGGACCCGCAGCACGGCTGAGGACCGCTCGGACACAGGATGAAGCGAGGGCCTGACCTACCGGCGGTGGAGCAGGCCCCCGTGGTCTGTTCGGCCTGAGCCGACACCGGGCCGAGAAGTCGCAGGTGTTGGCGGGGGGATGGGCGGTCGCGGCGAGGCGTCGCCGTCGGACTGGTTCGCCGGCCGGGTGGTCCACCCTCCGACGGCTCCGCCGCCGCGATGGCTCGCCGCTCCAACACGGCTTCCGCATCCGCCAGTTCGGCAAGAACGCGCTCTGCCTCGCGTAGCGACTCCACCTGCTTCGTCGAGGCGGCCCTCCGGCCTGCAGCAACCTCGCCCGCAAGATCAAGCGCCATCAAGAGGCCGTCCTCCGCACGACCGTCGAGAAGCTGTCCAACGGCCTGACGGGTCGACGAGCACCAGCCCCGTCCGATCATCCGCAACAACAGGGCCTCCCGGGCAGCTTGTCGGCGTGGACACCCCTCCAGGCGCCAACAGACCCGGCGGCACCGGCGAGAGCACCCGCGCGGTGTGCCCTTCGCTTCTCCCGGCGACCGGTCCCGGTGGTTGCTGCCCCGACACGGCCGGGAAACACCCGTGCAATGCCGACCGCCTAGCTTCCTCGCACGATCGACGTCTACGCGTGGAGACGCGCCTGCTGAGCAGGCCGGACCCGCGAGTGAGCAAGGAGGGTTGCCGTGCAGCGGAACAGTGCTGAGCGAGCTCTGGACAGAAACCTCCCGGGCGAGTCCGGTCCGGGCCGGCGGGCGTTCCTGGCCCGGGCCGTGGGACTGGGCGGCCTGCTGGTGGCCGGCGGCCCGCTGCTCGCCGCCTGCGGCAGCAGCGGGTCGTCGTCGAGCGCCGCCGCCTCCGGCGGGCCGGCCTCGGGCAAAGCCTCGCTCGGTACTGCCGCGTTGCGCCTCGGCTGGGTCAAGAACGTGGAGTTCGCTGGCAGTTACCTCGCCGACAGCAAGGGCTACTACGCGGCTGAAGGGTTCAGCAAGGTCACGCTGATCCCCGGCGGGCCCAGCGCGCCGTCCGCCGAGGCCGACGTCAGCGGCGGCAAGGCGCTGCTCGGCCTGAGCTCGCCGGACATCACCGGCGCGGCGATCCTCAAGGGCGCCAAGCTCAAGATCGTCGCGGCGCAGTACCAGGCGAACCCGTACGCCATCCTCTCGATGGCCTCGAACCCGATCGCGTCGCCGCAGGACATGTACGGCAAGAAGATCGGTGTCCAGGCCATCAACGAGTCGATCTGGAACGCCTTCCTCAAGGCCGCGAAGCTGGACGCCTCGAAGATCACCAAGGTGCCGGTGCAGTTCGACCCCACGCCGCTGACCCAGGGGCAGGTCGACGGCTGGTTCTCCTACATCACCAACGAGCCCAACGCCCTTCGGGCCAAGGGCCTCAGCGTGGTGACCTTCGCGCTGGCCGACCACGACTACCCGATGGTCAGCTCGGTCTACGTCGCCACCGACGAGGCGATCAAGACCAAGCGCGAGGCCATCAAGGCACTGCTGCGGGCCGAGATCCGCGGTTGGAAGGACAACCTCGGCGACCCGGCCGCCGGAGCGAAGCTGGCGGCCGAAACGTACGGCAAGGACCTGGGCCTCGACGAGGCCGAGCAGGTACTGGAGTCCAAGTCGGAGAACGACCTCATCGTCACCGCCGACACCAGGAAGAACGGCATCTTCACGGTCACCGACGACCTGGTGGCGAAGAGCATCGCCACGCTCAAGATCGCGGGGGTGGACATCACGTCGGCCCAACTGTTCGACCTCTCACTGATCAACGAGATCTACCAGGCCGACCCTTCGCTCGTCTGAGCAGTCTGAGCCGTCTGAGCCGTCTGAGCCGTCTGAGCCGGCCATGCCGTCGGCCCACGTCGTCTGGGTCGTCCGAGTCGACCGGGCCGGCCGAGCTGCCCGAGCCACCCACCGCAGGAGTTCCCATGAACCACATCCCGGCACCCGCCGAAGCCGGGCGCGGCCCGGGCGCGCCGCCGGCCGACGCCCCGTCCGGACTCTCCGTGCGCGACCTGCGCAAGGAGTTCCGGATGGGCCGAGGGCGGACCACCGCGTTGGACGGTGTGGACCTGGACAGCGAGCAGGGACAGTTCCTCTCCCTGCTCGGCCCTTCCGGCTGCGGCAAGTCCACCGTGCTGCGCATTCTCGCCGGACTGGAGGACCCCTCCTCGGGCACCGCCACGGTGCACGGCGAGTCGCCCCGCACGATCCAGCAGCGCCACCAGCTCGGCATCGCCTTCCAGGACAGCGCCCTGCTGCCCTGGCGCAGCGTGGAGGCCAACGTCCGCCTGCCGTTGGAGATCGCCGGCCTGCGTCCGCAGCCCGAGCAGATCGCCGAGCTCGTCGCGCTGGTCGGCCTGACCGGCTTCGAGAAGGCCCGCCCGGCTCAGCTCTCCGGTGGGATGCGCCAACGCGTGGCGATCGCCAGGGCGTTGGTGGTCGAACCCGAGGTCCTGCTGCTGGACGAGCCGTTCGGAGCGCTCGACGACATGACCCGGCAGCGGCTCAACCTGGAACTCCAGCGGATCTGGCAGGCCCGGGCCACGACCACGCTGCTGGTCACCCACTCCATTACCGAGGCCGTGCTGCTCAGCGACGCGGTCGCGGTGATGACCCCGCGCCCGGGCAGGATCGCGGCCCGCGTGCCGATCGACCTGCCGCGCCCGCGCACCCCGGAGATGATGCGCACGCCCGAGTTCCACGCCTACCAGGACCAGCTGTCCGAACTGCTCTTCGGCGGTGCGCTCCCGGGCGACGCCACGTGAGCGCCGCGCTGGTGCGGCGCTGGGCGCCGACCGCGGGCGGGGTCGCGGCGTTGCTGGGCCTGTGGACGCTGCTCGCCCTCACCGTGCTCTCCGCCGGGGTCCCGACGCCGTGGGCGGTGGCCGCCCAACTCGGCTCCGACGGGTGGGCGTTCTACCAACCGCAGCTGCGTCAGACCGGCTCGGAGGCACTCGTCGGCTACCTGGCGGGCAACGTCCTCGCGCTCGGCTGCGCACTGCTGGTGCTGCTGGTCCCCGCGCTCGAACGGGTCGTCATGCAGCTCGCCGTGGCCTCCTACTGCATGCCGGTGATCGCCATCGGCCCGTTGCTGGCACTCACCCTCGACGGCGACCAGCCGATGGTGGTGATGGCCGGTCTCTCGGTCTTCTTCACGACCCTGATCGGCGCGCTGCTGGGCCTGCGCTCGGCCGACCCGACCAGCCTCGATCTGGTCCGCGCCTACGGCGGAGGGCGATGGCAGCAACTACGCCGGGTCCGCCTGGCCGCCGCCCTGCCCAGCACGCTGGCCGCGCTGCGGATCTCCGCGCCGGCCGCGCTGCTCGGGGCGATCATCGGCGAGTACCTGGGGCGGGTGGACAACGGCCTGGGTGTCGCCATGACGATCAGCCAGCAGCAGCTCGACATCGCGCGGACCTGGGGGATCGCGCTGGTCTCGGGAGCCGTCGCGGGACTCGGCTACCTGCTCACCGCCCTGCTCGGGCGGCTGGCCGCCCCGTGGGCCCGCGACACCACGGCAGGAGACAGCCTGTGACCGCCACCGCCGTACTCCGCCGGCTGCTCGCGGTCGTCGCCTCCGCGGCCCTGGTCCTCGCGGCCTGGTGGGCGCTGGTCACGGGCCTCAGCCTCGATCCGCTGATCGCCAAGACGCCGCTCGACGTCTGGCACTACCTCGGCACCGAACCCGACGCGGCCGCGCACCGCTCGCTGCTCGCGGACGGCCTGGCCACCACCCTGCTCGACGCAGTGGTCGGCTTCGTGGCGGGGCTGCTCGCCGCGCTGGTGGCCGCGGTGCTCTTCGTCCTGGTCAGGGCGGTTGAACGGACCTTCCTGCCGCTGGCGTTGACCGTGCGATCGGTGCCACTGGTGGCGATGACCCCGCTGATCACCCTGGTCTTCGGCCGGGGCCTGGCCGCAGCCGCCGTGGTCAGCGGGGTGGTGGTCTTCTTCCCCGCCCTGGTGACCCTCACCTTCGGCCTGCGCAGCGCCTCCCGGCAGCTGGTCGACCTCTGCCGCGCGTATGGCGCGGGGCCGTGGACGGTCACCCGCCGGGTCCTGCTGCCCAGCGCCCTGCCCGCGCTGTTCGCCGGCGCCCGGGTGGCGGTGCCCGGCGCGATGGTCGGCGCCATGCTGGTGGAGTGGCTGGCCACCGGCAAGGGGCTGGGGTACGCGATGCTCCAGGACGGGTCCACCTTCGAGTACGAGCATCTGTGGGCGGCGGTCGTGCTTCTGACCGTCACGTCGGTGGCGCTGTACTACGCGCTGGCGGCCGCGGAGGCGTCGGTGCTGCGCCGGTTCGGCGCGCGGGCCTGACGGAAGGCCTCTGCCGTCAACCTCACTCGAAGGAGTGAACTGACGCTCTGTATCACTAAAGTGACGGAGCGTTCGAACGAGACTGGCGGGAGTCGAGAGCGCGAGTCCCCTCCCCGTGCGGTGTGCGCCGGGTGAGGTCGCGGGCGCGCTCTGTCAGTCACCATGTGTGGGGGTTTCCGTCATGCCTGCTGTTCCCGTGCGTTCCTCGCGTTCCCTGCGGTCCGCCGCGGCCGTCGCGCTCGCCGCCTCCGCCCTGGCGGTGGCGCTGCCGCTGCCGACGGCGCGGGCGGCCGACGGCGGGACACCCGCGCGGCCGGGCAAAGCCAAGGCGGTGACCGCCGAACTCGACCTGGACGTCACGCTGTTGAACGCGGTGGACGTCCCCGTGAACGTGGCCCTGAACAAGGTGGAGTCCCCGGCCCAGCGGGACGCGGCGATGCTCACCGCCACCGTGGACGGCGTCGACCAGGGCCGGCCGGTCAACCTGGTGAAGGCGCAGGTCGGCAAGTCGGTGACCCGGGCCGACGAGCGGCAGGCCACCGCCTCGGTGCAACTGGTCGGCGCGGACCTGCACGTCCCCGGGCTGCCGCTGACCACGCTGCTCGGGCTGGAGGCGATGAGCGCCGAGGCCACCTGTCCGGTGGACGGGCAGCCGACCGCCGAGGTGACCGCCCCGGCCCGCCTGACGGTGCTCGGCAGGTCGGTCGCGGTCGGCCTCAACTCGCCCACCCACGTGGAGGTTCCGGCGATCGGCACGGTGGACGTCGAGTTCTCGAAGAAGACCGTCACCACCACCACCGCGGCCGCCTCCGCGCTGGAGGTGAAGGTCTCGATCAACCCGCTCAACCTCAACGTGGCCAAGGTGAACGGCACCCTGACCGTCGCCTCGGTCTCCTGCGAGAAGCCGGTCGCCGCCGTCGGGCCCGCCGCGGCGGTCTCCTCCGCCCCGCCGTCCTCCGCCCCGGCCACCGCGCAGGGCCGCGCGCTGCCGAAGGCCGCCACCGAGGAGTCGCTCGCGTACACCGGCTCCAGCGGGACCACCGCACTGGCGGCCGGCGGTGTCACCCTGCTCGTGGCGGGCGGCGCGGCGGTGTGGATGACCCGCCGCCGGCGCGCCGCGCACGCCCGGCACCGCTGATCCCACCCCCTTTCGCCCCAGTCGTCTCAGTGGCCCGCTCACATCGCGAGACGTGCACTCTCCGACCGTGAGCGTGCCACTGCGGACCGTTGGTTCACATGCGCGTTACATAGGAGGAACAACCGGGAAACGGCGACTTGCGACGCTACGCGGGCACCCACCACCCAAGCAGTGAGGTTCACCCCCATGGCAATCAAGGCCGAGTACATCTGGATCGACGGCACCAAGCCGACCGCGAAGCTCCGTTCCAAGACCCGGGTGCTGGCGAACGCGGACAAGATCCCGACCTGGGGCTTCGACGGCTCGTCGACCAACCAGGCCGAGGGCCACGCCTCGGACCGCGTGCTCGAGCCGGTGAAGGTCGTCAAGGACCCGATCCGCGGTGGGGACAACATCCTGGTGCTGTGCGAGGTCTTCGAGATCGACGGCACCCCGCACGAGACCAACACCCGCGCGCTGCTGCGCCCGGTCGCCGAGCAGTACGCCGCGCAGGAGGCGATCTTCGGCATCGAGCAGGAGTACACCTTCTTCAAGGGCTCCCGCCCGCTCGGCTTCCCGGAGGGCGGCTACCCGGCCCCGCAGGGCGGCTACTACTGCGGCGTGGGCGCCGAGGAGGTCTTCGGCCGCGAGATCGTCGAGCTGCACCTCGACCGCTGCATCGACGCCGGCCTGGCGATCTGCGGCATCAACGCCGAGGTCATGCCCGGCCAGTGGGAGTTCCAGATCGGCCCGGTCGACGCGCTGACCGTCTCCGACGACCTGTGGATCGCCCGCTACCTGCTCTACCGCACCGCCGAGGAGTTCGGCATCGACGCCACCCTGGACGCCAAGCCGGCGAGGGGCGACTGGAACGGCGCGGGCGCGCACACCAACTTCTCCACCAAGGCGATGCGCGAGGGCTACGAGGCCATCATCACCGCCTGCGAGTCGCTCGGCGCCTCCCAGGAGAAGGTCCTGGAGCACGTCAACCAGTACGGTGACGACATCCAGTCCCGCCTGACCGGCAAGCACGAGACCGCCCCGTGGAACGTCTACTCCTACGGCGTGTCCAACCGCGGCGCCTCGGTCCGCATCCCGTGGCAGGTCGAGGTGGAGCAGAAGGGCTACATCGAGGACCGTCGCCCGAACGCGAACGTCGACCCGTACGTCGTCACCCGCCTGCTGGTCAACACCTGCTGCGAGGCCCTGGAGAAGGCCGGCCAGGTCTGATCCGCGCCCCCCGGGTTGCACGCAAGCGCCCGCCGGCCCCTCTCGGGGGGGAGCCGGCGGGCGCTTCCGCGTCCGGCGGGACGGTGCCCGCGCACATGACGGCCCGTCAGGTGCGGACGAAGCCGTGGGTGGTGCCGACCGGTACGAACCCCCGCCGGGCGTACCACTGTTGCGGCCAGTCCTCGGCGTCCGCGACCAGGAAGCGCAGCCCGTCCGGGTGCCGGTCGGCCGCCAGCCGCAGCGCCGCCGCCAGGACGGCGTCCGCCAGCCCGCGGCGCTGCCGGTCCTCCGCGGTGGCGAGGTCCTCGATCTGCGCGGTGCCCGCCTCGTCCTGGTACAGGTCCGCCCAGGCCCCGACCTCGCCGTCCGCGTCCCGCGCGGCCAGCATCAGCACCCGCTCCGCCCCCGCCGCCCGGGCCCGCCGCCGGTTCACCAACTGGGCGATCGACTCCTCGTTCGCCCACGGCAGCCAGGCGCGCCACTGCCGCTCCAACGCCGGTGCCAGCTCGGCCAGTTCCACCGGCTCCGCGCCCCCGCCGGGCGGCACCGGGCCCTGGTGGACCATCACCACCTCGGTCTCGTGCCGGTACCCGGCCGCCACCAGCAGCGGCGCCGCCGCCCGGCCGTACGCGTCGTCGAACACCGCGATCCGCCGGTGCCCCAGGTGCCCGAGCACCCGCTCGGCCTGCGCCGCCACGTCGGTCCCGCTCGGCGGCGCGTCCACGATCAGCTGGTTGTGCTCGTGCGAGTACCCGAACTCCGCGTGCAACACGGCGAACCCGCCCGGGACCTCCACCACCTCCGCAGCCTGCCGGCGGGCGAAACGGCGGCGGAACTCCAGCGCGGTGCGCAGCGTCTGCTCGGACATCCCGCCATCCTAGGCCGGACCGCGACGAGGGTGGCTGCGCCGGGGTGGTGCGGTGGGCTGCGCCGGGGTGGTGCGGTGGCGGGGTGGGATCCCTAGGCTGGGCGGCATGGTTGACGAACCGTCCGTGGAGGACTTCACGCCCGAGCAGGTGGCCCGCGGGCGGGCGCTGCGGCGGGCCCAGCTGCCGTGGCTGCTGGGCGGGCAGCTGCTGACGCTGGCGGTGACCGCGGTGCTCGGGTTCACCACGGCCGGCGCCGCGCTGGTGACGGCCGTCGGCGGGTGGTTCGGCGGGAGTTGGGCGGCCGAGGTGCTCGCGGGGAGCGCCGCGCTGGTGCTGCTCGGACGGGTGCTGGCGCTGCCGTTCGGGGCCCGGGTGCGGGTGGTCCGCGCGCGGTACGGGCTGGTGACCCAGGGCTGGGCGGGCTGGGCGGTGGACGCGGTGCGCGCGACGGTCCTGGCCCTGGCGCTGCTGCTGCCGGCGACGCTGGCGCTGTACGCGCTGATCGGCTGGTCGCCGTCGCGCTGGTGGCTGCCCGCCGCGCTCGGCGCGGCGCTGCTGGTACTGCTGCTCTCCTTCCTCCAACCGCTGCTGTTCGAGCCGCTGTTCAACCGCTTCCACCCGATGCCGGACGGCGAGCTGCGCACCGCGCTGCTCGACCTGGCGCGCCGGGACGAGATCGCGGTGCGCGACGTCCTGGTCGCGGACGCCTCGCGCCGGACCACCGCGCTGAACGCGTACGTCTCCGGTTTCGGCCCGACCCGGCGGATCGTCGTCTACGACACGCTGCTGGAGACCGCCGAGCCCCGCGAGGTCGAGCTGGTCGCCGCGCACGAACTCGGCCACGTCAAGCACCGCGACGTGCTGGTCGGCACCGCGACGGCCGCGCTCGCCGCCGCCGTGTCGGTGCTGCTGCTGGCGCTGCTGGTCTCCTGGCAGCCGCTGCTGGACGCGGCCGGCGCGGACAGCGTGCAGGACCCGCGTTCGCTGCCGCTGCTGGCCGCGCTCGCCGGGCTGCTCGGCGCGGCGAGCATCCCGTTCCAGTGCGCCGCCAGCCGCCGGATCGAGGCCCGCGCCGACCGGCACGCCCTCGAACTGACCGGCGACCCGGGGCAGTTCATCGCCATGCAGCGCCGGCTGGCGCTCGCCAACGTCTCCGACCCGGACCCGCCCCGGCTGCTCGTCCTGCTGCTCTCCACCCACCCGACCGCCACCCAGCGGATCGCCGCCGCCCGAACCTGGCAGGCCGCCCGGCGCTGACCTGCCGCGGCGTCAGACTACGAAGTTCTTGTCGATCAGCATCTGCAGCACGTTGACGTGGAAGTCGGGGAAGTCCATCGGGACGATGCCGAACCGGGCGGCCTGGCCGGTACGGGCGCTCAGGTACGGGTAGACGGACTGGTCCATCAGCGTCTGCTCGGCGTTCTTGGGCCACAGGCCGCCCGCGTAGCTCAGGAAGTTGACGTACATCTGCGGCGAGCCGGGGTCGCCGAACGCGGCGTCGAACTGCTGCACGATGGCCCGGCCCTTGGCCTGGAGCGGGAACAACTGGTTGATCTGCCACAGGTCCTGGGTGCGGAAGTACGCGTTGGTGCCGCTGGACCACTGGATCACGCCCCAGTCGTTCGCGAAGTCGGCGACCAGGACGATCCGCCCGCGGGCCACGCCGAGGGTGGGCCAGCCGGACAGGTGGAACAGGCCCCGGTACCCCAGGTCGTCCAGGTAGTGGTTGACCCGCCGCCGGAACTCGGCGTCGCCGAGCGCCTGGCCGCCGGCGTTCTCGTTGCGCAGCCGCATGACGACGGTCTCGCCCGGATGGGCCGTCAGGAACGCGCGGCACTGGTCGAGGACGTCCTGCAGCCGGACGTACTGGTAGGCGTCGGAGTGGTAGATGCCCAGCTCGTCGGCGGTCCCCTGCAGGCCGTTGCACCGGATGTCCAGGAACCGCACGCCCTGGGTGAGTTGCTCGGGGACGCCCCAGTTCTGGGTGTGCGACCACTCGGTGCCGTGCGCCGGGTCGGTGCAGCAGGAGTCGTGGGTGCCGGGAATGGTCAGGCCGAGCAGCGACCGCCCCGGGTCCAGGTACGCCATCCAGTCCGCGGTGGGCTTCCCGCCGGGCGTGCTGCGCGGTGCGACCGCCGCCCGGGCGGCGGTCGGGCCAGCGAGTCCGCCGAGCGCGGTGGCGAGGGCCGCGACCGTGCCCCGGGTCAACAGCGTGCGACGTGCCATGGTCATGGATGCACTCCCTGGTCGGCCGGCTCCCCCCGGATGTTGTCCCGTTCATGCCCACCCCGTACGGGAGTTACTCACCCGTAGCCACGGCGCGTGGCGCGGTGGCGGCGGTCAGGCGACGCCGAGCTGGTTGGGCATGCCGGTGGCGCTGATGCTGATGCCGGTTCCGGTGGCCAGCCAGATGCTGTAGTTGGCGTCCCGGCCCTGCTGGAGGACCCGGCCGCGGGCCTGGCGGACCTCGTCGGGGCCACTGGCCGGTCCGAGGCCGAGGTGCGCGGCGCACTGGACGACCTGGCCGACCGCGCCTCCCTCCGGCCTTCCCGGGACGCCCCGGGCGGCCTGCGGGTGGTCAGCCCGCAGGTCGCGCTCGACCTGCTCGTGCGCCGGCAGGAGGCGGACCTGGCCCGCCACGCCCAGGAACTCGCCGCCAGCCGGGCCGCTGCCGCCGAAGCGGTCGCCGCCTACGGCGTCCTGACGCCCGATCGGGTCGTGGACGGCACCGAGCGGCTGGTCGGGATGGACGCCATCGAGGCGAAGCTGGAGCTCCTCGCCAAGGACGTCCGTCGCGAGTGCCTGTCGGTGATGCCCGGCGGCGCCCAGTCGCAGGCCAGCCTGGACGCCTCCCGGCCGCTGGACGCCGACGCCGTGGACCGCGGCATCGCGTTGCTCACCCTGTACCAGGCCGGCGTCCGCAACGACCCGGCCACCCATGCCTACGCCCAGTGGCTGACCGAGTCCGGCGGCCAGGTCCGCACCGCGCCGCTGCTGCCGCCCCGCATGCCGATCTTCGACCGGGAGGTGGCCGTCCTGCCGATCGACCCGGACAACACCCGGGCCGGCGCGCTGTGCACCCGCGAACCCGGCGTCGTCGCCTCGCTGTCGGCGGTCTTCGAACAGGCCTGGGCGACCGCCGTTCCGCTCGGCGCGGCCCGCACCCGGGAGGCCGGGAGCGGTCTGACCCCGGGCGAACGCGAACTGCTCACCCTGCTCGCCCGCGGCATGACCGACGAGGCCGCCGCCATGCGCCTGGGCATCGGACTGCGCACCGTGCGCCGTCAGATGGCCGCGCTGATGGAACGCCTGGGCGCCGCGAGCCGCTTCGAAGCCGGCCTCAAGGCCGCCCAGAAGGGCTGGCTCTGACCCACCCGGCGCGTCGGCCACGAGCGGAAAACCGCTGGGCGCACGGCCGGCCCGTGGGCGAGAATCCGGCCACGCCTGGAGGAAGGGGACGGCGATGGCCAGACCGCTGCTGATGCTCGACGTCGACGGCCCGCTCGCGCCCTACGTCGGAAAGCCCTACCGCCGGCCGGAGGGGTACCTGACCCACCGGGTGCCGTCGCGGGCGTGGCTGGCGCGGCAGCGCGAGTGGGGCGTGCGGAATCCGAAGCCGATGCGGGTCTGGCTGCACCCGGACCACGGACCGGCGCTGCTCGCGCTGCCGTACGAGCTGGTGTGGGCGACCACCTGGCGCGAGGAGGCGAACGAGCACCTGGCGCCGCTGCTCGGGCTGCCGCAACTGCCGTACGTCGACTGGCCGTCGATGCACCACGGCGACCCGGACGGGCTGCACTGGAAGACCAGGCACCTGGTGGCGTGGGCCGCGGGGCGGCCGTTCGTGTGGGTGGACGACGAGGTGGAGCCGCAGGACGCGGAGTGGATCGCGGCGCACCACCCGGGCCCGGCGCGTACCCTGCGGATCGACCACCGGATCGGGCTGCAGCCCGCGGACTTCGACGAAATCGAGCGTTGGGCACAGGAGTGGGCATGAGGATCGGCGCGCTGTACCGGCACCCGGTGAAGTCGCTGCTGGGCGAGCAGGTGACCCGGGCGCTGATCGACCGGCACGGCCTGGACGGCGACCGCCGCCGGGCGCTGCTCGACGTGGAGTCCGGCCGGATCGCCAGCGCCAAGGAGCCGCGCACCTGGCGCCGCCTGCTCGGCCTGCGCGCCGAGCAGCAGGACGGCGGCGGGGTGCGGATCGCCGGCCCGGACGGCACCGAGCTGGACGAGGCCGGGATCTCCGCGCTGCTCGGACGGGCGGTGCGGCTGATCGACCGGCGGCCGGACGGCGCGGTGCTGCACCGCTCGGTGCCCGAGCAGGTGCTCGCCGCCGGGATCGACGCCGAAGTCGAGCACACCGTCCAGCAGTTCGGCAGCGCCGCCGAGCCCGGCAGCTTCTTCGACTTCGCCCCGCTGCACCTGCTCACCACCGCGAGCCTGGCCGGCGCCCCGGCCGTCCGCTACCGACCCAACCTGGTGGTCGAACACGACGGCCCGCCGTTCGCGGAGAACGCCTGGGTGGGCCGCGAACTGCGGATCGGCCCCGCGCTGCACCTCGAGGTGATCGCCGCCAGCCCGCGCTGCGCCGTCCCCACCCTGGCCCACGGCCCGCACCCCGCCGACCCCGAAGCGCTCCGCCGTCCCGCCCGCCTCAACCGCATCCACCCGCTGCCCGGCATGGCCGCCCTCCCGTGCCTCGGCGTCTACGCCCGGATCCTCGCCCCGGGCCCGGTCGGTGTCGGCGACCCGGTGGAAGTCCTCTGACGGCGACGGCGGCCTGACGGCTCGTCACCCGGCGATCGCTGCGGCCAGGGCGGTGAGGAAGCGGTCGGTGGTGGCCCGGTCGCGGACGGCGAGACGCAGCCAGTCCGGGCCGAGGCCGGGGAAGGTGTCGCCGCGGCGGACGGCGAAGCCGGCGGTGCGCAGACGCTCGCGGACGCGGTCGGCGCCGGGCAGGTGGATCAGGACGAAGGACGCGGCGGGTTCGCCGTGCACCCGGACGGCGGGCAGCGCGGCGAGGCCCTTGAGCAGGTGGTCGCGGTCCTCGGCGGTGGTGCGGGCGGCGGCCTCGGCCTCGGCCAGGGCGGCGGGGGAGGAGCACGCCTCGGCGGCGGCCAGCGCAGGGGTGGAGACCGGCCACAGCGGCTGGGCGGCGGCCAGCCGCGCGACCAGGTCGGCGGGGGCGAGCAGGTAGCCGATCCGCAGTCCGGCCAGGCCCCAGGTCTTGGTCAGGCTGCGCAGCACCACCAGCTGTCCGGGCAGGTCGCGGACCGCCGCGAGCGACTGCCGCTCGCCCGGGTCGGTGTCCATGAACGCCTCGTCGACCACCAGGGTGCGCCCGGGGCGGGCCAGGGCGGCCAGGGCGGCCGCCGGGTGCAGGACGGAGGTGGGGTTGGTGGGATTGCCGACCACCACCAGGTCGGCGTCGGCGGGCACCGCGCCGGGGGCGAGGGTGAAGCCGTCCTCGGGGGTCAGCAGCACCCGGTGGACGGGGTGCCCGGCGTCGCGCAGCGCGGCCTCGGGTTCGGTGAACTGCGGTTGCACCACGGTGGCCTGACGCGGGCGCAGCACCCGGGCGAGCAGCACGAAGGCCTCCGCGGCGCCTGCGGTGAGCAGCACCTCCTCGACCGGCCGGCCGTGCCGGGCGGCGACGGCGGCGCGCGCGGCGGTGCCGTCGGGGTAGGCGGCCAGGGTGTCCAGGGTCGCGGCGAGGTGGTCGCGCAGCCAGCGCGGCGGCGTGCCGGTGCGGACGTTGACGGCCAGGTCGACCAGCCCGGGGGTGCGGACCTCGGCGTCGCCGTGGTGGCGCAGATCGGGTTCGGGATTCAACTCCACGGCTCCTGGCTCTCGTTGACGGTGGATTCGCTGACATTCGGCGACCCGGCCGCGGCCGCGGCCACCGCCACCGTGGCCACCGGGGAGGCGGAGCGGGGCGCCAGCAGCCGTCCGCCGGCGCCGGCGGCGGCCAGCGCGGCGGCCTCGGCGACGCTCGGGGTGCCGACCGCTCCGGCCACCGTCGCGGACGGCGTGGGCACGGGCACGGCGGCGAGTCGGGCGGCGGGGTAGCCGACCAGGGGGACGCCCAACCGGCGGGCGGCGTCGAGCAGTCCGGGTTCGGCGGTCTTGGCGTCCAGGGTGGCGAGCAGCGTGACGGCGGCGCGGTCGAGGCCGAGCGCGGCGAGCGCGTCGTCCGCGAGCCGGAGCACCTCGGCGGCGTCCGCGCCGCGCCGGGAGCCCACGCCGAGCACCACCCGGACGGCCGACATTGCGTCAGCCGCGGGGCGCTTCGCGTCCGTCCCGTGCGCCACGTCCGGCCCCTCCTGTCCGCCACCTGGTCGGCCCCGGGCGTTTCGCGCCGGTCCCGGGCGGGTCTCCACCGGGCCGCCGGCGGGCTCGGGGCCGGGAAGGATCCCACCATGTCGGTCCGAGGCGGGTCAATCGGGACAGGTGTGAGATGCGCTGCTCCGCTGGCCGAAAAGTGCTGGTCGGAGGCGGTTGCACAGCCAACTGTTCGGCTGTTCTTCACTCGTCCGGACAGCCTCAGGTCGCTGCTCGCCCCTAGGGTTTCCGGCGCTCCAACTGCCCTTGCCCGAAAGCCCTTTCGCCCCGGAGGACAGCTATGACCGCCTCGCTCGGCCGCAGCGCCAAGCGCCGTCTGACCGCGCTCGCGAGCACCGTCGCCCTGACCGCCGCCTCGTTCGGCCTGTGGGCCGCGACCGGCAGCACCGCCCAGGCCGCCGGGCTGCCGACCCCCGACCACGTGATCGTCGTGGTGATGGAGAACCACGCGTACAGCCAGGTGATCGGCAGCTCCAGCGCCCCGTACCTGAACAACACCATCAAGGCCGGCGGCGCGAACCTGACCCAGTCGTACGGTCTGACCCACCCCAGCGAGCCGAACTACTACATGCTGTTCTCCGGCTCCAACCAGGGCCGCACGGACGACAGCTGTGTGAGCGTCGGCTCGATCAACAAGCCGAACCTGGCCTCCGAGCTGATCGCCGCCGGCAAGACCTGGGGCAGCTACAACGAGACCCTGCCGAGCCAGGGCTCGACCGTCTGCTCCAGCGGCAAGTACGCGCAGAAGCACAACCCGTGGTTCGGCTTCTCCAACGTGCCGACCAACACCGCGTACACCTTCGCGCAGTTCCCCACCGACTACACCACCCTGCCCAAGGTGTCGTTCGTGGTGCCGAACCTGTGCAGCGACATGCACGACTGCTCGGTCTCCACCGGCGACAACTGGATCAAGAACAACCTGGGCGCGTACGCCACCTGGGCGCAGACCCACAACAGCCTGCTGGTCGTCACCTTCGACGAGGACAACAGCCTCTCCGGCAACCGCATCCCGACCCTGGTCTACGGCCAGCACGTCATCGCGGGCTCCAGCAGCTCCACCACGTACAACCACTACAACGTGCTGCGCACCCTCGAGGACCTGGCGGGCCTGAGCACCCACGCGGGCAACGCCGCCTCCGCCACCGACATCTCCGGCATCTGGAACTGACGCCTGATGTACCTCGCGGACTCCCGCTCCACCAAGAGCCGCAGCACCACGGCCGTCGCCCCGGGCACCCGCCCGGGGCGGCGCGCCGCCGCGGTGCCCGGCACCGTGCTCGCCCTGGGCGCGGTCAGCCTGGTCACCGACGTCTCCTCGGAGATGGTCAGTGCGGTGCTGCCCCTGTACGTGGTCACCGCGCTGGGCCTGTCCCCGCTCGGCTTCGGCCTCCTCGACGGGATCAACAACGGCGTCGGCGCCCTGGTGCGGCTGCTCGGCGGACACCTCGCCGACCGCGGCGGCCGCGGCCACAAGCTGGTCGCCGGCTTCGGCTACGGGCTCTCCGCGCTGTGCAAGCCGTTCCTGCTGCTGGTCCACACGCTGCCCGCGATCAGCGCGGTGCTCGCCGTCGACCGCACCGGCAAGGGCCTGCGCACCGCGCCCCGCGACGCGATGATCTCGCTCGCCACCGAACCCGAGCACCGCGGCCGGGCGTTCGGCGTGCACCGGGCGATGGACACCACCGGCGCGCTGATCGGCCCGCTGCTCGCCTTCGCGGTGCTGCGCCTGGTCGACGACCGGTCCGAACGGACCAGCTACAACGCGGTGTTCACGGTCAGCGCGTGCGTCGCCGTGCTGGGCGTGCTGCTGCTGGTGCTGTTCGTCCCGGACCGGATCACCCGGCAGGGCGAGGCGGTCGACGAACCGCCGACCGTCCGGCCCACCCTGGCCGACGCGGTCGCGCTGCTGCGCCGCCCCGCGCTGCGGCGGCTCACCCTGGCCGCGGTGCTGCTCGGCCTGACCACCGTCAGCGACGCCTTCCTCTACCTGCTGCTGCAGCGCGAACTCGACCTGCCCGCCCACCTGTTCCCGCTGCTTCCGCTCGGTACCGCCGCCGTCTTCCTGCTGCTCGCGGTGCCGCTCGGCCTGGTCGCCGACCGGATCGGCCGCCGCGCGCTGTTCCTGGCCGGCCACGGCGTCCTGCTGGCCGGGTACGCCGTGGTGCTCTCCCCGCTGGACGGCGCCCTCGCCGCGGTACTGGTCCTGCTGCTGCACGGCACCTTCTACGCGGCCACCGACGGGGTGCTGGCCGCGGCCACCGCCGCCACCGTCCCGGACGGGCAGCAGGGCGCCGGGCAGGCGCTGGTCGGCACCGGCCAGGCGCTGGCCAGGTTCGCCTGCTCGCTCGCCTTCGGCACCGCCTGGAGCCTGTGGGGCGGACGGACCGCGCTCGCCGCCACCGCCGCCGCGCTCACCGTCGCCGCGGTCACCGCCACCCTGCTGCTGCGACCCTCCGACCCCGACTCCGCGGCCTGACCGCCGTCCCCCGTACTACCGAGAGGCCCCCCGGATGACCGCCCCCACCGCCGTCGACCCCGCCGCCGACACCCCCGAACCGCCGACCGGCGACCCCGCGCTGCGCCGCCGGATCCTGGTCCTGGTGCTCGCCGTGCTGCTGCTGGCCGGGATCGGCGGCGGCGCGGTCTGGTACGCCGCGGACCGGTCCGACCGCCGCGACCAGGAGCAGGCCGGCGGTCCGGCCGTCCACCCGGGCACGGTCACGCTCGAGCCGACGAGCCGTCAACTCCTGGTCCGCAACCTGGCCTGGGGCCCGCACCGCGACGAGGTCGCCGCCGTGCCCGCCGACCGGCCCGACGGGCCGCGCACCGCCTCCGGCGTGAAGTGCCTGCGCTTCCACGCGGCCGGCGGCACCGGCATCTGCCTGCAGGCCGAGCACGGCGCGCTCGACGACACCTACCGCGCCACCGTCCTCGACGCGCAGCTGCACGAGCTCAGGCACTTCCCCGCCCCCGGCATCCCCACCCGCGCCCGGGTCTCGCCCTCCGGCCACCTGGTCGGCTGGACGGTCTTCGTCAGCGGCGACTCCTACGCGGGCACCGACTTCTCCACCCGCAGCGCCATCGTCGACACCCGCACCTGGCAGTTCTACGACAACCTGGAGACCTTCGCCGTCCTGAAGGACGGCCACCCGCTCCAGGCGCCCGACGTCAACGTCTGGGGCGTCACCTTCGCCGACGACGAGCACTTCTACGCCACCGCCGCGACCGGCGGCCAGACCTACCTGGTCCGCGGCGACCTCGCCGCGCGCACCCTCACCACCCTGCACCAGAACGTCGAGTGCCCCTCGCTCTCCCCGGACGGCACCCGGGTCGCCTACAAGAAGCGGGTCGCCGACGCCGACCCCGCCGCGCCCTGGCGCCTGTACGTCCTCGACCTGGCCACCATGACCGAGACCGCCACCGCCGAGAGCCGCAACATCGACGACCAGGCCCTGTGGTCCGACGCCCACACGCTGCTCTACTCCCTCCCCGGCGACTACGGCTCGGACCTGTGGACCGTCCCCGCCGACGGCACCGGCGCGCCCGCGCTGCTCACCCGCTCCGCCGTCGCCCCGGCCTACCTCGGCTGAGTCCCCATCGGCTGAGTCACCGTCAGCCGAAAGACCGTCAGGCAGGGTGCCGTCAGTCCTGGTGGCGGTTGCGCCAGCGGTCCATCAGCAGGGGGAGTTCGACCCGCAGGAAGGCGAAGAACTCCAGGGACTCGGCGAGGCGTTCGCCCGCGGGGGTGTCGGGGCCGAGGGTCAGGACGCCCTCGGCGAGGCTCGCCTCCCAGCGGGCCAGCGAGCGGTCGCGGTTGGCGGTGGCCTCGTACCAGACGTGGTCGTGGACGCGGTAGCGGTCGCGGCGCGAGCCGGGCTCGCGTTCGCGGCCGACCAGCTCGACCTGGGCGAGGTAGCGGACCGCGCCGGAGACCGCGGCGGGGGAGATCTGCAGCAGCTCGCCGAGCTCGGCGGAGCTGAGCCGGCCGGAGTCGGTGGCCAGCAGCGCGGTGAACACCCGGGCGGGCATCCGCGGGAAGCCGGCGTCGACCAGGACGGCGGCGAAGCGTTCGACGAACTCCGCCACCGCCGCCGGATCCCGCTCCGCCTCCGCGCCGCCCGTCGGTCCGTTCCGCTGCTCGCCCATGCTGCCCCGATCCACAACGTTCATGAACTTCACGAATTTGTGAAACCAGAGTACCGTCGGCCCCATGACGACCGCCATCTCGGTGTCCGGCCTGGTGAAGACCTTCGGCCGCACCCGCGCCCTGGACGGACTCGACCTCGAGGTCGAACGAGGCGAGGTCCACGGCTTCCTGGGGCCGAACGGCTCCGGCAAGTCCACCACCATCCGCGTCCTGCTCGGCCTGCTGCGCGCCGACTCGGGCACCGCCGCGCTGCTCGGCGGCGACCCCTGGCGCGACGCCGTCGAGCTGCACCGCCGGATCGCGTACGTGCCGGGCGACGTGACGCTGTGGCGCAACCTGTCGGGCGGGGAGGCGATCGACCTGCTCGGGCGGCTGCGCGGCGGACTCGACCACGGCCGCCGGGCCGCGCTGCTGGAGCGCTTCGAACTCGACCCGACCAAGAAGGGCCGCGCCTACTCCAAGGGCAACCGGCAGAAGGTCGCCCTGGTCGCCGCGTTCGCCGGCGACGCCGAGCTGCTGATCCTGGACGAGCCGACCTCCGGACTGGACCCGCTGATGGAGGAGGTGTTCCGCGAGTGCGTCGCCGAGGCCCGCGACCGGGGCGCCACGGTGCTGCTCTCCAGCCACATCCTGTCCGAGGTGGAGGCGCTCTGCGACCGGGTGTCGATCATCCGCGCCGGGCGCACCGTGGAGACCGGCACCCTCGCCGACCTGCGCCACCTCACCCGCACCTCGGTCGACGCCGAACTCGCCGGCACCCCGCCCCGCCCCGCCTACGCGCACGACCTCACGATCGCCGGCAACCGGCTGCGCTGCCAGGTCGACTCCGAGCAACTCGGCAAGCTACTTGCCGAGTTGACCGCCGTCGGGGTGCGCAGCCTGACCAGCCGGCCGCCCACGCTGGAGGAGCTGTTCCTGCGCCACTACGCGTCCGACGCCGAGGACACCGAAGCGGCGGCGGCCCGATGAGCGCCCTCACCGGCACCGGCATCCTCTACCGGCTGGCCCTGCGCCGGGACCGGATCGCGCTCCCGGTCTGGGTGTACGTCGGCACCGGCATGGTCGCCTCCACCGTCTTCTCCTTCCGCAAGCTGTACGACACCGAGGAGTCCCGGCGGACCTTCGCCGCCGGCATCGACGGCAACGGCTCGCTGCGCGCCCTGTACGGGCCGATCTTCGACGGCTCCACCATCGGCGGGCTGACGGCCTGGCGGATGGGCGTCTTCGGCGCGGTGCTGGCCGGGCTGATGTCCACCCTGCTGGTGGTCCGGCACACCCGCGCCGAGGAGGAGGACGGCCGGCTGGAGCTGATCGGCGCGGGCGCGGTCGGCCGCCGCGCCCCGCTGACCGCCGCCCTCGCCACCGCCGCCACCGCCTGCCTGGCGCTCGCCCTGCTGGTCGCCGCCGCGCTGCTGGCGGCCGGTCAGGCCGCGGCCGGCTCGCTCGCCTTCGGCCTCGCGCTCGGCGCCACCGGCCTGCTGTTCGCCGCGCTGGCCGCCGTCACCGCGCAGCTCGCCGAGACCGGGCGGGCCGCCAACGGCCTGGCCGGCGCGGCGATCGGCGTGGCCTTCGTGCTGCGGGCGATCGGCGACTCCAGCGCCGGTGCGCGGTGGGTCAGCTGGCTCTCGCCGATCGGCTGGGCCGAGCAGGTCCGCCCGTTCGCGGCGGACCGCTGGTGGGTGCTGGCGCTGCCGCTCGGCGCGGCCGCCCTGCTCACCGCGCTCGGCTACGCACTGGTCGAACGCCGGGACCTCGGCGCCGGCCTGCTCCCGCAGCGCCCCGGTCCGGCCGTGGCCGCGCCCGGCCTGCGCAGCGCCGCCGCCCTGGCTCGCCGCCTCCAGCGCGGCCCGCTGCTCGGCTGGACGCTGGCCTTCGCCGCGGCCGGCGCGGTCTTCGGCGGCGTCGCCAAGGGCGTCGTCGACCTGATCGGCGACAACCGGCAGATGGCCGACCTGATGGCCCGACTGGGCGGCACCCAGGGCGTGCTGGACTCCTACCTGGCCAGCATCGCCACCATCTTCGGCATGATCTCCGCCGTGTACGCCGTGCAGTCGGTGCTGCGGCTGCGCGCCGAGGAGGCCGCCGGCCGGGCCGAACCGGTGCTCGCCACCGCCGTCTCGCGACTCGGCTGGGCCGCCGGGCACCTGGTCTTCCCGCTGCTCGGCAGCGCGCTGATGCTGGCGGTGGCCGGGACGGCGGCCGGGCTCACCGAGGGGGCGGCGGTCGGCGGCGGGGTCGGCCACGCGGTCGGCGACATGCTGGCCGCCGCGCTGGTCCAGCTGCCCGCGGTGTGGCTGACCGCCGCGGTGGCGCTGGCCGTCCTCGGGCTGCTGCCGCGCTGGTCGGCGGCGGGCTGGGCCGGCTTCGCGGTGTTCGTGCTGATCGCCTGGCTCGGCCCGATCCTGCAGCTCTCCCAGTGGGTGCTCGACCTCTCCCCGTTCAGCCACCTCCCGCACCTGCCGGGCGGCGAGGCGACCGCCGCACCCCTGCTGTGGATCACCGCGCTGACCGCGCTGACCGCCCTCGCGGGCCTGGCCGGCCTGCGCCGCCGCGACCTCGGCTGACGGCGCGTCAGGACGGCTCTGCGGCCGCTCCCGCACCGCTCCCGCACCGCCCCGCGCACTGCCCCGCGCACCGCCTTCGCCCGGCCTCACCCGGCCTTCGGGCAGAAGGCGTCCCGTGCGGGGCGGTGCCCGTCGGCCAGGAACGCCGTCACCAGTGCGTCGCCGCAGGCGTTGCCGTTCGCCAGGTAGGCGTCGTGGCCCCCCGAGTCGACCGTCACCATCCGGGCCCGGTCGCCGAACGCCGCGCGCAGCTTCAACGCCCCCGCGTAGGGCGTCGCCGGGTCGCGCAGGTTCTGCACCAGCAGGACGTTCGACGGCCCGTCAGGAGTGATCCGCACCGGCGGCTCGGCGGGCTTCCAGGGCCAGAACGCGCACGGCATCACGTTCACCGGCATGCCGGCCGTCAGCGGGTGGGCGCTGCGGTCGGCGGCCACCGCCGAGGCGTACGAGGCGGGCGAGGTGGGCCAGGCCACGTCGTTGCAGAGCGTGCCGGCCGAGGCCGCGAAGGTGCTCTGCAGCGCGGTGTCCGGCGGCGTGACCGCGGCGGGCAGCGGGCGGCGGCCCTGGGCGGCCAGGATCAGCTGCGCGAGCGCGGGGAACCTGGCGTCCGCGTAGAGGCTGTTCAGCATCGCCGAGCGCAGCGCGGCGCCGTCCAGCTGCTCCGGGTTGGCCCCGGGCCAGGGCAGCGGGGCGCGGTCGAGTTGCTGAGCGGCCGTCAGGTACGCCTCGCGGACCTGCTCCGGGGTGTCGGCGATCCGGTTCTCGCCCGCCGCGGGGCCGGACGCCCACGCCGCGAAGTCCGGGAAGCGGTCCTCGGCGCCCACCGCGTACGCGGCCAGCCAGCCGCGGCCGACCCGGCTCGGATCGGGGTCGTCGTTGCTGTCCAGCACGATCCGGTCGGTGTGCGCGGGGAACATCTGGGCGTACACCGCGCCCGCGTAGGTGCCGTAGGACACGCCCCAGGCGGACAGCCTGCGCTCGCCCAGTGCCTGCCGGATCCGGTCGAGGTCCCGCGCCTCGTTGCGCGTGGTCAGGCTGCGCTCCACCGCGCCGCCCTGCGCGCCGCAGCGCTCGGCCATCCGCTGCGCCTTCGCGAGGTTCGCGTCGATCGAGCCGTCCGGCGCGGGCCAGGGCAGCAGGTGACCGGTCGACAGGTCGGCGTGGTCGAGCCCGCAGTCGACCGGCGTGGAGCGGCCCACCCCGCGCGGGTCGAAGCCGACCAGGTCGTACCGGTCCAGCACCGACCGGGGCAGCCGCGCGGCCGCGCTGCTCGGGCCGTTCAGCCCCGAGCCGCCCGGGCCGCCGGGGATCAGCACCAGCACCCCGCGCCGGGACTCCGGCCGGGCGGTGGCGATCCGCGATATCGCCAGGGTGAGCTGCGGCCCGCGCGGCTCCCGGTAGTCGACGGGCACGGTGACGGTGGCGCACTCCTGCCGCGCGTCCGGCGCCCCGCCCGCGCACGCGCCCCAGACCGGACGGTCGGGTGCGGGTGCGGCGGCGGAGAGCGGCGCGGTGAGGGCCAGGACGGCGGTGGTGGCGGCGGTGAGCGCGGCGGCGCGGTGGGTGATTCGCATGACGGCAATCCTCCGCCGCCGCGCGGGTACGCACGATCCTGCCAGCTTCCGACTTTCCCCTGGTGCCAGCCCCAGGAAGTCCGCTGGAGGCAGCTACAGGTGACGAAGCGTCAGCTGCTGCGGACCGTCACCACCGGTTCGTGGCGGACCGGGAAGTTCACCGACGCGGCGATGAAGCAGTCCCGGCTCGCCGGCCCGTGCAGGGCGAGGGCCCGCTCGCGCATCGACTCCTCGGCGATCTCGATCCGCGGGCTCAGCAGCGCCTCGGTGAACCGGCCGCCGCCGCCCGAGGTCTGCATGGTGCCGGTCGCGTCGTCGGTGTACGAGAGCACCACCACGTCGTTGACCGCGCACTGGTGCAGGTAGCTGAGCATGTGGCACTGCGCGAGCGCGGCGAGCAGCAGCTGCTCCGGGTTCCACCGGCCGCGGTCGCCGCGGAAGGTCGGGTCGGCGCTGCCGTGGATCGGCGGCAGGCCCTCCGCGGAGACCGTGTGGTCGCGCCCGTAGGAGCGGTACGTGTCGGTGCCGGTGCCGAGGTTGCCGGTCCAGGCGACGTGGATCGCGTAGTGGTGGGAGAGGGCCATCGGGTCACTCCTTGCCGGTGGTGCGGGCGTCGGTGGCGGTGTGGTCGTCGGCGGCGGTGCAGGTGTCCAGGACGTGGCGGCGGGCCGCGGCGTGGGCGGCCCCGGGGTCGCCGGCGGTGAGCGCGGCGAGCAGCTCGCGGTGCTGGGCGTCGACCAGGGCGGTGCGGTCGGGGGCGTGCAGGGAGCGGCGGGTCGAGACCTGGATCTGGTCCCACAGCCGGTCCAGGGCGTGCAGCGCCACCGGGTTGGCGGCCAGGACGGCGACGGCGCGGTGGAAGCGCCGGTTCAGCCGGACCGCCTCGGTCAACCGCCCGTCCACGGTGGCCCGGTGGGTGCGGTCGGCGAGTTCGGTCAGCTCGGCCAGGTCGGCGGGGGCGAGTCGGCCCGCGCGCTGGCGTTCGGCGGCCAGCTCGGCGGTCAGACCTTCCAGTGCGGCCCGCACCCGGTAGACGTGCGCCAGTTCGGCCGCGTCCAGTTCCACCACCCGCACGCCCCGGCCGGCCGTGGCGACCAGCCCGTCGGAGGCGAGCGCGCGGAACGCCTCACGGACCGGGGTGCGGCTCACGCCCAGGGCCTCGGCGACCTCCACCTCGGCCAGCCGGGCGCCCGGCGGATAGCGGCCGTCCAGGATCAGCTCCCGCAGTCGGTGGCGGGTCGTCTCGCTCTGCACGGGGCCAGCGTAGGCGATTGCATACATTGCATGCAATGGGTGGGCGCGGGCACCGGGAGGGTGGCGGGGGAACCCATTGGTTGACGGGCGCGGCGGTCCGCTATATTCGCGCAGCCGTCGAACTGTTCCATGCTCAGGGGGGAATCACCCATGTCGTTCGACCAGGAACGCACCGGGGAGGGCGGCCCGGACGTCACCCGGGACGACGCCCCGCCGCCGCTGTCGTTCGAGAAGCGCGGCGAGACCGCGCCCGCCGACGAGGCCCCGACGGTGATCGTGCCCGCGGGCGCCTCCGACGCCGCCGCGGCCGGCACCACGGCCGCCGCCGCGCCGGACGAGACGCCGGACGAGACGCCGACCGTCGTCGCCGCGTCGCCGCTGTCCTTCGAGAAGCGGAGCGCGGAGCCGGCCGAGGCCGCGCCCACCGCCGTCGCGCCGGCCGTCGACGCGCCCACGCTCGTCGCGCACGTCGAGGCCCCGACCGTCGTCGCTCCGCCCGTTGACGCATCGACCACCGTCGCGCCGCCGGTCGACGCTCCGCCGGCTGACGACGCGTCAGCCTCCGCTCCGTCCGAACCGCCGCCGTACAACCCGTGGGCGGTGCCCGCCGAGGGGGCCGGTGCGCAGGCTCCGGCCGCGGCGGGACCCAACCCGTGGGCCGCGCCCGAGGGGCAGCCGCCGGCCGGTGCCCCGCAGCAGCCGTGGGGCGGCGGCGCCTACCCGCCCCCGCCGCCCGGTGCCTACCCGCCCCCGCCTGCCGGGGCGTACCCGCCGCCGCCCGGGCCGGGGTACCCGTACCCCGGTTACCCGTACCCGCCGCAGCAGCAGGGGAGCAGCGGGCTGGCCATCACCGCGCTGGTGCTGGGCCTGCTCGGCTGCTGTGCGGGTGTCGGCGGCATCGGCTTCGGCATCGGCGCGCTGAACCAGATCAAGCGCACCGGCCGGGCCGGCCGGGGCATGGCCATCGCGGGCATCGTGCTGGGCTCGCTGTGGCTGCTGATCTCGATCGTGGTGCTGGCGACCATGGACTACAACGACCCGGCGTTCGACTCGCGCCGCTCCACCTGGGGCAGCACCCCGACGGCGACCGCGAAGGCCCCGGACACCCCGCAGGCGTTCAGCCTGACCCAGGGTCAGTGCTTCAACAAGGCGAGCGGGACCGGCCGGGTGCGGGTCGTCGACTGCGCCCAGCAGCACTACGGCGAGGTCTACTGGTCCGGTCTGACCCCGCAGATGACCAGCACCTACCCGGGCGACGCGAAGATCAAGAAGGACGCCGACAAGCTCTGCGACGACCACCTCGACGGCTACGTCATGGACACCTGGTCGCTCCCCGAGTCGGTGAACATCCACTACTTCCACCCGGGCGAGGACACCTGGGACAACGTGCTGGGCCGCCGGGTGGTCTGCTTCCTGATCGACGACGACAAGGACCGCACCGGCACGCTACGCAAGGACGCCAGCAACCTGACCCGGGAGCAGCAGGCGCTGCTGAACGCCACCAACCAGTTCGACAAGGCGTGGAACGACGGCCCGGCCGAGAGCGTCAAGGTCGAGGACGACCCGGCGGCGTACCGGACCTGGTCCAAGGAGATGTCCGACGCCGCCCAGCTGCAGGCGTCCCGCCTGTGGTCGGCGTCCGCGAACTGGACGCCCGAGCAGAAGGCGCTGGTCGACCAGCTGGTGGCCGAGTCGAAGGAGGCCGCCAAGCACTACCAGGCGGCCGGCGACGCCAAGGACGCGGCGACCGAGAAGCGTGAACTCGCCACCGCCGCCAAGCACCTCGGCGACGACCAGATCGACGCGCTGCGCCGCTCGCTGGGCCTGTCCACCCAGGACGCCGCGCCCACCCACCACCCGTCGGGCAACCCGTCCACCAAGGCGGTCTGACCCCGCCGCGTCGAAGGGCCGCCCCGGCCGGGGCGGCCCTTCGACGTTCCCGGGCACCGGCCGGAGCCGCGTGATCGTCGCGCTGTTTGAATGGCAGGTGCTGGCCGGATCGCACTACACCGAGGCGTACGACGAGGACCCGTTGGCGGTCGCGCTCGCGCTGGAGAACCGGAACGTGTGGTGGAGCCCGATGCTCTACCCGGAGGCCGGCATCCCCGAGGACGTCGCCGGGCGGGCGAGGCGGTCTTCGTCGACCTGATGCGCCGCCCCGGCCCGGACGGGCGGTTCGACCCGGAGTCCTGGTCCCCGAAGCTCTCCTGGGCGCTCGCGCTGGTGCGGGAGACCGGCTACGGGTGGATCCGGCTGCCCCCGGCGGTGGTGGTTTGCGGCCCGAGCTGTTCGACGGGGCCGACGAACTGGAGTGGATCTCGTACGGCGGCGAACTGCAGGAGGCCGTGGTGTGGTTCGGGCTCGAGGGCAGCCCGTCGAGCCCGCCGAGGCGCCGTGCCACCGCCCTGCCCGGCCCGAACTGACGGGCGGTCAGGGCGGGGTGGAGTTCACCGCCGGCGGGCGCACCCTGGCCCGTCAGTCGATGGACCGCGCGGCGTACGCGGCGGCGTGCCGGACCAGCCGGGCGGGGAGCTCGGGGGCGCCGGTCCAGTGCAGGTGCAGGTACGAGGCGTGGACCGAGCCCTGCAGGTGGCCCTCGGTGTGCGGGCCGGCGGGGGTGCGCCAGGCCCAGGCGGGGGAGGGGCCCGCGGCCGGGTCGGTGGCGGTGCGGTGGAACTCGTGGCCGCGCACCCGGGTGCCCGCGACGGCCAGCGGCGAGTCGGCCAGCGCCACCGCCTCCCGGTAGCCGAGGGTCAGCCGGGGCGTCATCCGGGCGGTGGCGTCCAGCACCCCGCACATCGGCAGGCCGTCCAACTCCCGCCCCAGGTACAGCAGTCCGGCGCACTCGCCGACCACCGGGGCGCCGCTCGCGGCCAGCTCCGCGATCGAGGCCCGCAGCGCCGCGTTGGCGCTCAGCTCGGAGACGTACACCTCCGGGAAGCCGCCGCCGATCACCAGCGCCGCGGTCCGCTCCGGCAGCGCCTCGTCGTGCAGCGGGTCGAAGGCGACCACCTCCGCTCCGGCGGCGGCCAGCAGTTCGGCGTTCTCCGCGTACGAGAAGGAGAACGCCGCGCCGCCCGCCAGCGCGATCCGCGGGCGCGGGCCGTCGAGCCCGGCGACCTCGGCGGCCGCCTCCCAGGCCTCGGCGGCCAGCGGCGGTGCGGACCGAGCCAGTGCCAGCACGGCGTCCAGGTCCACCGAGGCGGCGACCAGTTCGCCCATCTCGCGGACCGCGCGCAGCGCCTCCGCGGAGCGCTCCACCGCCGGCACCAGGCCCAGGTGCCGGGACGGCGTGTCCACCGCCTGCGCCCGCCGCACCGCACCGAGCACCGGCACCCCGGAGCCCTCCTCCAACGCCTCGCGCAGCAGCGTCTCGTGCCGGTCCGAGGCCACCTTGTTGAGGATCACCCCGGCCAGCCGCACCTCGGGGTCCCAGGAGGCGAAGCCGTGCACCAGCGCCGCCACCGACCGGGACTGCGAGGAGGCGTCCACCACCAGCACCACGGGCGCCCGCAGCAGCTTGGCGACCTGCGCGGTGGACGCCAACTCGCCCCGCCCGGCCGCCCCGTCGTACAGGCCCATCACGCCCTCGACCACCGCCACGTCCGCGCCGGCCGCGCCGTGCGCGAACAGCGGGGCGATCCGCTCCGGGCCGCTCATCCAGGCGTCCAGGTTGCGGCCCGGCCGGCCGGAGGCCAGCGCGTGGTAGCCGGGGTCGATGTAGTCCGGGCCGACCTTGTGCGGGGAGACCCGCAGGCCCCGCGCGGTGAGCGCGGCGATCAGGCCGGTGGCGACGGTGGTCTTGCCCGCCCCGGAGGACGGGGCGGCGACGACGATCCGGGGGGTGCTGTTCAACGCTCTACCACTCGATACCGCGCTGGCCCTTGCGGCCGGCGTCCATGGGGTGCTTCTCCTTGGTCATCTCGGTGACCAGGTCCGCGAGTTCGACGAGCTGCGCGGGCGCGTTGCGGCCGGTCACCACCACGTGCTGGCTGCCCGGGCGGTCGCGCAGCACCGCCACCACCTCGTCCACGTCGATCCAGCCCCAGTGCAGCGGGTAGGTGAACTCGTCCAGCACGTAGAAGCGGTAGGTCTCGGCGGCGAGGTCGCGCTTGACCTGCTCCCAGCCCTCCTTCGCCGCCTCCTCCGAGGACTCGATGTCGCGCTGCACCCACGACCAGCCCGAGCCCATCTTGTGCCAGGCCACCGTGCCGCCCTGCCCGGACTCGCCGAGCACCCGCAGCGCGTTCTCCTCGCCGACCTTCCACTTAGCCGACTTGACGAACTGGAACACCCCGATCGGCCAGCCCTGGTTCCAGGCCCGCAGCGCCATCCCGAACGCCGCGGTGGACTTCCCCTTCCCCGGCCCGGTGTGCACCGCGGTGATCGGCTGGGTCCGCCGCTGACGCGTCGTCAGACCGTCGTCGGGGACGTTCTCGGCAACTCCCTTGGGCATCGGCTCAGGCCGCCTTTCGCATCGTCGTACGGGTGTCGCGGACCAGCGAGGCCACGCCCTCGGCCCGCAGTTCGTCCAGGGTCACGGCGTCCGCGCGCAGCCGGCCCGCCAACTCCCGGGCCAGGCCCAGGCGGACCGGACCCGACTCGCAGTCCAGCACCACCGCGGCCACGCCCTGCGCCGCCAGCAGGCCCGCCGCGCGGCGCGCCTGGTCCAGCGCGTCCTTCGCCCCGGTGGCCCGGCCATCGGTCACCACCACCAGCAGCGGACGGCGGTCCGGGTCGCGCAGCCGCTCCACCCGCAGCACCTCCTGCGCCCGCAGCAGGCCGGCCGCCAGCGGGGTCCGCCCGCCGGTGGGCAGTTGCTCCAGCCGGGCCGCGCCGACCTCCACCGAGGAGGTCGGCGGCAGCGCCAGCTCCGCGCCGGCGCCGCGGAAGGTCACCATGCCGATCTTGTCGCGCCGCTGGTAGGCGTCCATCAGCAGCGAGAGCACCGCGCCCTTCACCGCCGTCATCCGCTGCCGCGCCGCCATCGACCCGGAGGCGTCCACCACGAACAGCACCAGGTTCGACTCCCGCCCCCGGCGCACCTGTTCGCGCAGGTCGTCGCGGCGCACCAGCAGCGCCCGCCCGTCCCGCCCGCGCGCCACCTGGTGCGGCGCCGCGGCCCGCAGCGTCGCGCTCAGGTGCAGCCGCGCCAGCCGCCCCTGCGGGCGGCGCGCCCGGATGGTGTGCCCGCCGTCGGTCTCCGCGGGGGAGCGGCGCCCCTGCGCGCCTCGCCCGGTCCCCTCCACCTTGAACAGCTGCGTCCGGTACGGCTGGTCGGCCGCCACCGGCGCCGACTCCCGTGCCCCGCCCGGCCGTTGCTTCGGCGGCGCGGCGGGCTGCTGCTCGGACGGCTCCGACGGATCGGCCGAACCCTCGGGCGCGGCGGGCTCGTTCGGCTCCGGCGCACCGCCGCCCGGACCGCCGCCGTCACCCCCGTCCGGTCCGCCGTCCGGCTCCGGGCCGTCGTCCTCCGGGCCCTCCTCCGGCGCGTGCTCGGCCAGCGTCCGGTCCAGCTGCTCCTCGTCCAGCCCCGGCGCGTCGAACGGGTTGCGCCGCCGCCGGTGCGGCAGCGCCAGCTGCGCGGCCTTGCGGACGTCCTCCTCCAGCACCTCGGTACGCCCCGCCCAGGCGGCCAGCGCCACCGCGGCGCGCGCCATCACGATGTCCGCCCGCAGCCCGTCCACCTCGAACGCCGCGCAGACCGCGGTGATCTGACGCAGCGCCAGGTCCGACAGCTCGACGCTCGGCAGCAGCTCCCGGGCGGTGGTGATCCGCAGCGCGAGCTCCCGCTCCGGCTCGGCGTACCGCGCCGCGAAGCCCGCCGGGTCGGCGTCGTACGCCAGCCGGCGGCGCACCACCTCGGCCCGCTGGTCCGCGTCCCGGGTCGCCGCGATCTCCACGGTCAGGCCGAACCGGTCCAGCAGCTGCGGCCGCAGCTCGCCCTCCTCCGGGTTCATCGTCCCGACCAGCAGGAACCGCGCGGCGTGCCGCACCGACACGCCCTCGCGCTCCACGTAGGACCGGCCCATCGCCGCCGCGTCCAGCAGCAGGTCCACCAGGTGGTCCTGCAGCAGGTTCACCTCGTCGATGTACAGCACACCCCGGTGCGCCTTCGCCAACAGGCCCGGCTCGTACGCCTTCACGCCCTCCGCGAGCGCCCGCTCCAGGTCCAGCGAGCCGACCACCCGGTCCTCGGAGACGCCAACCGGCAGCTCCACCAGGTACGCCGGGCGGTCGCTCACCGCCGCGCCGTCGTGCGGCCCGTCCGGGCACTGCGGGTCCGGCGACGCCGGGTCGCAGGCGAAGCGGCACCCCGGCACGGTGGCGATCGACGGCAGCAGCCCCGCCAGCGCGCGCACCATGGTGGACTTCGCGGTGCCCTTCTCACCCCGCACCAGCACCCCGCCCACGGCCGGTGACACCGCGTTCAGCAGCAGCCCCAGCCGCAGGTCGTCCATCCCCACGATCGCGGTGAACGGGTAACGGGCATCGGTCAGTTCGCTCACTTGGCACCCTCCATCTCCACCGGGGCCGGAGCCCCGGGCGGCACGAACGGCAGACCCGCCGGCGCCCCGTTCTCGATCAGCTTCCACAGCGCGTCGGTGTCGGCGTGCTCCGCCACCAGATCACCCAGCGCGTCCAACCGGCGCTCGCGCGCCGCGGCGAACGAGGTGTCCGGCGACGGCGTGAACGCCCGCCCGGCCGCCCGCGCCACCTCGCGCAGGAACACCCGCCGGAACGCGTCGTTCTCCAACACCCCGTGCCAGGTCGTCCCCCACACCGAGCCCACCCGGCAGCCGTCCAGGGCCGATCCGTCCGGCCCCGCGACGAACACCTCGCCGCCCTCCACCGCCACCACCCCGTGGTGGATCTCGTACCCCTCCACGCGTTCGCCCAACGCCACCCCGACCGGACGGGCCAACACCTTCTCCCGCCCGAACACCACCCGGGTCGGCAGCAGCCCCAGCCCGTCCACCGCGCCCGCGCCCGACTCGACGGTGTCCACGATCCGACGGCCCAGCATCTGGTAGCCGCCGCACACCCCGAGCACCGGCCGGCCCTCCGCGGCGCGCGCCGCCAGCGGCTCGGCCAGCCCCTGCGCGCGCAGCCACGCCAGGTCCGCCACGGTCGCTCGGGTCCCCGGCAGCACCACCAGGTCGGCGTCCGCCAGCTCCTCCGGCCGGGTCGCCCAGCGGACCAGCACCCCCGGCTCCTGGGCCAGCGCGTCCACGTCCGTGAAGTTCGACAGCCGGGGCAGCCGCACCACCGCGACCCGCAGCACCTCCGCCCCGGCCGGCCCGGCCACCGGCGGGCGCTGCGCCACCGACGCCAGGTCCAGCGAGTCCTCGGCGTCCAGCCACAGCCCCGACAGCATCGGGAACGTCCCCAGCACCGGACGGCCCGTCAACTGCCGCAGCATCTCCAGCCCCGGCGCGAGCAGCCGGGCGTCGCCGCGGAACTTGTTGACGATCCAGCCCGAGATCAGCGCCTGGTCCTCCGCGGACAGCAGCGCCAGGGTGCCGAACATCGACGCGAACACCCCGCCGCGGTCGATGTCGCCGACCACCACGACCGGCAGCCGCGCCGCCGACGCCAGGCCCATGTTGGCGATGTCCCGGTCCCGCAGGTTGATCTCCGCCGGGGAGCCCGCGCCCTCGCAGACCACCACGTCGAACCGCGACCGCAGGTCCGCCAGGCACTCCAACGACCGCTCCAGCAGCACCGGTTTGCGCTCCCGGTAGTCCAGCGCCCCGACCTCCGCGACGGCCCGCCCGAGCAGCACCACCTGGCTGCGCCCGTCCGCCCCCGGCTTCAGCAGCACCGGGTTCATCGCCGCCTCCGGCTCCACCCCCGCCGCCTGCGCCTGCATCGCCTGCGCCCGGCCGATCTCCGCCCCGTCGGCCGTCACGAACGAGTTCAACGACATGTTCTGCGCCTTGAACGGCGCCACCCGCACCCCCTGCCGGGACAGCCACCGGCAGATCCCCGCGGTGACCACGCTCTTCCCGGCATCGGACGTCGTACCGGCGACCAGCAACGCGCCGTTCACGGGCGGGCTCCTTCGGAGGGGAGAGAGGAAGAGGAGAACGCACCCCGGGGGCGCGACAGCGCCACGGCCCGCGCGGCGACGGTGACCCCCAGCGCCAGGGCCCCCACCCGCCGCGACAGCCGGCAGGCCCGTTCGATGTCCGCGACGCCGACCGGGGGGAGCTCCGCGCCCAGGACCGGCCGGTGCTCGACCCGCTCGCCGTACTGCAGCGTCCCGCCGAGGCGGACGCCGAGCGCGCCCGCGAACGCCGACTCGGCCTGCCCGGCGTTCGGGCTCGGGTGGGCGGAGCCGTCCCGCCGCCAGACCCGCCAGGTCCGGCCCGGGGCGCCCGAGGCGGCGACCGTCAGCAGCGCGGTGAGCCGGGCACCCGGCCAGCCCGCGACGTCGTCCAGCCGCGCCGCGGCCCAGCCGAAACGGCGGTACCGCGCGGACCTGTGGCCCACCATCGCGTCCAGCGTGTTGACCGCACGGAACGCCAACAACCCCGGGGCGCCCGCCAGTCCGCCCCACACCAGGGCGTTCACCACGGCGTCCGCGGTGTTCTCGGCGACCGACTCCACCACCGCCCGGGCCACCTGCTGCTCGTCCAGGCCGGAGGGGTCGCGTCCGCACAGGTGGGGGAGACGCTCCCGAGCCGCCGTCAGATCCCCGGCCGCCAACGACCGTCCGACGGTCCGCGCCTCCCGGGTCAGCGACGTCCCGCCCAGCACGGTGAAGGTGGCGGCGGCCGTCAGCGCGGCCGCGGCCGGCCGCGAACGCCGCACCGCGCGCTCGGCGAGCACCGTGCCCGCGGCGACCGCGCCCACGGCGAGCGCGGTGTGCACCGCCCCGGCCCCGCGGTGGTCACGCCACAGGCGCTTCTCCAACCGGGCGGCGGCGCTGCCGAACAGGGCGACCGGATGCCCGCGCCGAGGGTCGCCCAGCCGGGCGTCCGCGAGGTACCCCGCGACCGCGCCCACCAGGTACGGGGCAGCCCGCATGGCGTCGTGTCCTCACTCAGGGTCCGCGCCCTGGATCGACGGAACGAAAGGCCAGAGTCTCCTGACTCCCGGACGCCCCATCGGGCTCCCCGGTCACAGTGGCGGGACCGCGCCGGACTCGCACCGGCTTCCTCTGCTTACCTCCGTTTGGCCCGAAGATCCCACCACGCCCGCTTCCCGCCAGTCAACCGAGGTGACGGAGGGTTTGGTCACACACGGTCGCCGTCCGAGCGCTCCCGGCCGAGCGGCTGTCGCTCCGTCACTACGTCCGATCCGGCGTCCGGTTCGTCCACCCCCCTCTCGTTCGATCGACCAGTCGTCGGCCGGGACCGCCCGCCCCGCTTCGTGTCTTCGGCGGGTGGGGCCCGCCGCCGTCCGCCCGTACGTTCAGGGGGCATGCGACGCAGACAGCTGCCGGCCCCGCCCGTGCCGTTCTCCCCCGCCGCGGCCCGGGCCCACCGGACCGGCCTCGGCCTGACACCCGATCAGGTCGCCGAAGGCCTCGCCGCCCACGGCATCCGCCTGCTGCCCGCCCACGTCCTCGGCTGGGAGAGCGGCCACATCGTCCCCACCGAAGAGGAGCTCATCGCCCTCGCCCGCACCCTCTGGTGCCCGCCCGTCCAGCTCATGGGCGGAGCCCCGCGCACCCTGCGCGACTTCCGGCTGGCCCGCGAGCTCAGCCAGGAACAGGCCGCCCGCCGCCTCGGCCTCGCGCCCGCCACCTACCAGAAGGCCGAAGCCACCGGGAAGTGGACCGGCGACGAGGAACAGACCCACACCCTCGCCGTCGTCCTCGGCGTCGACCTCCGCACCCTGGTCCACCTCACCGGCCGCGACGCCGAACTCGACTCCCGCCTCCGCCAGGTCGTCCAGGGCCGCTGGCAGGCCCAACTCCGCCCCATCGCCCGCATCGTCCCGGTCGCCCCCGAAGCCCTCGAACACACCCTCGCCACCCTCCAGTCCGAACACCACACCCCCACCCACTGGGGCGCCACCCCGCCCCCGCCCCGCCCCCCGGTCACCCCGCGCTTCTGGCAACTCCTGGCCGAGGAACTGGCGGCCTAGCGGACGGGTGCCAAGGGTCGGTCGAACGGCCGATCCTCAGTCTTCGCTCAGATCATCACCGTCTCGCCCCGTCGTCTGTCAGCATGGCCGCGCCCGACCGGCAGAACGCACCCAGGGGGTTCCATGGCAAGGATCGAAGACACCGGGCCACCGCTGCTGCAACCGTGCCCGAGCTGCGGACTCACCGACGAGGTGGCCGGCGTTCCGGCCGTCTACCACGCCGGGCGGGACAGCGTCAGGATCACGACTCCGGCTCGTTTCGACGATCCCGAGGAGACCGTCACCCGCAGTGTCACCACGTCCCTGTCGGGTGCTCTGGAACCGGCACCGGGGCTCTTGTCCATGCCGTCACCGCTCGGTTGTCTCGCGGGGATGTTGGGACTGGTGTCCATCGGGACCTTCATCGCAGGCGCCGCCGCCGGCCACTGGTTCAGTGACCGCACCACGGCGACGCACCCGCAGAACTACCCGTTCGACCGCACTCCGGTCGCGGACTCGCCACGGCCCGACTTCGCCTTCCTGGGCTGGATCTCCGCACTGGCGCTGGTGGCGGCGATCGCGCTGTTCGTCCGCGCGGCCAAGCATCGGTCGGCCCGAAAACGGCTCCTGGCGGGTCGGGCGGCTGCCGAGCGGCTCTGGTCCCGAGGCTGGTACTGCGCCCGCTGCGGCACCGTCCACTTCCGCACCGAGTCGGGCGAAGAGGCCACAGCGCTGACCCTGCAGGAATTCCGGGCGCTGGTCTGGGAGGCCGGCGGCTACGGCCACCTCGTCGAGGGCGGTCCCCGCCAACCGATGCCGAGGGCTCGTCGGCGCGCATGACCCGGAGCGCGGCCGCTCCCGGTGCACCGTCCCGCTGTCACCGGCGGTCGGCTCCCCGGCCGACCACCCGCTCGCGCGTCCCGGGTCGCCGGGGGCGGCGTCTGCGGGTGGACTGGTGCTCGTAGCCATGGACCGTCAGCCGGGGAGTGCCGTCGATGCGTTGGGGAACCGCCGCCGTTGTCGCAGCCGCCGCAGCAGGGACCGGGGCGGCGTTCCTGCTGCTCGGGAGGAAGGTGTCGAACCGGGTGGTGCGGCCCGGGGAGGTGGAGCCGTTCGCCGCGACGCGGGTGGTGGTGCAGGACCTGGGTCCCGGCCGGGTCGGGCTGACCCGGACCGAGGAGACCCTGCTGACCGGGCACTACGCGCTGGAGTGGCCGGACGGCGGGCACGCGGTGGTCGGCGGTGTCCTGGACCGCGGCGAGCAGCGGGTCCTGCGGCGGCTGGAGCGGGCCGACGGCGGCACCCTGGCCGTCGGCACCGAGGTCCGGGTCACCCCGCGGGTGCTGATCGGGGACCCGCGCACCGCCGCCGGCCTGGACTTCACCGACACCGCGGTCGACGGCGAGCTCGGCCCGCTCCCGGCCTGGCACACCACCGGGATCCGCGGCACCTGGGTGGTGCTGATCCACGGCCCCGGCGCCGACCGCACCCAGGCGCTGCCGGTGCTGCCGCTGCTGCACGCGCTGCGCCTGCCCACCCTGACCGTCACCTACCGCGGCGACGAGGGCGCGCCCGCCTCCCCGGACGGCCTGGGGCACTTCGGCGAGACCGAGTGGCGAGACGTCGAGGCGGCGATCGTCCACGCCCTGGACCACGGCGCGGGCCGGGTGGTGCTGTACGGCTGGTCGGTCGGGGCGAGCATCGCGCTGCAGACCGCGGCCCGCTCGACCTGGCGGGAGCGGATCGCCGGCCTGGTGCTGGACTCGGCGGTGCTGGACCTGACCGAGACGATGCGCCGGGAGAGCGCCCGCGGCGGCGCGTCCCCGGCTCTCGCCGAACTCGGCTCGCTCGCCGCGCAGGGCCGCACCGGCGTCGACCTGGCCGGCTTCGCCCGGATCGCGGCCGGCACCGACCTGCCCGCCCCCGCGCTGGTGCTGCACAGCCCCGCTGACCGGATCGCCCCCTGGGCGGCCGCCCAGCGCCTCGCCACCAGCCGGGACGACCTGGTGAGCCTCCAGCCCGTCCCGGACGCCGCACACGCCGCCCTGTGGAACGCCGACCCGGCGGCCTACACCGAGGCGCTGCGCCGCTTCCTCACGCCGCTGCTGTGACGGCGGCGGCCGGCGCCGTGACGGCGATCACCAGGCGGAACCGGAACGCCGGCCACCGCGTCCTGTTCTCGCAGGCTGCGCGGTATTGTTCATGTGCATGCCAGAAAACGGAGCGATCCGTCCCGCTTTGCGGTGGCTTGTCCACCCTTCGTTCGAACGGTTGGGACAGCGCGCCGAGACAGCCCGGCAGTCGATGTGACAGAAGGCCCGTGCAAGGGGAAGACTGCACGGCGTGACGTCTCGGAACCCGCGCGACCGTGATGCCCCGCACCAGCCGATCCGCACCGGTGCGACGGTGACCCGTCTGCCCGGCACGGCCGGGCGGGCGGACGGCACTGTACCCGGCACCAACCGACGCCGGGTCCCCGCCAAGCCCGGACGCGGCCGCGTGCCCGTCCCGGACGGCTTCCCCGCGCCCGCCGAACTCGCCCCGCTGGCCCGCCGGATGCTCGCCGACGCCGTCCGCGTCGCGCGCTGGGCCGGCGAGCTCGCCGAGGTCGACAAGCGCGGCGAGCTCCTCCCCGAGGACGCCCGCGCCGCCGGCCGCGCCCTCGCGATGACCGTCGGCGCCGCCGCCAACGCCTGGGGCCAGGCCCTGCTGGTCGGCCTGGTGGAACTCCGCGACGGCGGCGCCGGACCCGGCTGGCGGCTGCACGCGTGGGAGCGCGACGACGAGGCGGTGGTCCGCGGCTGGTCCGCGCTGTTCGACGCCTGGACGCTGCTCGCCCCGGTCCCGCCGGTGGCGCTGCGCGGCGTCTTCGCGCAGCTGGCCGGCCAGGCCGTCGACCAGGCCCCGCAGCTGCTCTCCTTCCTGCACCTGGTGGACGGGCCGGTCGCCGACAGCGAGCTGCTCGAACTGCTCCGCCGCGGCCTGGACGAGCGCCGCCTCGGCCCCGGCACCTTCCCGCTCTCGCCGGTCCCGCACGCCGCCTCCGCGGTCTCCGCGGTCCGCGGCACCTGCCGCGAGCCGCAGATCGACACCCCGCACGCGCCCGCCGACGTCGCCGCCGTGCTCGACTGGATGCTCGACGGCCTGGCCGCCGTCGGCGCGCTCACCCGCGGGGACGAGGCCGCCGAACTCTCCCCGCTCGGCCACTGGGCGGTGCGCGCCAAGCTCGAGGAGATCTGCACCGTCGCGCAGACCGCCGCCGGGCACATCGAGCAGAGCGCCGTGGAGCTGCTCAGCGCCTGCGCCGACTACACCCCCGGACCGGCCCGCGCCGAGTTCCGCGCCTGGGTCGCCGCCCGCCCCGCCGACCGCGCCGTCGCCGAACTCCTCGAGGCCGCCCGCGGCGAGGACGCCCTGGTGCGCGGCCTCGCCTTCGAGGCCCTCCGGGTGGTGGCCGGCTCCACCGCCGAGCAGGGCGTCCGCGCCGCCGTCGAGGAGGCCGTCCTGCGGCCCTACGCGCTGCTCTGGCTCGCCGAACAGCTCGACGAGGGCGGGGTGTCCCCGGCCGACGTGCTGGGCGCGGAGGACGCCGCCTGGCTGTGGGTCGACACCGCCGCCGCCGTCCTCGACCACGGCGAGACCGACCTGCTGGTCGGCCACGTCGAGGGCGCCTCGGCCGGTGAACCCGTCCGCCTGTTCCACCGCGCCCGCCAGTCCGGCCACCCGCGAGCCGCCAGCGTCCTGACCGCCGTCGCCTCCGTCCACCCGGACCCCGCCGTCGCCCGCGCCGCCCGCCGCAGCGCCTTCTCCGTGCACAACGGCGGCGCCTGAGCTCCCGCCTCGGTTCGCGCCCCGTCAGGGGCGCGGGGAACTGCGCGAAGCGGAAGACCGCACAGCAGAAAGCCGCCCACCCGGAGAATTCTCGGAGTGGGCGGCTTTCGTGAGAGCAGCTACCGCAGCTACCGCAGCTACGCGCAGTTCCGCTCGGCACGCCGGGCCCGCACGTCGCCGACCTTCTGGCCGACCTTCCGGCGGATGACCAGCAGCGGAGCCATCGCCGCGAGGGCGATCTGGGCGACCGCGCCGATGTGCATCAGGGTGTCGCCGCCGGGCAGGCCCGCGGCCCAGGAGGCGAGGCAGCCGATGGAGACCACGATCCAGGCCAGCGTGGCGGTGGCCAGCAGGCCCTGCGGCTTGGGGTACTCGATCCGGCTGACCATCAGGTAGGCCACGCCGAGGATCATCAGCAGGCCGGGGATGAACGGCGGGTCGAGCAGCACGATCGCGATGACCGTCATCGCGCCCATCGGGCAGGGCATGCCCTGGAAGATCCCCGGCCGCATCTTGACGGCCGAGAAGCGGGCCAGCCGCAGCACCACGGCGAGCAGCACGGTCAGCGCGATGAACGCCGAGAGCTGCTGGTTGGAGCCGGGCGAGACCAGGCCCCAGACCGCGACGAAGTAGGCCGGCGCGATGCCGAAGCTGATCAGGTCGGCCAGGTTGTCGAGCTCCGCGCCCAGCGCGGAGGAGCGCAGCTTGCGCGCCACCAGGCCGTCGAACAGGTCGCACATCGCACCGATCAGCAGCAGGGTGACCGCGGTGGCGGCGCTGTGCTTGACGGGCGTGTTGGACTCGCCGGTGAGGTGCGGCATGAGGATCCCGGTGGTGATCGAGTAGATCGCCAGGAAGCCGCAGACGGCGTTGCCCAGGGTGAGGAAGTCGGCGGTGGACAGGTGCTGGGGGGAGCGGGGCGCGCGCAGCTCGCGGTCCCGGGCCCAGCGTCGGCGGCGGAGTTCGGTCTCCTCTTCGTCGGCAAGGCCGACCAGAGTCTCCGGATCAGTCACGGTCAAGGCGAGTCACCCCGGCTGTGGTCTTCTGGCCGACCTCGACGCCGACCTCGACGCCGGCCGGCAGGTAGGTGTCGACGCGCGAGCCGAAACGGATCAGACCGACCCGTTCGCCCTGCTCGACCTTGGTGCCGGCGTCCATGTAGGGGACGATGCGGCGGGCCACGGCGCCCGCGATCTGCACCATCTCGATGTCGCCGAGCTCGGTGTCGAAGTGCCACACGACGCGCTCGTTGCGGTCGCTGTCCTTGTTGAACGCCGGGACGTAGCCGCCGGCGATGTGCTCCACGGACGTCACGGCACCGGCCAGCGGCGCGCGGTTGACGTGGACGTTGAGCGGGCTCATGAAGATGGCGACGCGGGTGCGACCGTCCGGCCACTCGTCGATGGACTGGACCACGCCGTCGGCGGGGGAGATCACTCTGCCGGCGCCGATCTCACGCTCGGGGTCGCGGAAGAACCACAGCATGCCCGCGCTGAGCGCGCAGGCCGGCACGGCCGCCAGGGCCCACTTGCCGGAACGCCGGGTGAGGGCGGTCGTCACGGCGGCGGTGGCCAGCGTGGGAACGAACCAAGGGGTGGCTCCGCGGGCGATGGTCACGCGGGGTCGGCGACCCTCGGGTCCGGGACCCTGGGCGGAGGTGTGAGGGGACGGGCTGATGGGCATCGAGGACCTTTAGTCGCGGGCCCCGCGCGGGGACACTGAATGGCCCCTGGACGGGGGCCACCGCGGGGATCGAGTTGTCGGGACGGCTGCTGTCCCGGTGGATGCTATCGGGACCTGCCGGTATCTGGGCAAGCCGCCTGCTAGTCGAACTACGCCTGCCTGATGAGTCGTGCTCCTGCTATGTGTACGACCGTAACCGGGGTGGGTGCGGATCCCCAAGGACTCGCAAGGACGTGGTGACCCACGTCTCAGCGTGTCGGGGGTGATTCCGGGGTGTGCGGAAGCGGCCGCGGGGCGCGTACCTGGGGAAACGCGCCCCGCGACCGCTTCCGTCGCCACGCCGGCCGTGGAACGGCTGACCAGGCCTCGGTCGGCGCGGCGGGGTGTCGGAGGCGGGCCCGCACGCCCGCGTTCCGACCGGAGAGGGACGTTCTCAGTCCGCGAGCCGGTACTCCTCCAGGAGCCGGCGGCCCACGATCATCTTCTGGATCTCCGCCGTACCTTCACCGATCAGCAGCATCGGGGCCTCCCGGTACAGCCGCTCGATCTCGTACTCCTTGGAGAAGCCGTAGCCGCCGTGGATCCGGAAGGTGTCCTCGACGACCTCCTTGCAGTACTCGGAGGCCAGGTACTTGGCCATGCCGGCTTCCAGGTCGTTGCGCTGGCCGCTGTCCTTCTTGCGGGCGGCCATCACCATCATCTGGTGGGCGGCCTCGACCTTGGTGGCCATCTCGGCGAGCTTGAACTGGATCGCCTGGTGCTCGGCGATCTTCTTGCCGAAGGTGGTGCGCTGCTGCGCGTAGGCGATGCCCAGCTCGAAGGCGCGGCGGGCGACCCCGCAGCCGCGGGCGGCGACGTTGACGCGGCCGACCTCGACGCCGTCCATCATCTGGTAGAAGCCCTTGCCGGGGACCCCGCCGAGGATGCGGTCCGCCGGGATGCGGACGTCCTGCAACACCAGCTCGGTGGTGTCGACGCCCTTGTAGCCCATCTTCTCGATCTTGCCGGGCACGGTCAGGCCGGGAACGGTCTCGTTCGGCCCGAAGCCCGGGGTCTTCTCGATCAGGAAGGTGGTCATGTTCTTGTACGGGGTGTTGCCGCCCTCGTCGGTCTTGCACAGCACCGCGACCACGGACGAGGTGCCGCCGTTGGTCAGCCACATCTTCTGGCCGTTCAGGACGTAGAACTCCCCGTCCTTGACTCCCTTGGTGGAGATCGCGGAGACGTCGGAGCCCAGGCCCGGCTCGGACATCGAGAAGGCGCCGCGCAGCTCGCCGGCGGCCATCTTCGGGAGGAAGTAGTCCTTCTGCTCCTGGGTGCCGTGGGCGTTGATCATGTGCGCCACGATGAAGTGGGTGTTGACGATGCCGGAGACCGACATCCAGCCGCGGGCGATCTCCTCGACCACCAGGGCGTAGGTCAGCAGCGACTCGCCGAGGCCGCCGAACTCCTCGGGGATGGTCAGACCGAACAGGCCGAGCTGCTTCATGCCCTCGACGATGGCGGTGGGGTACTCGTCCTTGTGCTCCAGCTCGGTCGCGACCGGGATGATCTCCTTGTCGACGAACTCCCGCACGGTGGCGAGGATGTCCCGCTGGATCTCGGTGAGGCCGTCGGTCTGTGCGAGGCGTCCCATCGTGCGGCTCCGTGACTGCTCAAGAGGGATGAGGGTGGGGGAGGGGGCTCCGCGGCGCGTGGCTGCCGCGGAGCCCCCGGGACCGGGGTGGGGTACGGCCGATGACGGCGGCCTACCCGTCCGGGGTCTGGGTGGGCTCAGGCGAGCGGTTCGGGGCGGCCGGGCTGCTCGCCGCCGCGCTCCTTGTTGTACGTCTCGGTCGGCACCATCACCTTGCGGCGGAAGATGCAGACGACCGTGCCGTCCTGCTTGTAGCCCTTGGTCTCGACGTAGACGATGCCGCGGTCCGGCTTCGAGGTGAGGTTCTTGTCGAGGACCACGGTCTCGCCGTAGATGGTGTCGCCGTGGAAGGTCGGCGCGATGTGGCGCAGCGACTCGATCTCCAGGTTGGCGATCGCCTTGCCGGAGACGTCCGGGACGGACATGCCGAGCAGCAGCGAGTAGATGTAGTTGCCGACCACGACGTTCCTGCCCTGCACGGTGGTGGTCGCGTAGTTGGCGTCCATGTGCAGCGGGTGGTGGTTCATGGTGAGCAGGCAGAACAGGTGGTCGTCGTACTCGGTGACGGTCTTCCCGGGCCAGTGCTTGTAGACCGCGCCGACCTCGAACTCCTCGTAGGTGCGTCCGAACTGCATGGCTCAGGCTCCCGGGATCTCGAACTTGGTGGTGCGCTCCATGCCCGCGGCGCGGCCCTTGCCGGCGATGACCAGGGCCATCTTGCGGCTGGCCTCGTCGATCATCTCGTCACCGAGCATCGCGGAGCCCTTGGCGCCGCCGGCCTCGGAGGTGCACCAGTCGTAGGCGTCGAGGATCAGCTCGGCGTGGTCGTAGTCCTCCTGCGAGGGCGAGTAGATCTCGTTCGCGGCGGCGACCTGGTCCGGGTGCAGCACCCACTTGCCGTCGAAGCCGAGGGCGGCGGAGCGGCGGGCGACCTCGCGGTAGCCCTCCTGGTTGCGGATCTGCAGGTAGGGGCCGTCGATGGCCTGCAGGTCGTTGGCGCGGGCGGCCATCAGGATGCGCATCAGGATGTAGTGGTAGGCGTCGGCGCCGTAGCCGGGCGGCTGCTCGCCGACCACCAGGGACTTCATGTTGATGGAGGCCATGAAGTCGGCGGGGCCGAAGATGATGGTCTCCAGCCGGGGCGAGGCCTCGGCGATGGCGTCGACGTTGATCAGGCCCTTGGCGTTCTCGATCTGCGCCTCGATGCCGATCTTGCCGACCTCGAAGCCCATGGTCTTCTCGATCTGGGTGAGCAGCAGGTCCAGCGCCTTGACCTGCTCGGCGGTCTGGACCTTCGGCAGCATGATGCAGTCGAGGTTCTGGCCGGCGCCCTCGACGACGGTGATGACGTCGCGGTAGGTCCAGTGCGTGGTCCAGTCGTTGACCCGGACGACCCTGGTCTTGCCGCCCCAGTCGCCGTTGTTCAGGGCGTCCACGATGTGGTGGCGGGCGCTCTCCTTGACCAGCGGGGCGCAGGCGTCCTCCAGGTCGAGGAAGACCTGGTCGGCGGGCAGGCCCTGGGCCTTCTCCAGGAAGCGCGGGTTGCTGCCCGGCACGGCCAGGCAGGAACGGCGCGGACGGAGTCGGTTCACAGTCGTCATGAGGGAGGTCGTTCCTTCCGGTCAGCTGGTCGCGGCGGTGGTCGCCGCCCACGGCTGAAGCCTGTTGGCGAGCCGGATCTCGTCCACGATCCGGCCGATGATGGTCGTGATGCCGAAGTCCTTGGGGGTGAACACGGCGGCGACTCCGCCGGCCTTGAGGGCCTCGGCGTCCGCGTTGGGGATGATGCCTCCGACGATCACTGGCACATCCTCCACCCCGGCCCGGCGCAACCGCTGTATGACGTCGGGCACAAGCTCGGGGTGCGCGCCGGAGAGGATCGACAGTCCGACGCAGTGCACGTCCTCGGCGACGGCGGCGGAGACGATCTGTTCGGGCGTCAGGCGGATGCCCTGGTAGACCACCTCGAAGCCGGCGTCGCGGGCCCGGACGGCGATCTGCTCGGCGCCGTTGGAGTGCCCGTCCAGGCCGGGCTTGCCGACCAGCAGGCGCAGCTTCCCGGCGCCGAGTTCGGCGGCGGTGGCGGCCACGGCCTCGCGCACGGCGGCGAGTTCGCCGCCCGGCTCGGCGGCGACCGCGACCGGCGCGCCGCCGACCCCGGTGGGGGCGCGGTACTCGCCGAACACCTCGCGCAGTGCGAAGGACCACTCGCCGGTGGTGGCGCCGGCCCGGGCGCAGGCCAGGGTGGCGTCCATCAGGTTCTGCTCGGTGACGGCCACCTCCTTCAGGCGGGCCAGGGCCGTCTGCACGGCGGCCTCGTCGCGCCCCTGGCGCCAGCGCTCCAGGTTCTCCAGCACGGAGCGCTCGGAGGCCGGGTCGACCACCATGATGGCGGTGTCCAGGTCCGCGGTGAGCGGGCTGTCCTCGGTGGTGTCGAAGCAGTTGACGCCGACGATCTTGTCCTGGCCGGCCTCGATCCGGGCCCGGCGCTCGGCGTGCGAGGCGACCAGGTTGGACTTCAGGTAGCCGGACTCGACGGCCGGGATCACGCCGCCCATCCCCAGCACCTTGGCGATCTCCGCCTCGGCGCCGGCCAGCAGTTCCTCGGTCTTCGCCTCGATGACGTGCGAGCCGTTGAACAGGTCGCCGTACTCCAGCAGGTCCGACTCGTAGGCCAGCACCTGCTGGATGCGCAGCGACCACTGCTGGTCCCACGGCCGCGGCAGGCCCAACGCCTCGTTCCAGGCCGGGAGTTGGACGGCCCGCGCGCGGGCGTCCTTGGACAGCGTGACGGCCAGCATCTCCAGCACGATGCGCTGGACGTTGTTCTCCGGCTGGGCCTCGGTCAGGCCGAGCGAGTTGACCTGCACGCCGTAGCGGAACCGGCGCTGCTTGGCGTCCTCGATGCCGTAGCGCTCGCGGGTGACCTTCTCCCACAGCCGGGTGAAGGCCCGCATCTTGCACATCTCCTCGACGAAGCGGACGCCCGCGTTGACGAAGAAGGAGATCCGGGCGACCACCTCGCCCATCCGCTCGGCCGGGACCTGCCCGGAGTCGCGGACCGCGTCGAGCACGGCGATCGCGGTGCACATCGAGTAGGCGATCTCCTGGACCGGGGTGGCCCCGGCCTCCTGCAGGTGGTAGCTGCAGATGTTGATCGGGTTCCACTTCGGGATGTGCGCCACGGTGTAGGCGATCATGTCGGTGATCAGCCGCACCGAGGGGCCGGGCGGGAAGACGTGCGTCCCGCGCGACAGGTACTCCTTGACGATGTCGTTCTGGGTGGTGCCGGTGAGCTTGGCGATGTCCGCGCCCTGCTCCTCGGCGACCACCTGGTACAGCGCCAGCAGCCACATGGCGGTGGCGTTGATGGTCATCGAGGTGTTGGTCTGCTCGAGCGGGATGCCGTCGAACAGGGTGCGCATGTCGCCGAGGTGCCCGACCGGCACGCCGACCCGGCCGACCTCGCCGCGGGCGAGGACGTGGTCGGAGTCGTAGCCGGTCTGGGTCGGCAGGTCGAACGCGACCGACAGGCCGGTCTGACCCTTCGCCAGGTTCCGCCGGTAGAGCGCGTTGGAGTCGCTCGCGGTGGAGTGCCCGGCGTAGGTGCGCATCAGCCAGGGGCGGTCGCGTTCCTGAGCGGCCATCAGATGTCCCGGAAGGCGTTGATCTTGGTCAGGTGCTGCTCGCGCAGCTCGGTGTCGCGCACGCCCAGGCCCTCCTGCGGGGCCAGGCAGAGCACGCCGACCTTGCCCTGGTGCTTGTTGTGGTGCACGTCGAGGGCGGCCTGGCCGGTCTCCTCCAGGGAGTAGACCTTCGACAGGGTCGGGTGGATCTTGCCCTTGGCGACCAGACGGTTGGCCTCGAAGGCCTCGCGGTAGTTGGCGAAGTGCGAGCCGACGATCCGCTTCAGCGACATCCACAGGTAGCGGTTGTCGTACTGGTGCATGTACCCGGAGGTGGAGGCGCAGGTGACGATGGTGCCGCCCTTGCGGGTGACGTACACCGAGGCGCCGAAGGTCTCGCGGCCCGGGTGCTCGAAGACGATGTCCACGTCCTCGCCGCCGGTGAACTCGCGGATCTTCGATCCCAGGCGCTTCCACTCGCGCGGGTCCTGGTTGTTCTCGTCCTTCCAGAACTTGTAGCCCTCGGCCGAGCGGTCGATGATCGCCTCGGCGCCCATGGCCCGGCAGATGTCCGCCTTCTGCGGGCTGGAGACCACGCAGATCGGGGTGGCGCCGCCGGCCAGCGCGTACTGGGTGGCGTACGAGCCGAGGCCGCCGCTGGCGCCCCAGATCAGCACGTTGTCGCCCTGCTTCATGCCGGCGCCGTTGCGGGAGACCAGCTGGCGGTAGGCGGTGGAGTTGACCAGGCCCGGGGAGGCGGCCTCCTCCCAGGTCAGGTGCTTGGGCTTGGGGAGGAGCTGGTTGGTCTTCACCAGGGCGATCTGGGCCAGGCCGCCGAAGTTGGTCTCGAAGCCCCAGATGCGCTGCTCCGGGTCCATCATCGTGTCGTTGTGGCCGTCCGGGGACTCCAGCTCGACCGAGAGGCAGTGCGCGACGACCTCGTCGCCCGGCTTCCAGGCGTTGACCCCGGCGCCGGTGCGCAGCACCACGCCCGCCAGGTCGGAGCCGAGCACGTGGTACGGCAGGTCGTGACGGTTCGTCAGCGGCGAGAGGCGGCCGTAGCGCTCCAGGAACCCGAAGGTGGAGACCGGCTCGAAGATCGAGCTCCACACGGTGTTGTAGTTGACGGAGCTGGCCATCACGGCGACCAGGGCCTCGCCCGGGCCGAGCTCGGGCAGCGGCACGTCGTCCAGGTGGAGCGACTTGCGCGGGTCCTTGTCGCGGCTGGCGAGGCCGGCGAACATCTGCTCCTCGTCCTTGTGGAGCGTCACGGCCCGGTAGGACTCGGGCAGCTCGAGCGCGGCGTAGTCCGCGGACGTGGCGTTGCCGCTGAGGATCGCGGCGAGAATTTCCTGCATGGCTGCCTCCGAAGGCGTACCTGTGCGAGGGACACAGGGCGTCTGGGGGAGCCGGGAGCGGACACCGGCTTCGGCTTGAGGGTCTGGGTGGGTGGTGCGGGTGCGACGAGTTGGGTGGGTCGCGTGGGTGCTGCTGTTACGCCCCCTCGGTAGGGGACGCCGGACGACGGCGCGCCGAGGTGGGGAGCCGCGGCGCCGCGACCGGTGGGAACAAGGTAATGGCACCCTGTGCCACTCGTAAAGACACGCGGTGCCACCAGAGTGCGTGAGCCACGACACGCGTTCCGGTGGTGTGCCGGAGACGACCGAAGGCCCGTTCCCGAAACCGGGAACGGGCCTTCGATTCTGCTGTGACCTGCGTAAACCGCCTGGATTACACGGGATTCCGCTCCGCCAGGGCGGCTCGGATCGAATCCACCACCAGCTCCAGCGGTGCGTCCGTCCGGGCGACTGTGATCAGTACCTCACCGCCCGGGCTGGCACTCAGTGCGCTCACTGCTCCCAGCTCCTCTGGTGACCCTCCGTCACCGATGGCACCGGGTGCCAGCGAGGTTCCGCGCCGGCGGGCGCCGCTCGGCGGGGTCGGCCAGAAGGTGCCCCGGATCACCTCGAAGGAGTGGTCCAGCTGCGCCTCCACGTCGCCGTGGCCGCCCGCCCGCAGCCAGCGCCGCAGCACGTGGTTGTGGGCCGCGACCACCGCAGCCGCCGACACCTCCGCCAGCATCGAGTCGTCGTCGCCGCCGCGCTGCCAGCTCGGCGGGGTCTGCTCGGCCGCGTCGAACCGGCCCAGCAGGTACCGGGTGAACAGCCGCTCGTACCGGGAGACCACCGCGATCTCCCGCTCGCGCAGCGCCGGGACCTGCCGGATCAGCTGGTAGCGGGCCACCGACATCTCGGGCGTGGAGGCGTACATCCGCAGCACCTCCTTGATGCCGCGGCACACCACGTCCAGCGGGTGCTCCTCCGGCTCGGCGCTGGCCAGCAGGTCGGCCACCTGCACCAGGGTGTCGTCGTGGTCGGGGAAGATCGCCTCCTCCTTCGACCGGAAGTACCGGAAGAAGGTGCGCCGGGCCACCCCGGCGGCGGCCGCGATCTGATCGACCGTCGTCTCCTCGTAGCCCTGCGTGGCGAACAGCTCCATCGCCGCCGCCGTCAGGTCCTGGCGCATCTGCAGTCGCTGGGCGGCGGCCCGGCGGCTGCCCGGCCCGGACTCCACCCCCGACCGCGACGGGTCCGGCCCGGCGGCCGGCTGCTGCTGGGAGGGCGAGGTCTGGCGATCCATGTTCGGAACGCTACACGCACCCGGCACCGCGGCTGCGGGCCTGGCCCGGCGTACCGGCGCCGCGGGCGGCAGCACGGCCGGCCGCGGCCACCGCGCGGAGACCGCCCCCGACCCCCAAGGAGGCCGCGGGGCAAGCGGGTTGACCACCGGAGCGGGCCCCTGGCGGGGACCCTGGGCGCCCGGCTGGGCGCCCGTCGGCCGGCCGGTCATCGCCGTGCGTGGTCGCGGAAGCCGCGCCCGGTCTTGCGGCCCAGGCAGCCCGCCGCCACCAGGTGCTCCAGCAGCGGCGCCGCCGCCAGCCCCGGCTCGCGGAACTCCTGGTGCAGCACCTGCTCGATGGTCAGCGACACGTCCAGGCCCACCACGTCCAGCAGTTCGAACGGGCCCATCGGGTAGCCGCAGCCGAGCTTCATCGCGGTGTCGATGTCGTCCACCGTCGCGTAGTGCTCCTGCAGCATCCGCACCGCGTCGTTCAGGTAAGGGAACAGCAGGGCGTTGACGATGAAACCGGCCCGGTCGCCGCACTCCACCGGGTGCTTGCGGACCTTCGCGCACAGCTCCAGCACGGTCGCGGTGACGTCCTCCGCGGTGAGCACCGTGGAGACCACCTCGACCAGCTTCATGGCCGGCGCCGGGTTGAAGAAGTGCATGCCGACCACGTCCCGCGGCCGCCCGGTGGCGGTCGCGCAGGAGATCACCGGCAGCGAGGAGGTGGTGGTGGCCAGCACCGCGCCCGGCCGGACGATCTTGTCCAGCGCCGCGAACAGCTCGCGCTTGACCGCCAGGTCCTCGGCCACCGCCTCGACCACCAGGTCCACCTCGGCCAGGTCCTGGTACGAGCCGGTCGGGGTGACCAGCGCCAGCGCCGCGTCCCGGGCCTGCTCGGTCAGCCGGCCCTTCGCCACCGAACGCTCCAGCGACCTCGCCAGCTGCGCCTTCGCCGCGTCCGCCTTCTCCTGGCTGCGGGCCGCCAGCAGCACCGGCAGGCCCGCCTTGACGAACACCTCCACGATGCCGGTCGCCATCGTGCCGCTGCCGCACACGCCGATGCTCCGCACCTCGCGGCCGGCCGGACGCTGCTCCGCCGCCGCGGCCGCCTCCGCGACCACCTTCGACGAACCCGGGCCCTCGTAGGTGTAGAAGCCGCGGCCCGACTTGCGGCCCAGCAGGCCCGCCGCGACCAGCTGGCCGAGGATCGGCGCCGGGGCGTGCAGGCGGTCCTTCGACTGCTCGTACATCGCCTCCAACACGGTGCGGGCGGTGTCGATGCCGATCAGGTCCAGCAGCGCCAGCGGCCCCATCGGCAGGCCGCAGCCCAGCCGCATCGCCGCGTCGATGTCCTCCCGGGTCGCGTACCGGGACTCGAACATCGCCGCCGCCTGGTTCAGGTACGCGAACAGCAGGCCGTTGGCGATGAACCCGGCCCGGTCGCCCGCCGCCACCGGCTCCTTGCCCAGGTCGCGGGCGAACTCGGCGACCTGATCGGCCGCCTGAGGGGAGGTCAGCACCGTGCGCACCACCTCGACCAGCTTCATCGAGTGCACCGGGTTGAAGAAGTGCACGCCCAGCACCCGCTCCGGCCGCGAGGTCGCGGCGGCGATCCGGGTCACGCTCAGCGCGGTGGTCCCGGTCGCCAGCACCGTCTCCGGCGGGCAGATCCGGTCCAGCTCGGCGAACAGCTCCCGCTTCAGCTCGAGGTCCTCCGGGACCTCCTCGATCACCAGGTCCGCCTGCGCGGCCGCGGACAGCTCCGCGCCGACCTCGATCCGGGCCAGCAGCTGCGCCCGCTCCTCGGCGCCGAGCCGCTCACGCTCCACCGCCCGCGCCGTCGCCGCCTCGATCCGGGCCAGCGCCCGCACCGCCTGCTCGGGCCCGGCCTCGACGCCGATCACCCGCCGACCACTCCGGGCCACCGCCACGGCCACCCCGGCACCCATCGTGCCCAGGCCGACCACGGCCACCGTCGGAAAAGCACGCTCCATTGTCCAGACTCCTTGTCCAGGGCCCGCGCCGCGGCCCCCGCCACCACCGGCCGCGACAACGCGAACCCGGTGGAGGGTGTGGACGGGGGAGGGTGCGCCGACGGCGCGGGAGATAACGGGAGGAAAGATCGCGGCCCCCGCACGGCAGACCGGTCCGCTCCGGTCCGTACCGCGGGGGAAAGCCGTCATGCTCAGGCGCTCTGACAAGACGTGAAGCGACGCTGACACACAGCAGAAAGAGCAACCCGCCGGTGCGGCTCCCGAAGCCCGGCGCTGGTGCGTGCGGACACTGTAGCCGAGTTACCGGCGGGTAGGAAGAGCGAAGTGCGGCACGGGCATTGCTGCGTGCTCATACTGTGGCCGCAGCCCGCGAAGGAGGCCACCATGGCTGTCATGACGACCGAACACCCGCAGATGGACCTGGAGCAGTTCAGAGCGATCGCCATAGCTGCCGAGCGCCAAGACGTCGTGATCGAGTTCATCAACGGCAGGATCGGAGTCAAGCCGGTGCCCGACGGCGACCACGGCGAGATCATCAGGTGGGTTTCGAAGCGCTGCATGCAGCAGCGTCCGGATCTCTGGCTCTATGCCGAGCAGGGTCTCCGCGTTGAGGAGTACCGCGCCGGGCATGCGAAGCCCGACGGTGCTCTCGCGCGCGATGGTGCGTTCGCGGGCCAGGGCGAGTGGGCGGACTCCGAGCCGGTGCTGATGGTGGTCGAGGTGACGTCGTACGACGCCGACGCCGATCGGCGCGACCGGGTGGAGAAGCCGCGGGCCTACGCCGAGACCGGGATCCCGGTGTTCCTGCTGGTCGACCGGGACGCCGGTGCCGTGACGGTGCACAGCGAGCCGGAGGACGGCCGCTACCGGAGCATCGTGACGCTGTCGTACGGGCACACCGTCGAGCTGCCGGAGCCGGTGGGTGTGACGCTCGAGACGGAGGAGCTCAAGGAGTTCAGCCGCTGATGGCGGGAATGCCGAACGGCCCGTCCGGAGGGAACCGGGCGGGCCGTTCGGGTGTGCTGACGGGGTGTCAGTGGGCCATGACGGGGACGGCGTCCTCGGTGGCCTCGTCGGAGGCGTGGGGTGCGGGCTTGCCGGCGTTGACCAGGGTGAAGGCGGTGAGGCCGGCCAGGATCAGGATGCCGAAGGACCACCAGATCGCGGTGGAGTAGGAGTGCACCTGGACCTGCAGCTTGAACAGGTCGGGGTTGGTGGCGGCGGCGCCGTGCGCCTTGGCGTACGCGGTCGCGGCGCTGTTGGCGACGGTGCTCAGCAGCGCGGTGCCGATCGCGCCGCCGACCTGCTGCGAGGTGTTGACCATCGCCGAGGCGACACCGGCGTCCCGCGGCTGGACGCCGTAGGTGGCCAGGCTCATCGCGGGCATGAACGCGGTACCCATGCCGAGGCCCATCAGGACCAGGCCGGGCAGCACCTGCCAGTACGAGGTGCCGACGTCGATCTGGGTCAGGATCAGCATGCCCAGCGCGGCGACGAGGAAGCCGGGGGCCATCAGGAAGCGGGCCGGGACCCGGGTCATCAGGCGGGCGCCGATCTGGGTGGAGCCGGTGATCATGCCGGCCACCATCGGGAGGAAGGCCAGACCGTTCTTCACCGGGCTGTAGCCCAGCACCTGCTGCATGTAGAAGGTCAGGAACAGGAACAGGCCGAACATGCCGATCACGGCCATGCCGAGCGAGAGGTAGACGCCACCGCGGTTGCGGTCGGCGATCACGCGCAGCGGCAGCAGCGGGGCCTTGACCCGGCTCTCGACGAACACGAACGCGGCCAGCAGCACCGCGGCGGCGACGAACAGCGCGATGGTGGTGCCGTCGCCCCAGCCGTTGCTCTCGGCGCGGGTGAAGCCGTACACCAGCGAGACCAGGCCGGTGGTGACCAGCAGCACGCCCGGGATGTCCAGGCGGTTGCGGTTGAGGCCGACGGCGGGCTCACGGATGACCATGACGGCGCCGACGATGGCGATCACGGCGAACGGGATGTTGACGTAGAAGGTCCAGCGCCAGTTCAGGTACTCGGTGAGGACGCCGCCCAGGATCAGGCCGATCGCGCCGCCACCGCCGGCGACCGCGCCGTAGATGCCGAACGCCTTGGCGCGCTCCTTGCCGTCGGTGAACATCACCGCGAGCAGCGACAGCGCGGCGGGCGCGAGCAGCGCGCCGAACACGCCCTGCAGGGCGCGGGCGCCCAGCAGCATCGCGGTGTTGGCGGCCGCGCCGCCGAGGGCGGAGGCCGCCGCGAAGCCGATCAGGCCGACCATGAAGGTCCGGCGGCGGCCCCACAGGTCCGCGACCCGGCCGCCGAAGAGCAGCAGGCCGCCGAAGGCCAGGGCGTAGGCGGTGATCACCCATTGGCGGGTGCTGTCGGCGAAGCCGAGGTCGACCTGGGCGCTCGGGAGAGCGATGTTCACCACGGTCGCGTCGAGGACGACCATCAGCTGGGCCAGTGCGATGAAGGCCAGCGCCTTCCACCGGCGCGGGTCCGGCTGGAGGGTGTCAGACATGGAGGTACCCACTTGTGTGTGCGAGAGCGTACGAAGACGTCGAGGTCGTGCAGGGGCGGGCCGGAGCGGTTGACGGGCTCGGACCGGAAGTTCGGGTGTCCCGGCGGGCGGGCCGACGGGTCAGGCGCGGATCGAGAGGTCCTCCAGGGTCGCGGCACGGCCGGGCAGCTCGGACGGGGCGGGAGCCCGCAGGCCGTCGAGCAGGAGCTGCAGGTGACGATGGACGTAGGGGTCCAGGTCGAGGCAACCGAAGCCGGGGAGCGGTCGGGTGAGCTGGGCCAGGGCGACGACGACGTCGCCCGCTCCGACGTCGGAGCGGAGCAGACCGTCGGCCTGGGCGCGGGAGATCAGGTCGTCGGTGACCTGCTTCATCTCGACCCGCGCTTCGGAGAGTTCGGGGCAGTGCGGATCGACGGTGTCGGAGAGCAGCGGACAGAGCGCGCCGATCCGTTCGTCCGCCGCGGCGTGGACGAACCGGCTGAAGGCCGCGAAGGAGTCCGGCTCCTCGGCGGTGGCCGCGTGGGCGTGCGCCACGATCCGCTCCATCACCTGGAGCGAGACCTCCTGGATGAGCATGGCGCGGTCCGCGAAGTTCCGGTACAGCGTGGCGTTGCCGACACCGGCCCGGCGGGCGATCTCGTCCAGCGGGGCCATCGCCCCGTACTCGACGAAGGCCTCCCGGGCGGCGGTCACGATGCGCGCCCGGTTGCGGGTGGCGTCCGCGCGCTGGCGGGGCGCGGTGGCGACGGTGGTCATGACGGCGCTCCTTTCGAGCGGCGGACGGAGTGGGGAGCGACTCCCCGTTTCGGTGCGGACAGAGGGATAAACGGGGAGTAGGTCCCCGGAAATTTCGTCGGATCGTGTGAGCTGCGTCACATCTGATGATCCCAGTCGCGTCAGAGTGGTGCGTCCACGGACGAGTGACCCTGCGGCGCGGCCGCACGCCGCCACGCCGGAGGGTCGCCAGGATGGCCCCATGAGCACCGCCAAGCCCCGCACCGAGCGCGCCGCCGAGGCCCGGGTGGCCGCCACCCGGATCGAAGCCGAGGGGGTGGACGGCGTGATCATCAGCTGGGTGGACAACGCCGGCGTCACCCGGGTCAAGACCGTACCGGTGCGTGGCCTGGAGGCCGCCGCCCAGTGGGGCGTCGGCGCCGCGCCCTGCTTCGACGCCTTCCTGGTCGACGACTCGCTCGCCCCGTCCGGCGGGCCGGTCGGCGACCTCCGGCTGATCCCCGACCTCGCCGCGCTGCACCGCCTGGCCGCCCAGCCCGGCTGGGCCTGGGCCCCCGGCGACCGCTACACCCAGCAGGGCGACCCGCACCCCGGCTGCCAGCGGCTGTTCGCCCGCCGGATGACCGACGCGCTCGCCGAACGCGGACTGACCGTACTGGCCGGCATCGAGGTCGAGTGGGTGGTGGACGGCGGCGCCCCCGGCCCCGCGTACGGCATGCGCCGGGTGATCGGCAACAGCGACTACCTGCGCGACCTGCTGCGCGCGCTGCGCGAGCAGGAGCTGACCGTCCTGCAACTGCACCCCGAGTACACCGACGGGCAGTTCGAGCTCTCGGTCGCGCCGGAAGGCCCGGTGGAGGCCGCCGACACCGCACTGCTGGTGCGCGGCACCGTGCAGGCGGTCTCCGCCCGGCACGGCCTGCAGGCCAGCTTCGCCCCCGTCTTCACCGCAGGGGGCGTCGGCAACGGCGGCCACCTGCACCTCAGCCTCTGGCGGGACGGCCACAACCTCGGCCACGGCGGCGCCGGACCGTACGGCCTGACCCGGGAGGCCGAGGCGTTCCTCGCGGGCGTGCTCGCCGAACTGCCCGCGCTGCTCGCCCTCGGCGCCCCGTCCGTCGCCAGCTACCTGCGGCTGGTGCCCGGCCACTGGTCCGGGCCGCACCGCTGCTGGGGACTGGAGAACCGGGAAGCCGCGCTACGGCTGATCACCGGCTCGGCACCCGAGCAGGCCAACGCCGAGGTCAAGTGCTTCGACGCCGCCGCCAACCCCTACCTCGCCGTCGGCGGCGTCCTGGCCGCCGGACTGGCCGGACTCGGCGCCGCGCTGCACCTCCCCGCCGAGACCACCGGCGACCCCGACGGTGCGGCCGAGCGGCTCCCCGCCACCCTCGACCAGTCCGTCGAGGCGCTGCGCAAGTCCGCGGTGCTCCGCGAGGCGATGGGCGAGCAGCTCTGGCAGTCCGTGATCGACGTCCGCGAGGCCGAGATCGCCCGCTTCGCCGACAGCGGCCCCGAGGAGATCGTCGCGGCCACCCGCTGGCGCTACTGACGCCCCGTCACCGGGCGACCCGCCCGCCATGGCCTGTCGCGGCGGACCGATAGCATCCGGGACCGCGGGGAGACACGCGTCGGTGGGGGAGCGGATGTTCTGGATCGGGTTGCTGTTGTTCGCGGGCGTGGGCTTCGAGCTCGGCCTGGTGCTGGAGGGGGCGACCGGGCTCGGGGACGCCTCCGGGGTCGCGCCGTTCGTGATCGGGGTCAACCTGGTGCCGTGGACGGGGGTGCTGGCCGGCGGGGCGCTGTGGGCCGGGAGCGAGAAGCGCCGCGGAGTGGCGGCCGGCCCCAAGTCGCCCGCCCTGGCCCGAGTGGAGAGTGCCCGGGCGACCGGCGACGGGCCGAACCACACCGTGAAGCTCGACCTGACGGTGGCCCCGAAGGGCGTCGCGCCGTACCGGGTGCACACCACCGCGCGGGTCAACGTGATGGACCTGGACGGCTACAAGGCCGGCCGGACGCTGGACGTGTCCTACGACCCGCAGCGCCCCTGGAAGGTCGAGGTCGCCGCGCTCGCCGAGAACGCCCCGCAGGTACCGCTGGACGGCGCCCCGGAGTCCACCCGGGCGTCCGAGCCGCCCACCGCCCGCCGGCGCGGCGTGCTGCCCGCCGCGGCGATTGCCCTGCTGCTCGGGTTCGGGCTCTACTTCTCGCTGTACTGGGGGAGTTGAGCGGTCTCGAGGGCCGGCTCGTGCAGCGCCATCGACTCGGTGTCGGCCCGGCACAGGGTCAGGCCGCGGACCGGGTGGAAGTGCAGCCGCAGTTTGGACGCGTCCCGCTGGGCGTACAGCACCACCGCGCCGGAGTCGCTGCGGTCCCGCGCCAACCGCCAGCCCGCCAGCAGGGACTCGGCGCGCTCCAGCAGGCCGGGGCCGTTCGGCGGCGGGTCGAGGGCGACCTGGCGGTAGTAGGCGAAGGTGCGCGGGTCGCCGAGCGCCGTCAGGTCGGGGTGCTCGGGCAGCTCCGCGACCGGGGCCCGGCCGGGGGCCAGCGCCTCCAGCAGGGCGGCGAACTCGGCGAACAGCCGCTCGCCGCGCCGCCGCAGCTCCTCCCGCGCACCGGGTATCTCCGCACCGCCCGTCATGCCGCCCGCCCCTCGCCTCGACGTTCCGTCAGCGGCCCGGCGCCTTCCGGGATGGTGCTCGGGCCGCGCCGGGCGAGCAGATTGTAGGCCGCGGCGATGACGAAAACAGCACCGCCGACCGACCCGCCGGTGTGGTTCACCCGCTGTTCACCACGGCCCGGCGGGCGGCCGGCGGTACGTCAGTTCACCGCGAGCAGGTGGTTCTTGAGGCCCTGGCCGAAGGCGGTCGGGGTGCCGTCGAAGGAGGAGATCAGCGACGGGCCCTGGCCGCAGTCCCAGGTGTTCCAGGTCCAGCCGAGGTAGGAGACCCTGGCCGCGTCGGCCCAGGACATCACCTGGTCGACGAAGGAGTGGGCGCAGTCGTTCTCGCCGATCTCGCCGATCACCACCGGGACCTGGGCGGCCAGCGGAGCCACCGTCGAGCTCCAGCAGGACTGGTTGGCACAGGTGTTGAAGTTGTACACGTGCCAGGAGGCGGCCAGGTTGCCGGTCGCGTCGGTCGGCTTGTGGGAGAGCCACTGGCCGAGGTCGTTGGAGTAGGCGAGGCCGCCGAGCAGGATGACGTTCTTCGCGCCGGTGGTGCGCACCGCGTTGACCAGGGTCTGCATGCCGCTGACCGGGTAGCCGATGCCGGGGCAGGCGCTGCCGCCGTCCCGCCAGCAGTTCCACGCCTGGTCGAGGCCGGAGACCGCGCGGTCCGCGTACGGCTCGTTCAGTAGGTCGAAGACGACCGAGGTGTCGCCCTTGAAGGTGTCGGCGACCGAGCTCCAGAAGGTCGCCGCGCCCGCGCCCGGCATCGGCTTCTGGCAGGTGGAGTTGACGTCCGCGCAGCCGGAGGAGTTGCCGGTGTAGACGCCCGAGGTCCAGTGCAGGTCGATGATCGGGGTGAGCCCGGCGTCCCGCAGCGCGGCGACGAAGTTCTTCACCGCGGTGCGGTAGTTCTCGCCCGCGTACTCGGGCTTGACATTCGAAGCGCCGTTCCAGCAGTCCTCGTTGACGGGGACTCGGACGGCGTTGGCCTTCCAGCCCTTGATCGCGGCGATCGAGGCGGCGTCCACCGGGCCGTCGGTGAAGCCGTAGCCCTGGACGCACATGAACTCCATGCCGGAGCGGTTCACGCCGCGCAGGATCACCTGCGAACCGGCCGCGTTCACCAGGGCGTTGCCCGAGACGTGCAGCTCGGGCGCCTTGCCGGAGCCGGTGCCGGTGCTGCCGGACGGCGACGGCGACGACGACGGTGAGGCGGACGCGGAGGGGGAGGCCGACGGGGAGGACGAAGCGGAGGGCGAGGCAGAAGCCGAGGGGGATGCGGAGGGCGAGGGAGAGGGCGACGGCGACGATCCCGCGCCGGTGCAGGCCGTCCCGTTGACGGTGAACGCGGTCGGGGCCGCGTTGCCGCCGCTGTAGGAGAAGTTGGCGCCCGCGCTCGCCGATCCGCCGACCGCGAGGGTGCCGTTCCAGGAGGCGTTGGTGACGGTGACCGTCTTGCCGGACTGGCTCCAGGTGCCGTTCCAGCCGCTGGAGAGCGTCTGGTTGCCGGCGTAGGAGTAGCCGAGGGTCCAGCCGTCGATCGCGGTGGTTCCGGTGTTCGTAAGTTTCACGGTGGCGGTGAAGCCGGTGCCCCAGTCGTTGCCGACGGTGTAGTCGACGGAACACTGGACCCCGGCCGCTGCCGCGGGACCCGCGCCGGTGAGCGCGAGGGTGGCCGCTGCGGTCGCGGCCAGCGCCGAGACCAGCGCTGTGGTGGTGGTGCGGACAGTCATGTCCGGCTCCTCGAAGGAGTGGCGAAATGGGCGCGCTCCCACAAGCCCGCCCCGAACCCTAGCCAGGGGTAAGGGAGTTGCCAACACTCGGGGCTGCGACGTCTCTTGACAGTCGGCATGCCCCTCCCGATATTTGGGAGCGCTCCCACAGCTCCACAGCTTCACCGTTCTCCATGGAGACTCCCCCACCCACCCCCACCCGAGGAGCCGTCATGTCCCCACCCCGCAACCGGGTCTCGGCGTTCACCGCAGCTCTGACACTGCTGGCCGCCGGCCTCTCCACGGCGGCCGCCGTCCCGGCCGCCGCCGCCGGCCTCCAGTGTTCCGTCGACTACACGGTCGGCACCGACTGGGGCAGCGGCTTCACCGCCAACGTGGCGATCAACAACAAGGGCACCGCCGCGATCAACGGCTGGACCCTCAGCTACTCCTACGCCGGCAACCAGACGCTCTCCAGCGGCTGGAACGGCACCTGGAGCCAGTCCGGCAAGACGGTCACCGTCGCCAACGCCTCCTGGAACGGGACCATCGCGGCCGGCGGATCGACCAGCGCGGGCGCCAACTTCTCGTACAGCGGGACGAACGCCGCCCCCACCTCGTTCGCGGTCAACGGGACCAGCTGCACGGGTGCGCACGCGGCTCCGACCACCACGCTGACCAGCCCGGCCCCGGGCGCCAACTACCAGTCCGGCGCGGCCATCCCGCTGGCGGCGACCGCCACCGCGGCGGACGGCGCGGCCATCAGCAAGGTGGAGTTCTACGACAACACCGCGCTGCTGGGCACCGCCACCACCGCGCCGTACACCTTCAACTGGAGCGGCGCCGCGGCCGGCAGCCACTCGGTCTACGCCAAGGCGTACGACAGCCTCGGCGCGAGCAGCGAGTCGACCCCGGCGGGCATCACCGTCGCGGCCGGTCCGGCGATCTCCGCCACCCCGGTGAGCCTCTCGGTCAACCAGGGCAAGACCGGCAGCTTCACCCTGAAGCTGTCGAGCCAGCCCGCCGCGAACGTCACCGTCACCACCACCCGCACCTCGGGCAACACCGGACTGTCCATCAGCTCCGGGGCGACGCTGACCTTCACGCCGAGCAACTGGTCCACCGCGCAGACCGTGACGCTCACCGCCGACGCCGCCTCCACGGGCGCCGCGACCTTCACCTCCGCCGCCACCGGGTACACCTCCTCGGCGGTCACCGTGACCGAGCTGACCGCGGCCACCGGCGTGTACAACGACCGGTTCCTGCAGCTGTACAACAAGATCAAGGACCCGGCGAACGGCTACTTCTCGCCCGAGGGCATCCCCTACCACTCGGTGGAGACCCTGCTGGTCGAGGCCCCCGACCAGGGCCACGAGACCACCTCGGAGGCGTACTCCTACCTGCTCTGGCTGGAGGCCCAGTACGGCCGGGTGTCCCAGGACTGGTCGAAGTTCAACGCGGCATGGACGCTCATGGAGACGTACATGATCCCGGGCCACGCCGACCAGCCGACCAACTCCTCGTACAACGCGTCGAAGCCGGCCACCTACGCCCCCGAGCACCCGCTGCCGAGCGACTACCCGTCGGCGCTGGACACCTCGGTGACGGCGGGCAACGACCCGATCGCCGGTGAGCTGAAGAGCGCGTACGGCACCGACGACATCTACGGCATGCACTGGCTGCAGGACGTCGACAACGTCTACGGCTACGGCAACGCGCCCGGCAAGTGCGAGGCCGGTCCGAGCGACACCGGGCCGTCCTTCATCAACACCTACCAGCGCGGCGCGCAGGAGTCGGTGTGGGAGACCATCCCGCAGCCCACCTGCGACAAGTTCGCCTACGGCGGCAAGAACGGCTACCTGGACCTGTTCGTCAAGGACAGCTCCTACGCCAAGCAGTGGAAGTACACCGACGCGCCGGACGCCGACGCCCGCGCGATCCAGGCCGCCTACTGGGCGGACACCTGGGCCAAGGCGCAGGGCCAGGGCTCGCAGGTGGCCACCACCGTGGCCAAGGCCGGCAAGATGGGCGACTACCTGCGGTACTCGTTCTTCGACAAGTACTTCAAGAAGATCGGCAACTGCGTCGGTGCCTCCACCTGCGCGGCGGGCAACGGCAAGGACTCCGAGCACTACCTGCTCTCCTGGTACTACGCCTGGGGCGGCGCCACCGACACCTCGGCCGCCTGGTCCTGGCGGATCGGCGACGGCGCGGCGCACGGCGGCTACCAGAACCCGATGGCCGCGTACGCCCTGGTGAACGACCCGGCCATGGCGCCCAAGTCGACCACCGGCAAGACCGACTGGACCACCTCGATGGGCCGTCAGGTCGAGTTCGTGCAGTGGCTGCAGTCCGCCGAGGGCGCGATCGCCGGCGGTGCCACCAACAGCTGGGAGGGCAGCTACGCCGCCCCGCCGGCCGGCACCCCGACCTTCTACGGGATGTTCTACGACGAGGCGCCGGTCTACCACGACCCGCCGTCCAACCAGTGGTTCGGCTTCCAGACCTGGGGTCTGGAGCGGATGGCCGAGTACTACTACGCGAGCGGCGACACCAAGGCCAAGGCGATCCTGGACAAGTGGGTGACCTGGGCGCTGTCCCAGACCACCTTCAACGCGGACGGCAGCTACAAGATCCCGTCCACCCTGGCCTGGAGCGGCAAGCCGGACACCTGGAACGCCACCAGCCCCGGCGCCAACACCGGCCTGCACGTGAGCGTCGTCGACTACACCAACGACGTGGGCGTGGCCGGCTCGTACGCCAAGCTGCTCTCCTACTACGCGGCGAAGTCCGGCAACACCTCGGCCAAGACCGCGGCGCAGAAGCTGCTCGACGGCATGTGGTCCACCAGCCAGGACGCGCTGGGCATCTCGGTGCCCGAGACCCGCACCGACTACAAGCGGTTCAACGACTCGGTCTCGGTGCCGAGCGGCTGGACCGGCACGATGCCCAACGGTGACCCGATCAACAGCAGCTCGACCTTCCTGTCGATCCGGTCCTGGTACAAGAACGACCCGTCGTTCGCCAAGGTCCAGAGCTACCTGAACGGCGGGGCCGCGCCGACGTTCACGTACCACCGGTTCTGGGCGCAGGCCGACGTCGCGACGGCGATGGCGACCTACGGGGAGCTGTTCGGCGGCTGAACCACCTGACGTGCCGTCAGAACAGCGCGAGTGCCCGGTCCGACTGACAGCGGACCGGGCACTCGCCCGTTCTGCGCAGATTGCGCGTCAAGTCTTGATTTTTATCATATGACCTCAATAGTCTCCGGCCCACTCAGCGCTTTCGATCACCCTCGATCGCGCCTGCCGAGACTCGGGAGGGTCAACCCCTATGAGAGTTCCCCGGATCAGCCGCACTTCACTCGCCGCGGCGACGGTCGCCCTCGCCACCACAGGAGCGCTCGCGCTTCCCGCGGTCAGCGCGTCGGCCGCCACCGCGGACGGCCCGCTGCTCAGCTATGTGGTCAACACCCGGGCCAACCACGGCCAGACCCAGAAGGCCGAGCGCGAGATCGCGGCGGCCGGCGGCACCGTGGTGGCCTCCTACGAGCAGATCGGCGTCATCGTCGCCCGCTCCACCGACCCCGGCTTCGCCGCGAAGCTCCGGACGTCCAAGACCATCGACTCGGTCGGTGCCAGCCGCACCGCCGGCATCCAGGCCGCCGACGTCGAGTCCACGGTCGAGGAGGCGGACGTCCCCACCGCCGCGCCCGCCGACGGCACCGAGCCGCTCTGGGCCAACCAGTGGGACATGCGGCAGATCGGCGTGGACACCGCGCACAAGACCACCCTGGGCAGCCGCTCCGTGGTGGTCGGCGTGCTCGACTCCGGCATCGACGGCACCCACGAGGACCTCGCCGCCAACGTCGACCCCGCGCTCTCCGCCTCCTGCCTCAGCGGCAAGGCCGACACCAGCTGGCAGTCCTGGCAGCCCACCAGCAGCGACCACGGCACCCACGTGGCCGGCACCATCGCCGCCGCCAAGAACGGCAAGGGCGTCGAGGGCATCGCGCCCGGCGTCCGGCTCGCCGCGGTCAAGGTGGTCGACGACGGCGGCTTCATCTACCCCGAGTACGCGATCTGCGGCTTCGTCTGGGCCGGCGAGCACCACTTCAAGGTCACCAACAACAGCTACTACATCGACCCGTGGATGTTCAACTGCGCCGGCGACCCCGACCAGGGCGCGGTCAGCGAGGCGGTCCGCCGCGCCGTCGACTTCTCCCGCCGCAACGGCGTGCTCAACGTCGCCGCCGCGGGCAACGAGAACATCGACCTGGCGCACAAGACCGTCGACACCAGCAGCCCCGACGACACCACCCCCGGCGACCGGCCGATCGACCAGAGCTGCCTCGACCTGCCCGCCGAACTGCCCGGCGTGGTCGCGGTCTCCTCCGTCGGCGTCAAGGGCGACAAGTCGTACTACTCCAGCTACGGCCTGGGCACGGTGGCCGTGGCCGCCCCCGGCGGCGACGCGCGCTACCAGCTGCCGGACACCCCCGACCACAACGGCCGGGTGCTCTCCACCATCCGCGGCAACAAGTACGCCTACATGCAGGGCACCTCGATGGCCTCCCCGCACGTCACCGGCGTCGCCGCGCTGCTCGCCTCCACCCACCCGTGGGCCGGCCCCGACGAGCTGCGCGCCCTGCTGGTGAAGCAGGCCGACCCGCACGCCTGCCCCGCCGGCGTGTACAACCCGGGCGGCACCGGCGCGTGGAACGCGACCTGCGAGGGCGACACCGCGAACAACGGCTTCTACGGCGCCGGCGTGGTCTCCGCCGCCAAGGCCGCCGACTGGTGGCGGAGCTGACGTAGCGTCGACCGGTCCCGGCGCGTCGCGCGGTGCGTCACTCGCCGCCGACGTGCCGGGACCAGTCCGCCTCGACCGGGGCCAGCCCCGCCCGGTTCGGCACCTGCTTCAGCCAGTTCGGACGGGCCGCCAGCCGCGCGGCGGCGGCCCGCTCCTCCGCGGCCCGGATCTGCTCCGGCGTGGCGAACCCCTCCGGCAGCCAGGCCGCCGAGTGCTCCACCCGGGCCGCCAGGTGCTCCACGTACGCGTCGCGCACCGCCGCGGGGGAGTCGAAGCCGGGCTCGTCGGCGAGCCAGGCGTCCGGCACCGAGGCGGTGACCTCGCGCAGCAGCTCGCGGGTGACCAGGGGGGCCAGTGCGGCGTCCGCCGCGGCCAGGTCCGGGCCGTAGCCGCCCAGCGCGTGGCCGCTCAGGTCGTAGCGCTTGTGCACCGAGGCGTGGGCGGAGGACCAGCGGTGATGGAAGATCAGCCCCGCGCCGTTGTCGATCAGCCAGAGCCGCCCGTGCCACACCATCAGGTTCGGGTTGTGCACGCTGCGGTCCACGTTGCCGGTCAGCGCGTCCAGCCACACCACCCGGCCGGCCTCGGCCGGCGAGACGTCGATCATGCCCGGCGTGAAGTCCCGGGCGCCCGGCAGCAGGTCCATCCCGAGATTGCGCCCGGCGCTCGCCCGCAGCAGGTCCTGGATCTCCTGGTCCGGCTCCGCCGCGGCCACCGCCGGGTCGAAGTCCACCAGCACCAGCGGAGGCACCCGCAATCCCAGCCGCCGCGCCAGCTCCCCCACGATCACCTCGGCCACCAGCGCCTTCACCCCCTGCGCGGCGCCGGTGAACTTCACCACGTACGTGCCCAGATCGTCCGCCTCCACCACCCCGGGCACCGACCCCCCGGCCCGCAACGGATCGACATACCGCACCGCGGTCACCACATCGAGCATCCGCCCACCCTAATTCGTCGTCAGCGGATCGGCCGACCCAGGGGCCACGCGTCGCAGTCCGACGGCACAACGCGGAGCATGAACGACATCGCCCCCGGACCCGAGATGGTCTGGGCCGAGTCCGGCGGCGGCCCACTGGTCGTCGTCCCCGCGTCCTCGCTGCACCACTGGGGCGGCTGCACCCCGAACGGCTCGACGCTCGGCGGCGGCCCACCGGACGACTACGACCGGGCCTGCGCGATCGAGGACTACGCCGGGGTGGTCACGGCGGAGGCCGTCCTGGACGACCCGGCGGCCCCGTGGGAGGACAGCGGAGTCCGGGTCACCGACGGGCCTGCCCTGCGTTCCACTCCTCGGCCGGCGAGTCCACCTGGGTCGGGGTGGTGCACCTTCGTCGGGAGGCGTGAGAGGGCCCGGGTTTGGTGGTCGGGGGTGGCGGTGGTTGGCTTGGCGCGGTAGGTGACCGTCGACTGCGTGATCGAGGAGAAGTGAGCTGATGGGCAAGGTGTACGCCACCACCGAGCGGGTGTACCAGGCCGCGCCGGCCCGGGTGTACGAGGCGCTGGCGGACTACGCGGTGACCCGGCCGAAGCTGCTGCCCGCGCAGTACAGCGAGTACGAGGTGCGGGCCGGGGGCACCGGCGCGGGGACCCAGGTGCACTGGCGGCTGCAGGCGACCGAGAAGCGGGTGCGGGACTGCCTGTTCACGGTCTCCGCGCCGAGCCCGGAGAAGCTGGTGGAGACCGACGGCAACTCCTCGATGGTGATCACCTGGACGGTGTCCTCGGTCGGCGAGGACGCCGCCAAGGTGACCGTCGAGGCGAGCTGGACCGGCGCCGGCGGCATCGGCGGGTTCTTCGAGCGGACCTTCGCCCCGAAGGGCCTGAACCGGATCCACGACCAGGTGCTCGCCAACCTGGCGGCCGAACTCGGCTGACCCCGAAGCAGAACCGGACACCCGTACGGCTCGTCAGCCGTACGGGTGTCGCGTTTCCCCGGACGGGTGAAGCGGGGCCGGGTCGGACGGGCCGTCAACCTAGGCTCCGGGCCGTGCAGATGACGATCCTTCATGTGTCCCAGCCGGTCGACGGCGGGGTGGCCCGGGTGGTGGTGGACCTGGTGCGCGGTCAGCGGGCGGCGGGCTGCCGGGTGCTGGTGGCGTGTCCGCCGGGCGGGCGGCTGGCCGCCGAGGCGGGCGCGGCGGGCGCCCGGGTGCTGGAGTGGCGGGCCGAGCGCTCGCCGGGGCCGAGCACCGCGGGCGAGGCCCTGCGGCTGCGCCGCATCCTGCGCCGGGCCGAACCGGACGTGCTGCACCTGCACAGCGCGAAGGCGGGCCTGGCGGGCCGGCTGGCCGCCCGCGGCAGGGTGCCGACCGTGTTCCAGCCGCACGCCTGGTCGTTCGCCGCGGTGGACGGCGCGCTCGCCGCGGCCAGCCTGCGCTGGGAGCGGCACGCCACCCGCTGGGCCCGCACGGTGCTGTGCGTGAGCGAGCAGGAGCGGGCGGACGGCGAGCGGGCCGGTCTGCTGGCGGACTGGCGGGTGGTGCCCAACGGCGTCGACCTGGCGCACTTCGCCCCGGCCGACGCGGCCACCCGGCGGGCCGCCCGGATGACCCTCGGCCTGGACCAGTCCGACCCGCTGGCGGTCTGCGTCGGGCGGCTGTGCCGGCAGAAGGGGCAGGACGTGCTGCTGGACGCCTGGGTTCGGGTGCAGGGCGCGGTGCCGAACGCCCGCCTGGTGCTGGTCGGCGGCGGGCCGGACGCGGAGGCGCTGGCCGAGCAGGTGCGCGGGCTGCCGGAGCCGTCCCGGGTGCGGATGGTGGGCGACGTGGCCGATCCCCGGCTGTGGCTCGCGGCGGCCGACCTGGCGGTGCTGCCCTCGCGCTGGGAGGGGATGGCGCTGGCGCCGCTGGAGGCGATGGCGAGCGGGCGGCCGGTGGTGCTCGCCGACGTGCCGGGTGCCCGGGAGTGCCTGCCGCCGGGTGAGGTCGGCCGTTCGGTGGTACCGCCGGAGGACCCGGTCGCGCTGGCCGAACGTCTGGCCGAATTCCTGGGCGATCGGATCGAGTGCGAACGGCGTGGTGCGGCGGCCCGGTCGCATGTAAGTGACAATCACGATATTCGCGGGGTGATTCAGCAGGTCGCGGCGGTCTATCGCACGATCGTTCGCATCGGAGAGGTCCCGGCGAGCCGCAAGGACCGTGTCCCGCAGCAGTTCTGATCGTTTGTCAGACCGTGAACGCCCGCCGGAGCAGGTGCGGCCTTCTTTCCAGAAAGTCTGATTATTGGGCGGGTGGAATGAAATGGCATGTCAGCTTCTCGCATGCACGGCACCGTTCGCTAATGTCTGATTCTGCCTGCTTCGTCTCCATTTTCGATATAGGAATGGTCGACAGCCTCCCACGGCGGCAGGTGCACACCTGGACCGCGGGTACAGCAGGGGAGTTCGTGCGCTGATGACCATTGACCACGAGAGTGTGCCGCGGCCGGGCAGACTGGCAGACCCGCGCCGCAACAGCACCGGCCTGCTGGACCGCCCGACCCGGACCGTCCCGTCGAGGACCTCGGGCGGTCTCGGCCGGCACCGCAGGCGGCTGCACTCTCGGGTCGGGCTCCCCCTCGCGCTGGCCACCGCCGACGTCCTCGCGGTCGGCCTGGCCGCCGCGGCCAGCACCGCGCCCGACACCCAACCCGCCTTCACCGCAGCCCTGTTGCTGCCCGCCCTGGTCCCGCTCAACCTGGCCGGCGGCCTGTACCGCAGCCGGCTCAGTCTCTCCGCACTGGACGAGTTCCCGGCCCTGGCCGCCCGGGCCGGCGTCGCCACCGCCGTCGCGATCACCGCCGACGCCTGCCTGGCCGGCCGCTGGCCCGCCCTCGGCGGCCCCAGCCCGCTGCGGCTGCTCGCCCTGCTCGCGCTGCTGCTGCCGCTCGCCGGCTGCGGCCGCGCCCTCGTCTACCGCTTCACCCGCCGGGCCCGGATCCGCCGCCCCAGCCCGGTGCTGCTGCTCGGCGCCGGCGAACTCGGCCAGCGGATCGCCGGCGTGCTCGCCGACCACCCCGAGTACGGCCTGCGTCCGGTCGGCTTCCTGGACCCGGACCCGGTGCTGCTGCCACCCGGGGGCAAGCTCCCGGTGCTCGGCGGCCGCGAGGTGCTCGGCCGGGTGCTGCGCCGCTACCGGATCCACCACGTGGTGGCCACCGCCGGCGCCGCCGACGAGGCCGAGACCACCGCCGCGCTGCGCCAGGCCGCCCGGCTCGGCTGCCAGGTCTGGCTGGTGCCCGGCCTGCGCGAGTACGGCTCGGTGGCCGCCCTCGGTGCCGCCGACCACCTGTGGGGCTTCCCCTGCCTACGGCTCGGCGCCCCGGCGATGCGCCGCGGCGGATGGATCGTCAAGCGCGCCTTCGACGTGGCCGCGGCCGGCCTCGGCCTGCTGCTGACCTCCCCGGTGCTGGCCGCCTGCGCCCTCGCGGTGCGCTGGGACACCGGCCCCGGGGTGCTCTTCCGCCAGCAGCGCACCGGCCTGGACGGCAGGGTGTTCACCGTCCTCAAGTTCCGCACCCTGCGCCCCAGCAACGAGCACGAGTCGGCGACCCGCTGGAACATCGCGCAGGACCACCGGATGGGCGCGATCGGCAAGTTCCTGCGCAAGACCTCGCTGGACGAGCTCCCGCAGCTGTGGAACGTGCTGTGCGGCGACATGAGCCTGGTCGGCCCGCGCCCCGAACGCCCGTACTTCGTCATGCGGTTCGGCCAGGCGTACCCCGAGTACCCGGACCGCCACCGGGTGCCGGTCGGCCTGACCGGACTGGCCCAGGTGAACGGCCTGCGCGGGGACACCTCGATCGAGGACCGGGCCCGCTTCGACAACCACTACATCGAGGGCTGGAGCCTGTGGCAGGACACCAAGATCCTGCTCCGCACCGCGGCCCTGGTGGTCCGCCCGGACGGGAGCTGAACCCGTGGCCCTCACCCTGCAACGACCGTACTCCGCCCAGGAGCTGACCCGCATAGTCCCGGCCCGGCCGAGCCTGCTGGCGGCGGCCACCGTGCTGCTGGTCTGCGTGCCGACCGGGGAGAAGGACGTCACCGCGGCCGTGCACGTCACCGCCGCCGACCTCGCCTCGCTGGCCCTGGTCGGGCTGATCACCCTCGACCTGCTGCGCGGTCGCGCCCCCCGGCTCGACCCGGCCGCCGCCCTGCTGTTCGGCGGCGTGGTGCTGGCCGCGGGCGTCGCCACCCTGCACTCCATCGACCCGTCGGCCAGCGTCACCGGCTTCGTCCGGCTCACCCAGATCTTCGTGCTGGTGCCCGCCGCCGTGCTGCTCGCCGTCCGGGACGCGCTCGACCAGCGCCTGGTGCTCGGCTCCTTCGTGCTCGCCGCGCTGATCCAGGGCGTGGTCGGCGCCCACCAGTACCTCACCCGCACCGGCGCCTCCTACACGGGGCAGCCGATCCGCGCGGTCGGCACCTTCGGCGCGCTGGACGTCATGGCGATGTCCACCGTGGTCTCCTACGGCCTGCTCGCCGCCCTCGCGCTCGCGCTGGCCGAGCGGCGACCCGGCGGCAGCCGGGCGCTGCGCGCCGCGATGTGGGCGGCCGCCGCGTTCCTGGCCTTCCCGCTGGCGGTCTCCTTCAGCCGGGGCAGCTGGATCGCCACCGCGGTCGCCGCCACCGTGCTGCTGCTGCGCGCCGACGCCCGACTGGCCGTCAAGGGCGTGCTGGTGGGCGCCGCCGCCGCGGTGGTGCTGGTCGGCGGGCTCGGCCTGGGCGCCTCCGGGGTGACCGAGCGGCTCAGCTCGATCGGCTCGGTCTCCGCCGCGCCCGACCAGTCGGTCTCCGACCGCTACGACCTGTGGGCCACCGCCGGGCGGATCTGGCAGGACCACCCGCTCACCGGTGCCGGCCCCAAGGCGTTCCAGCAACTGCGCGACAGCCACGCGCCGTTGCGGCTCTCCTCCGGCAGCGACGCGGCCGACCCCACCATCGGGTTCGAGCGCGAGCCGCTGCTCTCGCCGCACAACATGTACTTCCTGGTGCTCAGCGAGCAGGGCCTGCTCGGCGTGCTCGCCTACCTGGCGCTCTTCCTCACCCTGCTGCTCGGCTGCCTGCGCCGCGCCGCCGGTCCGGGCCTGGCCGCGCTCGCCCTGCTCTGCTGGGTGCTCTGGGACTTCCTCTACGCCGACATCGGCGGCACCACCACCGTGCTGACCTCCGTGGTCCTCGGTCTGGCCGCCCGCACCGCGCTGCCGGGACCCGACTCCCGTGGAGCGTCCGGAGCATGACGACCGATCAGCCGGTGGCCGAGGTCGCCGCGACCGTCCCGAGCCCGCGCCCCGCCGCCGCCGTGCCGCCCCGCCGGGGCGTCCTGGTCAAGGCGTTCGGGGTGACGGCGCTGCTCAGCGCGGCCGGGTCCGGCCTGGGACTCCTCCGCGACCTGCTGCTGGCCCGCTACTTCGGGGCCAACCAGGGCACCGACGCGTTCCTGGTCGCCTGGACCGTCCCGGAGACCGCCGCGCCGCTGCTGATCGAGGACGCGATGGCGTTCCTGATGGTCCCGGCCTTCAGCCTGGCCCTGGTGCTGCGCGAGGAGCGTACCCAGGGGCCGGATCCGGTACGGCAGTTGACCCGGGCCACGCTGCCCTGGCTGCTGCTCGCGCTGTGCACGCTGTCCGGCCTGGCCGCGCTCGGCGCCCCCCAGCTGGTGGCGCTGCTCGCCCCCGGCCTGGCCGACCCCCAGCTGGCGGTCACCTGCACCCGGATCACCGCCTTCACCATCCTGCCGTTCGGGGTGGCCGGCTACCTCGCCTCCGCGCTGCGCGCCCTGCACGCCTTCACCGCCCCGGCCACCATCTACGTGCTGTACAACCTGGGCATCCTGGCCCTGCTGCTCAGCGGCCACGGGCTGCTCGGGGTGCGCTCGGCCGCGCTCGGCGTGACCTTCGGGAGCCTGCTGATGGCCGGCGTGCTGGTGGTCCCGTTCGCCCGCCGGCTGCGCACCCGGCGGCGCCGCAGCCGCCGGCGCGCGGCCGCGCCCGGGCTGGTGCTGGTCCCGCTGGCGCTGTTGCCGGTCGCCGCGTTCACGCTGACCCGGCAGGCCCAGGTGTTCATCGAGCGCTACCTCGGCTCGGGGCTGCCGCCCGGCACCATCTCGCACCTCAACTACGCCGCGAAGGTCTCCCAGTTGGCGATGACCTCGGCGATCCTGATCGTCACCGTCACCTTCCCGGTGGTGGCCAGGGCGCTGGCCGCCGGGGACCTCACCGCCGCCCGCGACCGGGTGGAGAAGGACCTCAGCCAGGCCGCCGCGGTGGTGCTGCTCGGCACCGCCTTCCTGCTGGCCTGCGCGCCGGCCCTGGTCGCGGTGCTCTTCCAGCGCGGTGCGTTCGGCCCGGCCGACACCGCCGCCACGGCCGCGGTGATCCGGGTGTACAGCTTCGGGCTGCCCGCGCAGGCGATGATCGGCGTGATGGTCCGGCCGTACTTCAGCGTCCGGCCGGTGGTCCGCCGGGCCGACGCGCCGCGGGCCGAGGGCGACCGCACCACCTGGCCGGACTGGTACCCGGTCGGCGCGATGGGCCTCGGGCTCGCCGTCACCTTCGCGGTCGGCGTGTTCGCCACCCCGCGCTTCGGCGCGCCGGGCCTGGCCGCCGGGAACGCCGCCGGGATCACCACCACCGCCGCGCTGCTGCTGCGCGGGCTGATACTGCGCGGCGTCGCGCTGCGGCTGCCCCGGGTGCTCGGCGGCCAGGCCAGGCTGCTGGCCGCCGCCGTCCCCGCCGCCGCGGCGGGCGCGCTGGCCGCCCGCAGCCAGACCGCGCCGCTGCCCGCCACGCTGCTCGGCGGGACCACCGTCCTGCTGGTCTTCGCCGTCCTCGGCGCCCTGTTCGGCGCCGAGGCGGTGCGCGGCCCGGTGCTCGCCGTGGGGCTTCGCCTCGCCCGGGCCCGCCGACCGCACGCCCCGTCCCCTGCCGCCGAAGGGAAGCCGCCCCGTGGACGCTGACCCCCGCCTGCCGGCCCAGGCGATCGCCCCCCGGCTCGCGCCCTGGATCCTGATGTACCACTCGGTCGCCGAGGAGGACGAGGATCCGTACCTGCTGACCGTCAGCCCCGAGCGGTTCGCCGAGCAGATGGACTTCCTGCACCGCACCGGCCGACGCGGCGTCAGCATCCGCGAGCTGCTGGCCGCCCAGGCCCGCGGGCGGGAGGCCCGGCTGGTCGGGCTGACCTTCGACGACGGGTACGCCGACTTCGCCGGGCACGCCGTCCCGGTGCTGCGCGAGCACGGCTTCACCGCCACCGCGTACGTGGTCCCGGACCTGCTCGGCACCGAGAACGGCTGGGACGTCGAGGGCCCGCGCAAGAAGCTGCTGACGGTCGAACAGGTCACCGAACTCGCCGCCGCCGGCTGGGAGATCGGCTCGCACGGCCTAGGCCACCAGGCGCTGCCCGGGCTGTCCCCCGCCGCGATGGAGCGGCAGACCAGGGACAGCCGGTGCGCGCTGGAGGACCTGGTCGGCGGCCCGGTCACCGGCTTCTGCTACCCGTACGGCGCGGTCGACCTGCCGTCCAGCCGCGCGGTCGCCGAGGCCGGCTACGACTACGCCTGCGCGATCGAGCACTCCTCGCTGACCGGCCGGTTCGCGCTGCCGCGCTGCTACGTCGGCGACCGCGACGGTGCCTGGCGGCTGCGGGCCAAGCACGGCCGGCACCGCTGGCGGGACGCCGTCACCGGGCTGCGCTGGGCCCCGCCGAGAGTCCCGGCGGGGGAGCGGTGATGCGGATCCTGCACGTGGTCACCGGCCTGCACGCGGGCGGCGCGGAGCGCCAACTCGCCCTGCTGCTGCGGCACCTGCCGAAGGACCAGGAGCACGAGGTGGCCGCGCTGAGCAACCCCGGCACGGTCGCCCGGGAGCTGCGCGCCGACGGCTTCACCGTCCACGACCTCGGGATGCGCGGCAACCGCGACCTCGGCGTGCTGCCCCGGCTCACCCGGCTGATCCGGACCGGCCGCTACGACCTGGTGCACACCCACCTGTACCGGGCGATGCTGTACGGCCGGCTGGCCGCCCGGCTGGCCGGGGTACGGGCGGTGCTGGCCACCGAGCACTCGCTGCAGGCCGGCGTGATCGAGGGGCGGGCCACCTCACCCGGCGTCAAGGCGCTCTACCTGGCGGCGGAGCGGCTCGGCAGCACGACCGTCGCGGTCTCCGGCCAGGTCGCCGGGGTGCTCGCCGACTGGGGCGTGCCGCCCGCCCGGGTCCGGCTGCTGCCGAACGGCGTCGACGCCGCCCGGTACCGGCTCGACCGGGCCGCCCACCGGGACCGGATGCGGGCCGAACTCGGGCTGCCGCCAGACGCGTTCGTGGTCGGCGCGGTCGGCCGGCTGGTCCCCGGCAAGCGGTTCGAGGTGCCGCTGGCGGCCCTCGCCGACCTGCCCGGCGCCCGGCTGCTGCTGGTCGGCGCCGGACCCGAGCGGGAGCGGCTGCTCGCCGAGGCCCGGCAACTCGGCGTCCGGGAGCGGCTGGTGCTCACCGGCGAGCGCGACGACGTGCCGGAACTGCTCACCGCGATGGACGTCCTGGTCTCGCCGTCCCGCGGGGAGACCTTCGGGCTGGCCGCGCTGGAGGGCCTGGCCGCCGGGCTGCCGGTGCTGCACTCGGCCTGCCCGGCACTGGCCGAACTCCCCCCCGACGCGGCCCCCGACGCTCGCCTGCTGCCGTCCGAACCCGCCGCCTACGCGCGGGAGTTGGCCCGGCTGGCGGCCGGTCCGCGCGGTCCGGTGCCGGTGCCGCCCGCGGTCCGGCACTACGACGTGGCCCGGATCGCCGGCGAACTGGCCGCGCTCTACCGGGAGTCGGCCGCTCGGCTGCCCGGTCCCCGAGCCGATCGCGCCGCCCGGCGGCGTCCGGCGGCCCACTGAACCCCCCTGTCCGATCTGCCTCTTGGAGTCCCGATGTCCGATCCGCGCCGCAGCGCCCGTGCGCTGGCCCGTCGTTGGTGGCCGCTGGCCCTCGCCGTCCCGCTGGGCGCGGCGGCCGGGGCCGGGTACGCGCTGGTCTCGCACCCCTCGTACGCCGCCAACTCCTACGTGGTGGTGGTCCCGCAGAACCCCGGTGAGAACTCCACCGCGGTCAACTTCGCCCAGGCGTACGGCCGCCTCGCCGGGCAGCCGCAGGTGCTGGTGGCGGCCGCCGCCGAGTCCGGGCACTCGGTGACCACGCTGGCCGGGATGGTCCGCGGCACCACCTCCCCGGACGCGCCGATGATCGAGATCACCGGCACCGGCACCCGGCCCGAGGAGGCGGTGAAGAACGCCGACGCGGTGGCGAAGTCGCTGATCGCCTTCGGCAACGCCAGCAGCAAGGAGACCGGGGTCCGGCTGGTCCCGCTGGCCGCGGCGGCCGAGCCGGACGCGCCCTCCTCGCCGTCCGCGACCCTGGACACCGGGGTCGGCGCGGCGGCCGGCGTGCTGCTCGGCACCCTGGTGATGCTCACCCGCCGCCGCCCGCAGGAGAGCGCCGCCGTCGATGCCGCGCTGCCCGCCCAGGCCGAGCCCGCCGCCGTGCCCGAGCCCGCCGCCAAGAAGCCCGCCGCGGCCACCGCCGGCCCGGCCAGGACCGAGGCGGCGAAGGCCCGATGAGAGTCCGTCCGAACCCCCGCGCCGAGGCGCGGGTGCCCGAACAGGCCGACCGGTCCGGCGCCGACAGCGAGCGGTGGACCGCCGAGGTGCTGCGCGACGACGACGCCCTGGACCGGTACGCCGAGGAGTGGGACGACCTCTTCGACCGCTGCTCGACCGCCACCTCCTTCCAGGCCGCGCCCTGGCTGTCCTCCTGGTGGCGGCAGTACGGCCGACCCGGCGGGCTGGTGCTGGTGCTGGTCCGGCGGGACGGACTGCTGGTCGGCGCGGCCGCGCTGCGCCGCCGCGGCCCGTTCGGCGGGCTGACCAACCTCGGCGGCGGCCTGGTCGACTTCACCGACGTGCTGCTCGACGACGACTGCGCCGACCGGGCCGCCGCCCGGCTCGCCGACGCGCTGCCGCTGCGCCGCCCGTGGCACAGCCTGGAGCTGCGCGAGGTCCGCCCGGGCGCGGCCGTGCAGCGGGTGTACGCGCACTGGGCCGGCCGCCGGCACCGGTTCGCCGACTCGCTCTGCCAGTACCTGCCGGCCGTGCCGATGGAGGAGCTGCTGAAGCGGCTGCCCGGCAAGACCGCGCAGCGCAGCCGGGTCAAGCTGCGCAAGATCGCCCAGTCGGGCGTGGTGGTGCACGCGGCGACGCCGGAGGAGGTCCCGGAGACGGTGCGCGAGCTGCTGCGGCTGCACGTCCTGCAGTGGCAGGCGCGCGGCGTCACCCCGGAGCACCGCTCCGAGCGGTTCGCGCGGCACCTGAGCGAGTCGACCACCGCGCTGGTGGCCACCCGCCGGGCGGCCATACACCGCTTCGAGCTGGCGGGCGAGGTGGTCGCGGTGAACCTGGTGCTGCTCTGCGACCCGTTCGGCGGCCTCTACATGTACGGGGCGCACCCGGAGCTGCGCGAGCGGCTGGACATCGCCGGGCTGCTGTTCGGCGCGGCGCTGGACGAGGTCCGGGCCGAGGGCATCCCGCAGTTGAGCCTGCTGCGCGGCCAGGAGCCGTACAAGCAGCGCTGGCGGCCGGACCAGCTGCCCAACCAGCGGCTGGTGCTGGGCCCCGGGCGGCTGGCGCCGTTCGCGGCGGCCCGCGCGGTGCGGGTGCGGGCCCGGCTGGCGGCGGTGGAGCTGCTGCGGACCCGGCTGCCGCGGGTGAAGCAGGCGCTAGCGCGACTGCGTCTTCGGTGACGCGGCGACCGGGCCGACGGCGCCGGTCGAGCCGGACATCAGCTGCTTGAAGACCGCCGCCGACTTCGGGTTCTGCTTGCAGCCCCAGAAGCCGTGCGGGCAGTAGTCGGTGACGGTCTGGTAGGCGGTGTCGTGGGTGCGCATCCACTCCACCATCCGGCGGACGAACTCGGGGTTGTCGCCGTTGCGGAACAGCCCCCACTCCGGGTACGAGACCGGCTTGCCGCGCTTGGCGGCGAACTCGACCTGGTCCTGCAGCCCGTACGGCTCGGCGACGTACTGGTCGAAGGTGCCGCCGGCCGGCTGGTCGTAGCTGTCCATGCCGATGATGTCGACCACGTCGTCGCCGGGGTAGCAGCGGGTCCACGGGACGGCGTCGAGGCCGCGGGTGGGGGTGAAGTCGAAGGAGAAGTGCGAGCCGGGCACCGAGCGCATCACCGAGACGATCCGCCGCCAGTACGCCTTCCACGCCGTCGGGTCGGGCTTGCAGCGCGAGGTGTAGGTGACGCCGTTCATCTCCCAGCCGAGGGTGATGACGGTGTCGCCGCCGCCGAACGCGACCAGCTTGCGGGCCAGGCGCAGGAAGTGCTGGTCGAACTCGCCCTTGGTGCCGCGGGCCAGCAGCCGGGCCACCTCGGCGTCCGGGACGTTGCCCTCGTTGGGCACCAGCATCGGCACGCCGAGCACCAGCCGCCGGGTCGGGTCGGACTGCCGCCACAGCGACCACATCCCGAGCACCGTCGGATCGCCCTCGACGTCCTGCCAGCTGTTGCCCGCCAGGTAGGTGTGGCCGACCTGCATGTTGGCGTTGTTCAGCCAGGACGCCATCCGGGCGATGTTGGGGATGTAGTTGTCCCAGGAGCCGACGAACGCGCCGAACGGCACCTCGTGCCTGGTGCGCTGCACCACCGGCCGGGGCGCCGCGCCGCGCGGCTGGATGGCGTCCGAGGAGAGCACCGCGTCATGGCGCTCGGTCTGGCTCAGCGGGGTGCCGGAGGGCACGCTCGCGGTCGTCACGAGCAGTAGCAGAGCGGCGGCGGCCAGGGTGAGTCGGCCGAGGCGCATGGGCTCTCCGTCCGGTCCAGGGGACAACGCGGGTCCTGAGAGCCTAACCTGACAGACCGTCACAAATGCCTCATGTCACCCTAACGTGGCAGGTCGTACGGGTGTACCCAGGGCCCGGCGCCCGGGCACGCCCCGCCGGTCCTGCACCCGCGAGGAGTCCGGCGGTCGCCTCGTCGTCAAACTGAATCCTGTCTCACCTCTGTAACAGTCCGTCCGCCGTCCGGAGTCGTACCCCAACCGCCCCCGAGCGCCGCCGGTCCGCCGCAGCCGCAGGTCGGAGCGGGTCGTGTCGGAAGTGGATAAAGGTCTGGACCGCGACGCGGCGCGCCGTAACCAAGCTGACCCGGCGGGGGCCCGGACGGTACGCTCCGGCCGTGTCCTTCAATCCGCTGCGCAGTCTGTCGCCCCGATCGGCCCTGCCCGCCGCCGCCGTGCTGCTGGTCCTCGCGGCCGGCGCCGCCGCGCACGCCAACCGGCCGGAGCCGTTCGGCGACCGGGTGGCGCTGCCGGGCGCCGCGGACGCCAGCCCGGTCGGCGTGCAGTCGCTGAACGCGGGCGAGCTGGAGCTGAAGGTGGGCCCCGGCGTGGAGGCGTACGCCCAGGGCAGCGGCGAGCACCTGTGGTCCTACCGGCGCGAGGGCGCCACCGCGCTGTACCTCGCCATGGTCGGCGAGAACGCCGCGGTGGTCTGGGACGACGGCATGGTCACCTCCGTCCACCCGGCCGACCACTCGGTGCGCTGGCACCGCTCGGTCCCCGGCCTGGCCGACTGGCTGCGCGCCGACGGCGAGCCCGGCGCAGCCGACCGGACCGACGACCAGCGCCGGCAGACCGCGGTCCAGCGGGCCGCGGCCGCCCTCCAGCCGGTCAACGACGTCGAGCCCTGGGTCACCGTGGTCACCCCCGGCCTGACCATGGGATTCCGCGACCGGGACGGCGACCTGCGCTTCAACTCCCGCCCGCCGGCGGGCTGTTCGTTCGACCCGCTGCGCACCGTGCACACCGACGACGCGGTGCTCAGCCCGCGCACCTGCCCGCCCGCGGCCGGCGGCGCCCGCCAGCTCCCCGGCGGCATCACGGTCTTCTCGATGTCCGACCACGGCGGCCAGCTCGCCGCCGGACCCGACGTCACGCTGCGCCGGCTCGACAACCACCGGGTCGCCATCGAGGACGGCCCGGTGATCGGCACCCGGACCTTCGACACCTCCCTCGGCGTCCCCGAGACCCCGTGCGGCGCCACCTCCGTCCCGTTCGCGGCGATCACGCCCTTCTGCGAGCAGTAGGGCGGGCCCGGAAACCGGTTCGCGGGCTCCCGTAGACTGGAGGCTCATGGCTGAGTGCCATACCCACGTCTAGGAGTGCCCCAGCCATGATTTCCGCGAACGCCCTGGAGCTTCGTGCCGGTGCCCGCATCCTGATCGAGTCCGCCAGCTTCCGGATCGCCCCGGGCGACCGGATCGGCCTGGTCGGCCGCAACGGCGCGGGCAAGACCACCCTCACCAAGGTGCTGGCGGGCGAGGGCCTGCCGGCCGGCGGCACGGTCACCACCTCCGGCGAGGTCGGCTACCTGCCGCAGGACCCGCGCACCGGCGACCTCGACGTCCTCGCCCGCGACCGCATCCTCTCGGCCCGCGGCCTCGACACCGTGCTGAAGAAGATGCGCGAGAACGAGGAGCGGATGGCCAACGGCAAGGGCGCCACCCGCGACAACGCGATGAAGAAGTACGCCCGGCTGGAGACCGAGTTCCTCACCAAGGGCGGCTACGCCGCCGAGGCCGAGGCCGCCACCATCGCCGCCGCGCTGGGCCTGCCCGACCGCATCCTGGGCCAGCCCCTGCACACCCTCTCCGGTGGTCAGCGCCGCCGCGTCGAGCTGGCCCGGATCCTGTTCTCGGACGCCGACATCCTGCTGCTGGACGAGCCCACCAACCACCTCGACGCGGACTCGATCGTCTGGCTGCGGGACTTCCTGAAGACGTACAAGGGCGGCTTCATCGTCATCTCGCACGACGTCGACCTGGTCGAGACGGTCGTCAACAAGGTCTTCTACCTGGACGCCAACCGCTCCGCCATCGACATCTACAACATGGGCTGGAAGCAGTACCAGCAGCAGCGCGAGGACGACGAGAAGCGCCGCAAGCGCGAGCGCGCCAACGCGGAGAAGAAGGCCGCGACGCTCAACGCGCAGGCCGACAAGATGCGCGCCAAGGCCACCAAGACGGTCGCCGCGCAGAACATGGCCCGCCGCGCCGAGAAGCTGCTCTCCGGTCTGGAGCAGGCCCGGGTCTCCGACAAGGTCGCCAAGCTGCGCTTCCCCGACCCGGCCCCGTGCGGCAAGACGCCGATGACCGCCTCCGGGCTGTCCAAGTCGTACGGCTCGCTGGAGATCTTCACCGACGTCGACCTGGCCATCGACCGCGGCTCCAAGGTCGTCGTCCTCGGCCTCAACGGCGCGGGCAAGACCACCCTGCTGCGGATGCTGGCCGGGGTGGAGAAGCCCGACACCGGCGAGGTGATCCCCGGGCACGGCCTGAAGATCGGCTACTACGCGCAGGAGCACGAGACGCTCGACCCGGAGCGCACCGTGCTGGAGAACATGCGCTCCTCGGCGCCGGACACCGACCTGGTGCAGATCCGCAAGATCCTCGGCTCCTTCCTGTTCTCCGGCGACGACGTCGACAAGCCCGCCGGCGTCCTCTCCGGCGGCGAGAAGACCCGGCTCGCCCTGGCCACCCTGGTGGTCTCCAGCGCGAACGTGCTGCTGCTCGACGAGCCCACCAACAACCTCGACCCGGCCAGCCGCGAGGAGATCCTCGGTGCGCTGCGCTCCTTCACCGGCGCCGTCGTCCTGGTCACCCACGACGAGGGCGCGGTCGAGGCGCTCCAGCCCGAGCGGATCATCCTGCTCCCCGACGGCGTCGAGGACCTGTGGAGCCCCGCCTACCACGATCTGGTGTCGCTGGCCTGAACCCCGCCCAGCCGGCCGTGAGCACCGGACGGCGCAGCGGAGTAGACGCCGGATCGGCCCGTGGTACGAGAAGATCTGGTCTTCCGGCGAAACCGGGAACAGCTGAGCCCCGGCTTCCGTTTTCGGTCGGGGCGCTGACCGGCGTGCGCGGTTTGCCCGCTGACGGTCCGGGCTGAGCAGCGGATTCGCTCACCCAGCGGAGCACTTGGGGGGCGCGTGCACCCTGCGTGAGCGCCCTGGTGCGGAGCGAACACCACCGCAGGACTGCGCTTTCCCGCGACCGACCTTGTCGAATGGGTGGCCAGGAGCCTTGCAATGGGTGATCATGGGATTCTGACCGATCACCTCTACGAGGAGGCACGGGTGGCCGAGACTCTGAAAAAGGGCAGCCGGGTAACAGGTGCCGCGCGTGAGAAGCTCGCGGCCGATCTCAAGAAGAAGTACGACTCCGGCGCGAGCATCCGCGCCCTCGCGGAGGAGACGGGCCGCTCCTACGGCTTCGTCCACCGGATGCTCAGCGAGTCCGGGGTGAACCTCCGGGGTCGCGGTGGCGCCACCCGTGGCAAGGGCAAGGCGGCTGCGGTCGCCGGTTCCTGACGACCCATCACCTCCGGCGGGCGGCCTCCGAGCAGCCCCGGCCGCCACGGCTCTTGCACGCGCTGCTCGCCTCGCACCATGCTCCACAACGGATCGGCGGCCGGGTTCTCCCGAGCCGCCGACCGCCGTTTCCGGACCCGTGCGCACGCGTTCCTGTACGCGCCGGGACGGCTTTGTTACTCTCCAGTAGCCCGTCGGGGTCGGCGGGCCTTTCCCTGCCCAGTCGCTGGAGGTAGCACCGCCATGACCGACCACATCCCCGACGCCGACCGCCTCGCCTGGGAGCAGGCCGGGGTCCGCCTCGACCTGGACGGCGAGCTCGCCGTGGTCACCCTCTGCGACCCCAAGCGCCGCAACGCCCAGACCCCCGCCATGTGGCGCGCCCTCGCCGCGATCGGCCGCGCGCTGCCCGGCAGTGTCCGGGTCGCCCTGCTGCAGGCCGAGGGCTCCTCCTTCTCGGCCGGCCTGGACCGCGCGATGTTCACCCCCGAGGGCATCCCCGGCGAGACCACCTTCCTGCAGCTCGCCGCCCTGCCCGACGCCGAGCTGGACGCCGCCATCGCCGGCTTCCAGGAGGCCTTCACCTGGTGGCGCCGCACCGACCTGATCACCGTCGCCGCGGTCCAGGGCCACTCCGTCGGCGCCGGCTTCCAGCTCGCGCTCGCCTGCGACCTGCGGGTGGTCGCCGAGGACGTCCAGTTCGCCATGAAGGAGACCTCGCTCGGCCTGGTCCCCGACCTGGCCGGCACCAAGCCGCTCAGCGACCTGGTCGGCTACGCCCGCGCCCTGGAGATCTGCGCCACCGGCCGCCGGGTCGGCGCCCAGGAGGCGGTCACCATCGGCCTCGCCAACCTGGCCGTGCCCGCCGCGGACCTGGCCGGCGCCGCGAGCGACCTCGCCGCCGCCCTGCTCGCCGCCCCGCGCGGTGCCGTCATCGAGACCAAGGCCCTCCTGCTCGGCGCCGCCGCCCGCGACTACGACGCCCAGCGCGCAGCCGAACGCGAAGCCCAGGCCCGCCGCCTGCGCGAGCTGGCCGGCCTGGCCTGACCCCGCCCGACCGCAGACCGCGAGCCGGCCGTCCACCGCGTGGCACCCCGCCACCCGGTGGACGGCCGGCTCGCGTCGGTGGGGGTGATCCGGCTCTTGGTTGGCGGACTGACGGTGCGTGAGGTGTGGCGGAATGTCAGAGTTGGGGTGATTTGCGGTATAGCTGGAGTCGAACGTCAGGAGGCCCGTGATGGCGCAGAGCCCTACTCCCACCCCCGCCGATCTGCACAAGAGCGTGTCGGAGAGCCAGTCCGGTGATGAGCGCGGGCGGACGGCGCTCGCGGTCGGGGTGGTGGAGAAGATCGCCGGGATGGCGGCGCGGGAGGTGTCCGGGATCCATGCGCTGGGGTCGGGCTTCACGCGGACCTTCGGGGCGATGCGCGACCGGGTGCCCGGGTCGAAGTCGAGTGTCGGACGCGGGATCAAGGCCGAGGTCGGCGAGAAGCAGACGGCGATCGACATCGCGCTGGTGGTGGAGTACGGGGTGGTGATCCCGCTGCTCGCCAGCCAGGTGCGGGCCAACATCATCGAGGCGGTGGAGCGGATGACCGGCCTGGAGGTGGTCGAGGTGAACATCGCGGTCAACGACGTCCACCTGCCCGACGAGCCGGACGAGGAGGAGGAAGAGGTGCCCTCGTCGTCGGGACGGCGCCCGCGCGTGCAGTGAGAAGTGGTCCGGTCGCGAGAAACCCGAAGGAGTAGCGGATGAACCTGGCGTTGGTGGGCCTGCTCGCCGGCATGGCCCTCGGCTTCGCCGGCTACTTCGGCGGTTTCGCCGCGTTCCTGCTGGTCGCGGCGCTCGGCGCGGTGGGCTTCGTGGTGGGACGGCTGATCGAGGGCGACATCGAGCTCGGTGACCTCGGCGATCTGCTGCGCGGCCGGGACCGGCGGCGTTGATGGCGTACCCGGGGGTGGTCGCGAGCCCGCCCGCACAGCGCGGCGGTGAGCGGATCGCGGACCGGGTGTACCGCCGGATCGCGGCCCGGGCCGCCGCCGACGCGCTGGCCCCCGCCTGGGCGGAGCGTCCCGGCCCGCGGCCGTACCCGCAGGTCTCGGTGCTGGTCTCGCACGGCCGGGTCCGGCTCACCCTGCACCTCGAACTCCCCTTCCCCTGCGACGTGTCCACCCTCGCCCGCACCGCCCGCGAGGCCGCGTGCGCGCGGGTCACCGAGCTCACCGGCACTCCCGTCACCGTCGCCGACGTGGTCATCGACCGCCTCCACGCGGCGGCCGCCCGATGACCGCCCCGCCGGAGCCGGTCCCGCCGGAGCCGGTCCGGCCTGACGAGGCGGTGGAGGTCGAAGGCGGCGCACCCGAGCCGGAGCCCGAGCCGGAGCCGAAGCGGTGGTCGGGCGGGCGGTGGCTGCGGGCCGAGCGCGGGGTGGCGACGGCGGTCGTGGTGGCCGTCGTCGTGGTGGCGGCGGGGGCGTTGCTCTACGACGTGATCGCGGTGCGGGCCGGCGGGCACGCCAGGCCCTGGCGGCAGGACCTGGCGGACCAGTTGGCGACCCGTCACCTGGACGATCCGTGGGTGCTCGGGTTCGCCGCCGGCGCGGTCACGCTCGGTGTGCTGCTGCTGTGGCTGGCGTTCGCCCGGGGGCTGCGCGGCTGGCTGGCGCTGGAGCCGCGCGGGACGGCGATCCACCGCAGCGCGGTCACCGCGCTGATCGACCGGCGGGTCCGGGAACGCGCCGACGTGTACTCCTGGCAGGTGCGGGCGGGCCGCCGTCGCACCCGGGTGACCGTCGCCGGGACCACCGATCCGGCCGGGGTGGAACAGGAGTTGCGGGCCGAGCTGGCCCGCATCCCGTTCGCCGTGCCGTACCGGCTGGACGTCCGCACCCGGCCGGTGAAGGAACACCACCGCCACCGCCGGGACCTCGCCGAGCTGGAGCCGCCCCGATGAGCCGTCGCCGCCGGATCACCCGACGCGCCGTCAACCGCACCGTCCTGGCAGCGGTCGGGCTGGTCCTGCTGGTCGGCGGGCTGCTGGTGCTGCTCGGCGGCTTCGACGTCTACGGCCGGCTGGGGATCACCCCGCCCGGCTGGTGGCCGCTCACCTCGCCCGACCAGCCGGTGCTCAGCTCCGCCTCCCGCGCCGACTGGTCGTCCCGGTCCTGGTGGTGGCCGGTGGCCGTCGCGGTTCCGACGGTTCTCCTGCTGGGCGGCCTGTGGTGGCTGTTCTCCCAACTGCGACGCGGCGGCCCGGCCGGGGTCGACCTGCCCTCCCCGGCCGCGCCCGGGCAGCCGCACTTCGCCCTGCACGTGCGCAGCCGCGCGGTCGAGGAGGCGGTCGAGTCGGAGGCCGTCGCGCTCCCCGACGTCGACCGCGTCACCGTCCGGGTCACCGGCGCCTCCCACCGCCCCGAGCTGCACACCGCGCTCCGGCTGTCGCCGTACGGCGACACCGGCGCACTGGTCGACGCCTACCGCACCGGGCCGGTCGAGCACGCCCGCCACTCGCTGGGCCTGGCCGAGCTCTCCACGGAGCTCCGCATCCGGGTGACGAAGCCCCGCAAGGCGCGGACGAGCAAGACCAAGCGGGTCCGGTAGGCGGGGGACTACAGGCCGCGGAGGGCGCCGCCGTCGACCGGGAGCATCAGGCCGGTGAGGTAGGAGGCGGCGGGGGAGAGCAGGAAGGCGGCGGCCCGGCCGAACTCGGCGGGGGTGCCGTAGCGGCGCAGCGGGATGCCGGCGGCGGCCGCCTCGCGGGCGGCGGCGGGGTCGGCGGCGAGGGAGTCGAGTTCGCGGACGCGGTCCGTGTCGATGCGGCCGGGGAGCAGCCCGAGGACCCGGATGCCGCGGGGGCCGAGTTCGTCCGCGAGGGTCTTGGCGGCCATCGCGAGGCCGGGGCGCAGGCCGTTGGAGATGCCGAGGCCGGGGATCGGCTGGCGGACCGAGGTGGAGAGGACGAAGGCGATGACGCCGCCGTCGCCGAGATGTTCGGCAGCGGTGCGGGCGAGCCGGAGGGCGCCGAGGAAGACCGCGTCGAACGCGGCGTGCCAGGCCTCGTCGGTGGCGGTGGCGACCGGGCCCGCGGTGGGACCGCCGACGCTGATCAGTACGCCGTCGAAGCGGCCGAAGCGCTCGCGGGCGGCGTCGATCAGCCGCTGCGGGGCGTCGTGGTGGGCGTTGTCGGCGACCACGCCGTGCGCGTGGTCGCCGAGGGCGGCGGCCGCGGCGGCGACCGACTCGGGCGTGCGCCCGCTGATCACCACCCGGGCGCCCTCGGCGACCAGTTGTTCGGCGGTGGCGCGGCCGAGGCCCCTGGTCGCGCCGGTCACCACGTACACCCTGTCCTGCAGTCCGAGATCCATGCCGACCATTCTCCCCGGCCGGCCCGGCCCGGAGCGGGAGGGTCAGCCCACCGGGATGCCGGGGTTGACCAGGGCGGTGCCGCCGGTGACGGTGTTGTCCGCGGTGACGGTCACAGGGCAGGCGACGGCGTCGTAGTCGGTGACGTCGATCGCGTACTTGGCGGCGTTCGCGCCGCTCGCCCCGGTCAGGTCGGAGTGGTTGCCGCGGAAGACGGTGCCGCAGCCCCAGCCGGGCAGTTGGGCGTGGGTCTGGTAGCCGTCGTTCATGGTCCGGACGCCGGTGTTGTTCTCGATGACGTAGCCGTTGCCCTTCACGTCGACCCAGGAGTCGTCGTAGTTGACGTTCGTCAGGCCGTTGCCGTCGAAGCGGTTGCCGGAGACCAGGCCGCCGGTGGTGCCCTCCTTGAGGTCGATGTTCTCGCCGCCGATGTTCGGGCCGATCACGTTGTCCAGGATCTGCACGCGGTCGCTCCGGTCGGTGAGCGTGTTGGCGGTGCCGACGTACACCCCCTCGCCCTTGCCGTCGTGGGCGCTGCCGGTGTCGTGGACGGTGGAGTTGCGCAGCACCCCGTCGCTGCTGGAGTTGCGGAAGTGCACGCCCTCCATGCTGGTGTGATGGACCGTCACCCCGTCGATCACCACGTGGGTCGAGGCGTCCAGCATGATGCCCTTCTGGGCGCCGGTGAGGGTGATCCCCTGGATCGTCCAGTACGAGGCGCCGTTCAGGTACAGCGCGTTGCCGCCGCCGGTGGTGGTGGAGAGCACCGCGTTGGGCGAGCCGCTGAGGGTGATCCGGGCGGCGGCGGTGCCGGGCGTGGAGGCCTTGAAGTTGCCGACGTAGGAGCCGTCGGCGAGCTGGATGGTCTGCCCGGGGGCGGCGGCGGTCAGCGCGGCCTGCAGCTCCTTGCCGTTGGTGACCCGGACCGTGCTGCCGGCCGGGGAGGAGCTCGCGGTCGGAGTCGGCGTCGGCGTCGGCGTGGGTGTGGGCGTGGGGCTGGCGGTGGTGGTGGCGGACGGTGACGGGGTGGCGGTGGCCGTGCCGGTCGCGGTGAGCGAGACGTCGTCGGCCAGGTACGGGGTGCCGTACCAGCCGCTGAGCGTGACGGTGACCTGGGTGGTGGCGGCGCCGGTGGTGAAGGTGCGGGTGAGCTGCGCCCAGTCGGCGGCACCCGTCCAGGTGGAGGTGGCGACGCCGGTGCCGGAGGCGGCCAGGGTGACGTAGGAGCCCTTCACCCAGGCGGTCAGGGCGTAGGAGGTGTTCGGCTGCACGGTGACGGTCTGTGAGCAGGGTGCGAGGTCGCTCGCGCCGGGCGTGCCGCTGAGGGCGTAGCCGCCGGAGTGGGGGGTGGCGGCGGCCCGGGCGGTGCCGGTGCAGCTCCAGGGGGAGAGCGCGCCGGTCTCGAAGCCGGGGTTGGTGAGCAGTTCGGTGGCGGCGGTGGCCTGGCCGGGCAGCAGCGTGAGGGCCGCGCTGCCCAGGCAGAGGGCCCCGGCCGCGGCGAGGCCGCGGCGGGTGGTGTGCGTCATGACGGTTCGCTCCGTTGTGGGGGGAGAGCGGTTGCGGACGAGGTGCACCCAGCAATGTGGACTAGACCAATACGGGGCGTCAATGGGCGCGCCGCCAGCGGGCGGCAATGGCGCGCGGCCCGGAACCGTTCGAAGATGGGGGAGACCGGACCACCCACCCGAGGTGCAGCGCATGGACAGTCGGCGGTTGCCCGACATCGACGGCGTCGCGGCGGCCCTGGTCGACGGCGATGGCCTCGTCGTGGGCTGGAGCGGCGCCGCCGAGAAGCTGCTGGCGCTCAGCGCCGAGCAGGTCACCGGCCGTCCGGTGCGCGACCTGCTCGCGGAGGGCGAGGCCGCCGCGACCGGCCGCCGGGCCGGCGAGGTGCGGCTGCGCACCGGCAACGGCGAACCGCTCACCGTCGTCTACCAGGTGCTGCCGCTGGCCGCCGCGGACGGCGAGGTGCGGGTGCTGGTCCTGGTGGTGCCCGCCGACACGGTGGCCCGCCGGCGGCAGGACGAGGCGTTCACCCGGGAGCTGTTCAAACAGGACCGGCTCGGCCTCGCCGTCTTCGACCGCGACCTGCGGCTGGTGCGCACCAACACCCACCTGCTGCCGTACAGCGGCCTGCCCGCCGACCTGTCCGGGCACCGCCTCGGTGACTTCCTGCGCCCCGACGACGCGGCCGCCGCCGAGGCGATCCTGCGGCAGGTGGTGGCCACCGGGGAGCCGGCGGTCCGGGCCGAGCTGCTGATCCGCACCCTGGACGACCCGCGCGGCGGCGTGGTGATGGAGCTGCAGGCGTTCCGGCTGCAGGGCCTGGACGGGGCGGTGATCGGGGTGACCGCGCTGTTCGGCGACGTCACCGAGCTGCACCGGTACCGGCGGCGCGCCGACGTGCTGCACCGGGCCACTGCCGCGCTCGGCGGGTCGCTGTCCGTGGTCGGCACCGCCGAGGACCTCGCCGGGGTGCTGGTGCCCGGGCTCGGCGTGCGCGCCGAGGTGGACATCGCCGAGGCGGTGTTCACCGGCGACGAACCGGCGCCGGGACCCGACGGCCTGACCGCACTGCGCCGCACCGCCGCCGCCGGGCTGCCGAGCGGGCGGGAGTCGCTGCCCGACCCGACCTCGGTGCCGCCGAACGGCGCCGCCGTCCCGGCCGACGGCGACGGCCGTCCGCTCGGGCCGCTCGGCCTCGAACTGCTCGACCGCCCGGCGTCCCGCCGCGCCGACCCGCCGTCGATGTCCGCCCCGCTGCGGGCCCGCGGCGGGCCGCTCGGCCGGGTCACCGTCCGCCGCGACCCGGCCGACGGGCCGTACCAGCAGGAGGACCTGGACCTGCTGCGGGAGATCGCCGCGCGGGCCGCGCTCGCCCTGGACAACGCCCGCCGCTACACCCGCGAGCACCGCGCCGCCGTCAGCCTGCAGCGCAGCCTGCTGCCGCCCGCCGAGACCACCGTCACGGCCGCCACCACCGCCAGTGTCTACCGGCCCACCGACACCGCGACCGGCGTCGGCGGCGACTGGTTCGACGTCATCCCGCTCTCCTCCGCCCGGGTCGCGCTGGTGGCCGGCGACGTGGTCGGCCACGGCCTGCAGGCCAGCGCCACCATGGGCCGGCTGCGCACCGCCGTGCGCACCCTCGCCGACCTCGACCTGGAACCCGACGAGCTGCTGGTGCACCTGGACGACCTGGTCTCCCAACTGGTGGTGGAGGCCAGCGAGGAGGAGCGCGAACGCGGCGTCGCCGATCCGTCCGGCGCGACCTGCGTGTACGCGGTGTACGACCCGGTGACCGGGCTGTGCCAGGCCGCGAGCGCCGGGCACCCGCCGCCCGCGGTGGTGCACCCCGACGGGCGGGTGGAGTACCTGCGGGTCAACCCGGGGCCGCCGCTCGGCGTCGGCGGGCTGCCGTTCGAGGCCGCCGAGCGGGCGCTGCCGGCCGGCAGCGTGCTCGCGCTGTACACCGACGGGCTGATCGAGGGCAGCAGCGGCGACCTCGACGAGGGGATGGCGCAGCTGTCCGGCCGGCTCGCCGAGGCCGACCTGGCCGGGGACCTGGCGGCGGCGGGCCGGGCGATCGTCGCGGAGATGTCCACCGCCGGGCAGAGCGACGACGTCACGCTGCTGCTGGCCCGGCTGCACCCGGTGCCGCCGGAGGACATCGTCGCCTGGACGCTGGAGGCCGACCCGGCGGCGGTGGCCGGGGTGCGCGGGGAGGCCACCCGGGCGCTGGAGCGGTGGGGGCTGGACGAGCTGGTGTTCACCACCGAGCTGGTGCTCAGCGAACTGGTCACCAACGCGATCCGGTACGCGGGCGGCCCGGTCGTGGTGCGGCTGATCCGTTCCTCGGTGCTGACCTGCGAGGTCTCCGACCCGAGCGCCACCCAGCCGCGGATGCGCCGGGCCCGGCTCACCGACGAGGGCGGGCGCGGGCTGTACCTGGTCGCCCAGCTCACCGAGCGCTGGGGCAGCCGGTACACCCGCAACGGCAAGACCATCTGGGCCGAGCAGCCGATCGGCCGGTCGCCGCTCAGCTGGTAGCGGCCACCGCCTCCGGCGCGGGCGCGGCCTCGTCGGCGGGCTGCCGGGCCTCGCGGCGGGCCATCACCACCAGGCCGACCGGCACCAGCGCGGCGAACAGCCACCACTGGACGGCGTACGCCATGTGCGGGCCGATGTCCGAGTGGCCCGGCTCGGCGAGCAGCTCCGGCGGGTTGCCGGCCGGTGGGACGGCGGAGGCCAGCTCCAGGTAGCCGCCGAGCACGGTGGCGCCGGAGGCCTTGGCCTGCTGCTCGCTGTTGATCAGCTTGTACATCCGGTCGGGCAGGCCGCCGCGGTCGCGGATGCCGGAGGACGCGGCGGTCTCGTCGGCGCGCAGCCGCCCGGTGACGGTGACCTCGCCGCTCGGCGGGGCGGGCACCGCCGGGTAGCTGGTGGCGTCCGCGGCGGAGTCCACCCAGCCGCGGTTGACCAGCACCGAGCCCTTGCCGTCGGCGAGCACCAGCGGGGTGATCACGAAGTAGCCGATCGAGCTGCCGCCCGGCTCGGTGCGCCCGCGGATCACCACCTCGTGCGCGGTGTCGTACCGGCCCTGCGCGGTGACCGTCCGCCACACCCGGTCGGTGGGGACGGACCAGCCGGGCGAGGAGAGCGCGTCGAAGGCGACCGCCGGGCTGCCCAGGTTCTGCGCCACCAGGTGGTTGCGGGCCACCCGGGCCTCGTGCCGGTGGTACTGCCAGAACCCGAGCCGGACCATGGTCGGGATCAGTAGCAGCGCCACCACGGCGATCGCCGCCCAGCGCGCGGACAGCAGGAATCGGTACACACCCGGCACGCTAATCCTCCTTACCGCCGCGTCACGCACCGGGGTGCGGCGCGACCTCCCGCAACAGGTGCAGGAACGCGTCCTCGCCGAGCACCGGGGTGCCGTACTCGCGGGCCTTGCGGGCCTTGCCGCTCCACGAGCTCGGCTCGTTGGTGACCAGCAGGCTGGTGAGCCGGCTGACCGAGCCCGCGATGTGCAGGCCGGCCTCGATCGCGCGGTCCTCCAGCAGCTCCCGGTCGGTGGCGGTGTCGCCGGTGATCGCCACCCGCATGCCCTGCACCAGCGGGTTGCCGTCCGCCCAGCGGCCCGGGTTCGGGTACGGGCACGGCGGGCGCTTGCGGCTCGGCCGGTACGAGCTGCTCCAGGCGCGGCCGCCCGCCGGCGCGGCGTCGGACTCGCCCAGGTCGGTGACGGCCACACAGGTGGTCAGCGGCAGCGGCACCCCGCCGTCGCGGGCCAGCCGCAGCGAGGGCCGGAACACCTCGGCGAGCACCCGGGCGTCGTCCAGCGCGTGGTGCGCCTGGCGCTGGCGGACCCCGAAGTGCGCGGCCAGCGAGGCGAGCTTGCCGTTCGGCAGCGGCAGGGCCAGGTCGCGGGCGAGCACCATGGTGCACAGCCGTTGCTCGACCGGGGCGCGCAGCCCGGCCCGGGAGAACTCACGGGAGATCATGTTCCAGTCGAAGAGCGCGTTGTGAGCGACCATCACCCGGCCGCGCAGCTGCTCGGCGAACTCCTCGGCGACCTCCGGGAAGGTCGGCGCGCCCTCCAGCGCCTCGCTGGTCAGGCCGTGGATCCACACCGGCCCGGGGTCCCGCTCCGGGTTCACCAGGGTGTACCAGTGGCCGGTCACCTCGCCGTCCCGGTCCAGCTGGTAGACGCCCGCCGAGATCACCCGGTCCGAGCGGCCCAGGCCGGTGGTCTCCACGTCGACGACGGCGAAGCCGCGCGCCGCCCCCTCGCCGGGGCCGGAGCGCTGTGCCGGGAACGGCGAGGACGGGAATGGCGCGTGCATAGCGCACCACTCTACGTGCAGTGGCGGACGGCCCAGTGCGATTCCCGCAGACCAGTGGCGGCTTAGGCTTGGCACAAGGGTGCGACACCCTGGCACCTCTCCCCAGCACGAAGGACAACCCTCATGCGCGCCACCGTGATCCACGGACCCAAGGACATCAGGATCGAGGAGGTGCCCGATGCCCGGATCCAGCGGCCCACCGACGCGGTCGTGCGGGTGCTGAACGCCTGCATCTGCGGCAGTGACCTGTGGGCGTACCGCGGGGTGGCCGCCCGGGTCGCGGGGCAGCGGATCGGGCACGAGTTCCTCGGCTTCGTCGAGGAGGTCGGCCCCGAGGTGCGCGACGTCACAGTCGGCGACCTGGTGGTGGCCCCGTTCGTCTGGTCGGACGGCGTGTGCGACTTCTGCCGCGAGGGCCTGCAGACCTCCTGCCCGCACGGCGGGTTCTGGGGCGAGGTCGGCTCGGACGGCGGACAGGGCGAGGCGGTCCGGGTGCCGTTCGCGGACGGCACCCTGGTGAAGCTGCCCAAGGAGGCGGCCGGGGACGAGCAGCTGCTGCCCGGGCTGCTGGCGCTCTCGGACGTGATGGCCACCGGCCACCACGCGGCGGTCTCGGCGGGCGTGCGGCCCGGCGCCACCGTCGCGGTGGTCGGCGACGGCGCGGTCGGGCTGTGCGGCGTGCTGGCCGCGCACCGGCTCGGCGCCGGCCGGATCATCGCGCTCGGCCGGCACCCCGCCCGGACCGAGATCGCCCGCGCCTTCGGCGCCACCGACGTGGTGGCGGAGCGCGGCGAGCAGGCGATCGAGGCGGTGCGCGAGCTGACCGGCGGTCAGGGCGCGCACGCCGTGCTGGAGGCGGTCGGCACCGAGGAGTCGATGCGCACCGCGATCTCGATCGCCCGGGACGGCGGCGCGGTCGGCTACGTCGGCGTGCCGCACGGCGGCAGCGCCGGTGTCGACATCGGCCAGATGTTCGGCCGGAACGTCCAGCTGCGCGGCGGCGTGGCCCCGGCCCGGGCGTACATCCCCGAGCTGCTGCCGGACGTGCTGTCCGGCGCGATCGACCCGGGTCGGGTGTTCGACCGCACGGTGGGCCTGGACGAGGTCCCGGAGGGGTACCGGGCGATGGACGAGCGGACCGCGCTCAAGGTGCGAATCGCCTTCTGAGACAGCCCAATTGACGGATCATCACACCGGGGCGGCCCTTTCCTGGCCGCCCCGGTGGCGTGTTCTGGTCAGTTTTCGGCCACATCGCGCGGGGAAGCTATCCGCTGCTCGGTCATCGATCTAGCATGCAGCGCACTCAATGTGACGTCCCTCACGTCCATCTGATCGTCCGCCGTACCGAAGACGTCAGGAGTCCCGCGTGGCACGCCCCCCTGAGACCGTCCCCGAATCGTTCCAACGTATTGAGGAATCCCCCGAGTTCCAGCAACTGCGCGGATCCTTCCGGGGGTTCGCCTTCCCCGTCACCGCCGGTTTCCTCCTCTGGTACCTGCTCTACGTCCTGCTCTCCTGCTACGCGCCCGGCTTCATGGGCACCAAGGTCGTCGGCAACGTCAACGTCGCGCTGGTGCTCGGCATCCTGCAGTTCGTCAGCACCTTCGCCATCGCCGCCTGGTACGCCCGCTACGCCGGTGCGCGGCTCGACCCGGCCGCCGACCGGATCCGCCAGGGCGCCGAGGCCGCGCTCCCGGCCCAGCCGGTCGACCGTCCCGCCGTGGCCGAGGAGGCTGCCGAATGAACCTGGCCAGCTCCGCGAGCGACCACCGCACCCTGATCATGATCCTGTTCGGGGTCTTCGTGCTCGCCACCCTCGGCATCACCGTCTGGGCCGGCCGGCAGACCAAGGACGCCGCCGACTTCTACGCCGGCGGCCGCGGCTTCACCGGCTTCCAGAACGGCCTGGCGATCTCCGGCGACTACATGTCCGCGGCGTCCTTCCTCGGCATCGCCGGCGCCATCGCCCTGTTCGGCTACGACGGCTTCCTCTACTCCATCGGCTTCCTGGTCGCCTGGCTGGTCGCGCTGCTGCTGGTCGCCGAACCGCTGCGCAACTCCGGCCGCTACACCATGGCCGACGTGCTGGCCTTCCGGATGCGCCAGCGCCCGGTGCGCACCGCCGCCGGCATCTCCACCATCGTGGTGTCGATCTTCTACCTGCTGGCCCAGATGGTCGGCGCCGGCTCGCTGGTCGCCCTGCTGCTCGGCGTCAGCGGCGAGGGCGCCAAGCGCTGGACCATCCTAGCGGTCGGCGCCCTGATGGTGATCTACGTCGCCGTCGGCGGCATGAAGGGCACCACCTGGGTGCAGATCGTCAAGGCCGTGCTGCTGATCGCCGGCACCGCGCTGATGACCGTCCTGGTCCTCGCCAAGTACCACTTCAACCTCTCCGAGCTGCTCGGCGCCGCCGCGAGCGCCAGCGGCAAGGGCAGTGCCTTCCTGGAGCCGGGCCTCAAGTACGGCGTCACCGGCACCACCAAGCTGGACTTCATCAGCCTGGGCCTGGCCCTCGTCCTCGGCACCGCCGGACTGCCGCACATCCTGGTCCGCTTCTACACCGTCCCCACCGCGCGGACCGCCCGGAAGTCCGTGCTCTGGGCGATCGGCATCATCGGCGTCTTCTACCTGATGACCCTCGCCCTCGGCTTCGGCGCCGCCGCCTTGGTCGGCCCCAAGACCATCAAGGCCTCCAACGCGGCCGGCAACACCGCCGCGCCGCTGCTCGCCGAACAGCTCGGCGGCGGGGCCGGCTCCACCGGCGGCGCGATCCTGCTCGCGGTGATCTCCGCGGTCGCGTTCGCCACCATCCTCGCCGTGGTCGCCGGACTCACCCTGGCCTCCTCGGCCTCCTTCGCCCACGACCTGTACGCCAACGTGATCCGCCGCGGCAAGGCCAGCGAGAAGGAGGAGGTCGCCTCCGCCAAGCTCGCCGCCGTCGCGATCGGTGCGATCGCGATCCTGCTGTCGATCTTCGCGGACAAGCTGAACGCCGCCGCCCTGGTCGCCCTGGCCTTCGCGGTGGCCGCCTCGGCCAACCTGCCGACCCTGCTCTACTCGCTGTTCTGGAAGCGGTTCAACACCGTCGGCGCGGTCTCCTCCACCTACGCGGGCCTGATCACCGCGGTCACCCTGGTGATCTTCTCCCCAGTGGTCTCCGGCGGGAAGAACTCGCTCTTCCCGCACAGCGACTTCCACTGGTTCACGCTGGAGAACCCCGGCCTGATCTCCATCCCGGTCGGCTTCCTGGCCGGCTGGCTCGGCACCCTGCTCGCCAAGGAACAGGCCGACCCGGCCAAGTACGCCGAGCTCGAGGTCCGCTCGCTCACCGGCCTCGGCGCGCACTGACCGGTCGGGGCGGCCGGCGCCCACGGGCCGGACCGCTCCCGGGACTCGTCCCCGTCCCTCGCTAAGCTGGCCCGGTCGCCTCCCCGGCGACCGGGCCGGCGGCGTTCCCGCCGCTCCCAGCGGAAAGGCGGGCCGGGATGCTCCTCGACACCTACGGCCGGCAGGCGGTCGACCTGCGGGTCTCCCTCACCGACCGGTGCAACCTGCGGTGCACCTACTGCATGCCGGAAGAGGGCCTCCAGTGGCTCGGCAAGCCGTCGCTGCTCACGGACGAGGAGATCGTCCGGCTGGTCGGCCTGGCGGTGGCGGAGCTGGGCGTCCGCGAGGTCCGCTTCACCGGCGGCGAGCCGCTGCTGCGGCCCGGGCTGGTGTCGATCGTCACGGCCTGTGCCGCGCTCACGCCGCGACCGGAGATCTCGCTCACCACCAACGGCATCGGGCTGGCCCGGGTCGCCACCGGACTGCGCGACGCCGGACTGGACCGGGTGAACGTCTCGCTGGACACGCTCGACCCCGAGACCTTCTTCGCCCTGACCCGGCGCCGGCGGCACGCGGACGTCCTGGCGGGGCTCGCCGCGGCGGAGGAGGCCGGGCTGCGGCCGGTCAAGCTCAACGCGGTGCTGATGCGCGGCGTCAACGAGCACGAGGCCGCCGGGCTGCTGGAGTGGTGCCTGGAGCGGGGCTACGAGCTCCGCTTCATCGAGCAGATGCCGCTCGACGCGCAACACGGCTGGGACCGCTCGCAGATGGTCACCGCCGCGGAGATCCTCACGCTGCTGCGCTCCCGTTTCGACCTCACCCCTGAGCCGTCGTCAGTCCGCGGCGCCGCCCCCGCCGAACGCTGGCTGGTCGACGGCGGCCCCGCCCGGGTCGGCGTGATCGCCTCGGTCACCCGCCCGTTCTGCCGCGCCTGCGACCGCACCCGCCTCACCGCCGACGGCCAGGTCCGCAACTGCCTGTTCGCGGAAGGGGAGACCGACCTGCGCGGCGCACTGCGGGCCGGCGCGACCGACGCCGAACTCGCCGAGCTGTGGCGGGCGGCGATGTGGGGCAAGAAGGCCGGCGCGGGCATCGACGACCCCGAGTTCCTCCAGCCGCAGCGCCCGATGTCGGCGATCGGCGGATAGCCGCGACGCCCTCCGATCAGAGCAGCAGCCCGGCGGCGGCCGCGCCCCGCGCTTCCACGTCCGTCCCCCGCAGGTCGTGGAGGCAGGCCCGGGCCACGTCGACTATCCCCCGGGCACCCGGGACGTCGAGGAACTCGGCCACCAGGGCCGCGATGTCGGTGTCCTCGACGATCAGGCCGTAGACGAACACGCCGAACGCCTGGCTGCCGGCCGCTCCGGGGTCGTCGCTCCGCATCGCGTCCCGGAACGCGCTCCAGGCCGTGGCCGACCCTTGCCTCCCCACCTCGTGCAGGTGCAGAGTGGCCTCCTCCAGCAGGAGGTCGAGGTTGGTCGGATCCTGTGCGGCCGCCTCGTCCAAGGCCTGGCGAGCCTCGCCGAGCCGCCCCTGGAGGCGGAGGACCGACGCGGCGTCGCACCGGTGTCCGGGATTCGTGGGATCAAGGGCCGCGGCGGCGGTGAAGTCGGCGAATGCGTCGTCGAGCCGACCCGCCAGACGGTGCGTCAGCCCGCGCGCATTCACGGCCGCTACGAACGATGAGTCGATGTCGAGCACGGCGGTGAAGTCGGCGACGGCGTCGTCGAGCCGCCCGGCCAGACGGTGCGTCAGCCCGCGCGTGAGTTGTACCCAGAGATCCAGGCTACCGGCCGCCGAGGCGGCGAGGGCGGCGTCGAGGTCGGACATGGCCTCGTCCAGCCGGCCGACGGCGCGATACGCATCGCCCCTGACGCCGAGGGGCACGGTGTAGCCGGGGTCGACGGTGAGTGCGGCGGTGAGGTCGGTGATCGCGTCGTCGTACCGTCCGGCCCGGCGGTGGGCGGCACCGCGCCGGGTCAGAGTGACGGCGTTGGCGGGGTTGATGGCGAGTGCGGCGGTGAGGTCGGTGATCGCGTCGTCCGGCCGGTCCGCGAGTCGGTGGACCTCGCCGCGTTCGCTGAGAGCCCATGCGTAGTCGGGGTCGATGGTGAGTGCGGCGGTGAGGTCGGTGATCGCGTCGTCGTACCGTTCGGCCTGACGGTGAGTGGTGCCGCGTTCGCTGAGGGCCCATGCGTAGTCGGGGTCGATGGTGAGTGCGGCGGTGAGGTCGGTGATCGCGTCGTCGTACCGTTCGGCCTGGCGGTGGGTGGCGCCGCGCCGGGCGAGGGCGGTGGCGTTGGCGGGGTTGACGGCGAGGGCGGCGGTGAAATCGGTGATCGCGTCGTCCAACCGGTCCGCGAGTCGGTGGACCTCGCCGCGTTCGCTGAGGGCCCATGCGTAGTCGGGGTCGATGGTGAGTGCGGCGGTGAGGTCGGCGATCGCGTCGTCGTACCGCTCGGTTTGACGGTACGTCAGGCCGCGTACGCCGAGGGCCCAGGTGTACGTGGGATCCAGGATGAGTGCGGCGGTGAGGTCGGTGATCGCGTCGTCGTACCGCTCGGCCTGACGGTGCGCGGCGCCGCGTTCGGCCACGGCCCACGCGTAGTCGGGCTCCAGGGCGACGGCGGCGGTGAGGTCGGTGATCGCGTCGTCGTACCGTTCGGCCTGGCGGTGGGTGGCGCCGCGTCGGGCGAGGGCGGTGGCGTTGGCGGGGTTGACGGCGAGGGCGGCGGTGAAATCGGTGATCGCGTCGTCGAACCGGTCCGCGAGTCGGTGGACCTCGCCGCGTTCGTACAGGGCCCAGTCGTCGTGGCCCCGGCTGACGCCCACCGTGAGGTCCGCGAGTGCCTCGTCCAGTCGGCCGGCCGCCCGGTACGTGGTACCCCGCTCGATGTACAGGGAGGCATCCGACGGATCGATGGCCATGGCGGCGGTGTAGTCCGCGATCGCCTCGGGCCAGCGCTGCGCCGCATGGTGTGCGGCGGCGCGGAACCCGAGCACCGCCGGGTCGCCCGGTTCGATCGCCAGTGCGCGGTCACAGTCGTCGACGGCATCGTCGGGGCGGCCGCTCGCGGTGCGGACCATGGCCCGGGCCATGAGGGCATCGGCGGAGTCCGGGACCAGTCCCAGCGCCGCGTCGAGATCGGCCGCCGCCGCTTCCCGCCGCTCCAGGAAGTGGTGGGCGAGGCCTCGGTGGATCAGCGGCTGAGGGAGCCCCGGGGCGAGCGCCACCGCCTGGTCCAGCAGCTCGAGCGCCTCGGCGTCCGATCGCCCGACCATGAGGTAGCGCGCCTGCCACGACAGGGCGTGCGCGCGGACCCGTGGCGGCAGTTCGGGGGAGACGAGCACGGCGAGCGCCTCCTCCTCCGGGTCCCAGTCGTCGACGGCCTCGCGGATCCGGTCGGCCCAGTGCGTCAGGGCCGGGTCGGCGCTGTCCCGGGCGGCGAGGTCGAGGGTGTCGGCCCAGGCGGGGAGCAGGTCGGCGTGGCGGCCGGCGGCCTCCGCGGTGCGTTCGAGTGCCACGGACAGGTTGGCCACCGGGTCGGCGCAGAGCAGGTGGTAGGTCTCGTCGAGGAGGTGGCGGCGGTGTCGGGCGTCGCCACCGAACCGGTTGCCCGGCAGGGTCTGTTCGAGGGCGGTACGGGCGTCGGTGTGGTGCCGCGCCAGGCGGGTGTGACCGTCGTGCCACTGGCGCGATGAACGGATCCGGCGGTGGCGGACCAGGCTGGCCCGGACCACCGCGTGGTACTGGTGGGAGGCGTCGTGGCCGGAGACGAAGGGTTGGGCGAGCAGCCACTCCCAGTGCGGTGCGGCCGGGTCGTCGACGCTGCGGCGGAACAGGTCCTGGTCCAGCCGGGGCGGCAGCGCCGCGGCCAGGATCGTCTCGCGGAGTTCTGGCTCGGGTATCCATTGCAGGAAGCGCTGGACGGCCTTGTCGACCGCGTCCGTCCCGGCGTCGGTGACCTCGTCCGCGGTGCCGGGCTCGGTGCCGGCCAACAGGGCGAGCAGCAGCGGGAGCCCGAGGGACATCCGGATGATGGCGTCCACCGCCTCCGGGGCGTGCACGCCGCGACCGGCGAGCAGGTCGCGGGCCTCCTGTGCGGAGAAGGTCTCCAGCCGGACGTCCACCACGACGTCCCGCAGCTGGGCCCAGTCCCGTTCGGCGAGTTCGTCTCGGCCGGCCAGCACGATCAGGACCTCCAGCGGGAGGTCGCCGAAGGCACCGGTGATCAGGTCGCGCAGCCAGCTGTCCAGGTGGCGGCCGGTGATCTCCCAGGTGTCGAGGAACAGGGCCACCCACGGGGTCCGGTCCGTCCGGCAGATCCGACCGAGCTCGGTGACGAACGCCCGGCTGAGCAGGGTGAGTTCGGAGTCACCGGTGGGGCGGCGGCGGCGCACGGCCGCGAGCACCCGGTCCGTTCCCTGGGCGACCGTCTCCGGTGTGGTGAACGCGGCCGCGCCGGGGACGAGGGTGTTGGCCGTGCCCAGGGCCGCCTGGGCCACCACCCGGGCCGGGAGCGAAGGCGATCCGTCGGCCGAGGCGGGGTCCAGGGACGCCTGGGTGCGCTGGTATCGCTCCAGGGCCTTCTCGAAGTCGCGCAACGGTCCGGCTTGGTCGGCGAGTTGGGCGGCCAGGGCGGTGAGGGCGGTCTCCACGCCGTGGACTGCGGTCTCGTCGACCACGGCGGTCACGCCGCCGGCTCGGCGGGTGGCGGTCTGCCACTGGGCGAGCAGCGTGGACTTGCCGACTCCGCCGACGCCTCGGACGTGGAAGAGGAATTCGGCCGGATCGGTGCCGGCGTCCGGGTCGGGGTTCTTGGCGAGGTTGTCCGCGAACAGTGCCAGTTGGGCGCGTCGGCCGACGAACTGGGCGTCGACGCGGCGGCGCAGGGCCTCGGCGCGGGACATCCGTCCCGGTGTGCGTGCCATCTGGTTCCCCCCGGAAGCCGAGCACTGTAGGACCGACGGTAGCGAGCGGGGGAGGGGCCTGTCAGCCGTACCGGGCGGTCAGAACCGCTCGGTTTCCTTGAGGAAGCCGCGGACCGCGAGGAACTGGCTGAGGGACTCGCGGTGGTCGTCGCAGGCGAGCCAGGTCTTGCGGCGGTCGGGGGTGTGGAGCTTGGGGTTGTTCCACAGGAGGGACCAGACGGCGGCTTCGCGGCAGCCCTTGGCGGAGCAGACCGGCGGGCCGTCGGGGCCGGTGGGGGTGCCGAAGAGGGGGTGTGCGCCGGTGTCCATGGTCCGATCCTATGCCCGGACATGACGACGCCGGGCAGCCACGGGGGGAGCTGCCCGGCGTCGGTCCGTCGCTCCGACGGGGGATGCGGAGCGCTAAGGAAGTATGGCACGGCGGGAGCCCCGGAAGTGCGTCCCTCTGATGATTAATTTGAGGATCGTCTGAGCTTTCCACCAGTCATATCACTGCATAAACGGACATATGATCCGCGCGAGTTGAGGAACCCTCACTCCGAAGGACCGGTTTCGGTCGCCCCGCCGCGTCCACCGCCACCGGTGCCGCCGGGGCCGAGCATCAGCGGCGTGTCGGGGGCGAAAGCAAAGGTGGAGGGCAGTCCGGGGGCCCGCTCGCGGCCGGCGTTGGCGATCAGGACCGCGAAGTAGGGGAGCAGGACGCCGCCGGTCAGCGCCACGAAGGCCAGCCAGCGTTCGATGTCCCAGAGGATCACGGCGAGCAGGACGCAGGCCGTCCGGATCAGCATGGAGATGACGTAGCGGCGCTGCCGCCCCTGGACGTCCTCGGACAGGCTGCTGCGGGCTCCGGTGATCCGGAAGACCTCGCCGTCCGCGCTCTTGCGCATGTTCCACCCGCTTCGTCAGTGAGCGCACCCTACGGTCGACCACGGTAACCCCGCTGACGCCCGGCGGACCCACGCGGGGTCGGCCGAGTCGCCGCGGGCGTCAGCCGAGCGGGGCGAGGTACTGCGGCGGAACCTCGCCGGTGAGCCAGACGCCGTTGTCGCTGACCCGGAACTCGTGCCCGTCGGCGGCCATCGCCGCCGCGTCGACCCGCAGGACGACCGGGCGGCCGTGCCGGGAGCCGACCCGGACCGCGGTGTCGGTGTCGGCCGAGAGGTGGACGTCCTGACGGGCCATCGGGCGCAGGCCCTCGGCCAGGATCGGGCCCAGGGTGCGGGTGGCGGTGCCGTGGTACAGCACCTCGGGCGGGACGGTGACGGGCAGGCCGAGGTCGACCTCGACGGTGTGGCCCTGGCTGGCCCGGATCGAGCGGCCGTCCGCGGAGTAGGCGAAGCGGCGCTTGTTGTTGGTGGCGACCACGTGGTCGAGCTCGGCCCGGGTCAGCGCCCGGCCGTGCCGGGCCAGCGCGGCGAGCAGGGTGTCGATCTCCACCCAGCCCGCCGCGTCCAGGGAGACCCCGACCGCTCCCGGGTCGTGCCGCAGGATGCGTGACAGCATCTTCGACGTCTTGACGGTGCGTTTCTCGTCCATCGGGGTCCCCCGTTGTCGTTCGACGGCCGGTCAGGAGGCCTGACTGACCGAGCTCATGTTGAAGTCGGGCACCCGGACCGGCGGCATCGCCGCCCGGGTGAACCAGTCGCCCCACTCGCGGGGCAGGCAGCGTTCGGTGCGGCCCGCCTCGGTGATCCGGCCGAGCAGGTCGACCGGGGACTCGTTGAAGCGGAAGTTGTTGACCGCGCCGACCACCTCGCCGTTCTCGACCAGGTAGACGCCGTCCCGGGTCAGGCCGGTGAGCAGCAGGGTGGCCGGGTCGACCTCGCGGATGTACCAGAGGCAGGTGAGCAGCAGGCCGCGCTCGGTGGAGGCGATCATCTGGTCCAGGGTCGGCGCGTCGGGCGCGCCGGTCTCCAGCACCAGGTTGTCGATCGGCGGGGTGAGCGGGAGGTCGGCCAGGCCGGCCGAGTGCCGGGTGGTCAGCAGGTTGGCGAGGCGGCCCTCGCGCAGCCAGTCGGTGGCGGCGAGCGGCGCGCCGTTGTCGAAGACCGAGTCGTTCTCGCCCGAGGAGCGGGTGAGCGCGAACGGCGCGGCCTGCAGGCCGGGTTCGGCGGGGTCGGAGCGCAGGGTGAGCGGCAGCGGGCTGAGCTGCTCGCCGATCCGGGTCCCCCCTCCGGCCTTGGAGAAGACCGAGCGGCCCTCGATCGCGTCCCGCGCGCCGGACGACCAGGAGAGGTAGACCATCAGGTCGGCGACGGCGGACGGCGGCAGGACGGTCTCGTAGCGGCCGGCCGGCAGGTCGATCCGCTTGCGGCCCCAGCCGAGCCGGCGGGTGACCTCGGCGTGCAGGGCGGTGACGTCCACGTCGGTGAAGTCCCGGGTGGCCGCGCCGACCCAGGCGGAGCCGGCGAGGTCGGCGGTCTTGCCGTTCAACTCGACCGAGCCGGTGGGCTGGTCGTGCCGCAGCCGGACGCCGGTGGAGGTGCCGAGGTAGCTGGAGAGCACCTCGTGCCGGGCGAAGCCGTACAGCAGCTCGCCGCCCGCGCGGGCCCGGGCGAAGGCCTCGCCGAGGGCGGGGGCGAAGTCGGCGAACACCTCGACGGAGGTGGTGGCCGGCGGTTCGGTGAAACGCGGGTCGACGCCCTGGGCGGTGATCAGCGGCTGGGCGTCCTCGGCGGGTTCGGCGGCCCGGGCGGCGGCCTCGGCGGCGCGCACCAGCTGCTCCACCTCGTCGAGGGTGGCGGCCTCCTGGGCGACCACGCCGGCCGCGGTGCCCTGCGCGCCGTCGACGGTGGCGATCACGGTGAGCCGGCGGCCGCGGGTGACGCCGTTGGTGGTCAGCGCGTTGCCGGCCCAGCGCAGGTTGGCGGTGGACTCCTCGTCGGCGATCACCACGCAGCCGTCCGCTCGGGACAGCTCCAGGGCGCGCTCGACCAGCTCGTGGGGGTGCGTGAGGGACATCAGTGACCCGCCTCCTGCTGGGTGTTGAGCACGTTGACCTGACGGAACAGCGCGGACGGGCAGCCGTGGCTGACCGCGGCGACCTGGCCCGGCTGGGCCTTGCCGCAGTTGAAGGCCCCGCCGAGCACGTAGGTCTGCGGGCCGCCGACGGCGCTCATCGAGCCCCAGAAGTCGGTGGTGGTGGCCTGGTAGGCGAAGTCCTTGACCTGGCCCGCGAGTTCGCCGTTGCGGATGGCGTAGGCGCGCTGGCCGGTGAACTGGAAGTTGTAGCGCTGCATGTCGATCGACCAGGAGCGGTCGCCGACGATGTACAGGCCGTTCTCCACCTGGGAGAGCAGGCCCGCGGTGTCCGGGCCGTCGGCCGCGGGCTGCAGCGAGACGTTGGCCATCCGCTGCACCGGGACGTGCGCCGGGGAGTCGGCGTAGGCGCACCCGTTGGAGCGCCCGAAGCCCTTCAACTGCGCCATCGGACGGTCGAGTTGGTAGCCGACCAGGACGCCGTCGCGGATCAGGTCCCAGGACTGGGTGGCCACCCCCTCGTCGTCGTAGCCGATGGTGGCCAGGCCGTGCTCGGCGGTCCGGTCGCCGGTGACGTGCATCAGCTCCGAGCCGTACTTCAGCGAGCCCAGCTGGTCGAAGGTGGCGAACGAGGTGCCCGCGTAGGCGGCCTCGTAGCCGAGCGCCCGGTCCAGCTCGGTGGCGTGGCCGATCGACTCGTGGATGGTCAGCCACAGGTTGGACGGGTCGATCACCAGGTCGTAGCGGCCCGCCGCGACGCTCGGCGCGGCCATCTTCTGCGCCAGCAGCTCGGGCAGCTCGGCCAGTTCGGCCTCCCAGTCCCAGCCCACCCCGCGCGGGCTGCGATCTTCGGGGGATGACCCCCGAGCCCCCGCGAGATATTCCCAACCGCGGCCGGCCGGCGGCGCGATGGTGCGCATCGAGTCGAAGGCGCCGGTGCGCTCGTCCACGCTGGTCGCCTCCAGCCACGGGTGCAGCCGCACCCGCTGCTGGGTGGTGACGGTGCCCGCGGTGTCCGCGTAGAACTTGTTCTCCTGGACCGTCAGCACCGCCGCCGACACGTGCGAGACGCCGTCCGCCGCGAGCAGCCGCGAACTCCACTCGGCGAGCAGCCCGGTCTTCTCGGCGTCCGGCACCTCGAACGGGTTGACCTCGTACGCGGAGACCCACGAGGCGTCCGGGTACACCGGCTCCGGGGCCAGCTCGACCCGCTCGGCGGAGCCCGCCGCCCGGCTGATCCCGCCGGACAGCCGGGCCACCGCGACCGCCTGCTCGGCCACCGCCGCGGCCGCCTCCGGGGTGAGGTCCACGCCCGCGGCGAAGCCCCACGCGCCGTCCAGCAGCACCCGGACGGCGAAGCCCAGCTGCACGGTGTCCGAGGAGCCCGCCGGGCGGGCGTCGCGCAGCCGCCAGGCCGCCGAGCGGACCCGCTCCAGGCGGAAGTCGGCGTGCGCGACGCCGAGTTGCCGTGCCCGGGAGAGCGCGGCGTCGGCCAGCGGCCGCAGCGGATAGGCGAGGAACTGGGGGTCCAGCGCGGAGGGGGGCATCGGGCTCCCTGGATCGAGGGTGCGTCAGGCCGCCCCCGGGCCGAGGGCGCCCGATCGCATCATCCCCGGCCAGCGCGGTTTCGGCCAGCAATTATCCCCGCGCGCCCTGACGGACCGTCAGGCCAGTGCCTCCCACCAGCCGTCCAACTCCGGCGGGTTGGCCACCTCGACCCGCTGACCCGGCCGCGGCACCGCCAGCGGCACGCCCTGCGCCTTCGCCTCCGCCAGCAGCCGCTCCACCGGCTCCGCCCAGCGGTGCGGCGCCAGGTTGAACGTGCACCAGTGCACCGGCAGCAGCAACCCGCCGCGCAGCTCCAGGTGCGCCCGGACCGCCTCCTCCGGGTTGAGGTGGATGTCCGCCCAGGCGTCGTCGTACGCGCCGATCGCCATCAGCGCCGCGTCGAACGGGCCGTGCTGCTCGCCGACCCGGGCGAAGCCCTCGAAGTAGCCGGAGTCGCCGGTGAAGAACACCTTGCGCTGCTGCCCGGCGATCACCCACGAGCCCCACAGCGTGGTGTTCCGGGTCAGGCCGCGGCCGGAGAAGTGGTGCGCGGCGGTCAGCGTCAGCGTCAGCTCGCCGAGCGTGCAGGTCTCGTCCCAGTCCAGCTCGATGATCCGGTGCTCCGGCACGCCCCAGCGGCGCAGGTGCCCGCCGATGCCCAGCGGCACCGCGAACGGCGCCGACTGCAGCTCGACCAGCTGCTGCACGGTGTCCAGGTCCAGGTGGTCGTAGTGGTCGTGCGAGATCAGCACCGCGTCCACCGGCGGCAGCGCCGCCAGCTCCACCGGCACCGGGTGCAGCCGCTTCGGGCCCGCCAGGTGCGAGGGCGAGCAGCGGTCCGACCAGATCGGGTCCACCAGCACCCGGCTGCCCTCGACCTCCAGCAGCGCCGAGGCGTGCCCGAACCAGGTCACCGCCACCCCGTCCGAGGCCTGCTCCACCGGCTCCGGGCGGACCACCGGCACCGGCAGCTCCGGCACCCGGCCGTCCCGCTCGAACAGCATCCGCCGCAGCGTCGCCGAGTCCGGGAAGCCCGGCGCGGACCTGGCCAGCTCGGACGGCGCGTTGTGGAACACCCCGTCCCGGAACTGCGGCGAGGTGCGCACCCGCACGTCCAGCGGGTCGGGACGGCGCCCGAACTGCGCCGGCAGCCCGCGCAGCGCCCACGCCGCGGCGCCCGCCACCGCCAGCCCCGCCGCCAGCACCAGTGCCCGACGGCCCGACCGGCCAGGGTCTGCACCACTCATCGCGTCCGCTCCGATCGGCTCGCTCTTCGGCGCCCGGACTCTCCGACACGCCTCCGGGCCAACGGCCGCCGAGCACTCCGCGTTCCCGCCCCGGACCGGGCCACCCATTGTCGGATTGCCACAGATCTCGCCCGGCGCGCCTGTCGGAGGCCGCTTCGCCCAAGCTCGCACCCTACCGATAGCGTCGCAGGTGGCGTATGCGCGCACGTCGCCCGCGCGCACATCTAGAGAGAAGGTGGACCGTTGAGCCGCTCGGTACTCGTCACCGGAGGTAACCGGGGCATCGGCCTGGCCATCGCGCTGGCCTTCGCCGAGGCGGGCGACAAGGTCGCCATCACCAGCCGTTCGGGCGAGGTCCCCGCGGAGCTGGCCAAGTACGACGTCCTCGCGGTCCGCGCCGACATCACCGACGCCGCGCAGGTCGAGGCCGCGTACACCGAGATCGAGGCCGCGCACGGCCCGGTCGAGGTCCTGGTCGCCAACGCCGGCATCACCCGGGACACCCTGCTGCTGCGCATGTCCGAGGAGGACTTCACGTCCGTCCTCGAGACCAACCTCACCGGCACCTTCCGGACGGTCAAGCGGGCCGCCGCGAAGATGCTGCGCGCGCGCAAGGGCCGCGTCGTGCTGATCTCCTCGGTCGTCGGCCTGAGCGGCTCGGCGGGCCAGGCCAACTACGCCGCCTCCAAGGCCGGCCTGGTCGGGTTCGCCCGCTCGCTCGCCCGCGAACTGGGCTCCCGCAACATCACCATCAACGTGGTGGCGCCCGGCTTCGTCGACACCGACATGACCGCAGTGCTCAGCGAGGAGCGCCGCAAGGAGATCGTCTCCGGCGTCCCGCTGGGCCGCTACGCCGCGCCCGCCGAGATCGCCTCGGCCGTGCGGTTCCTGGCCTCCGACGAGGCCGCGTACATCACTGGTGCCGTCATTCCCGTGGACGGCGGATTGGGCATGGGTCACTGACCATGACTGGAATTCTCGAAGGCAAGCGCATCCTGATCACCGGCGTGCTGATGGAGTCCTCCATCGCCTTCCACACCGCGAAGCTCGCCCAGGAGCAGGGCGCCGAGATCATCCTCACCGCCTTCCCCCGGCCCAGCCTCACCGAGCGCATCGCCAAGAAGCTGCCGAAGCCGGTCACGGTCCTCGAGCTCGACGTCTCCAGCGCGGAGCAGCTGGCCGGCATCGCCGACCAGGTCCGCGAGCACCTGCCCACCCTGGACGGCATCGTCCACTCCATCGGCTTCGCCCCGCAGGACGCGCTCGGCGGCAACTTCCTCGACACCCCGTGGGAGTCCGTCGCCACCGCCATGCAGGTCTCCGCGTACTCGCTGAAGTCCCTCACCATGGCGCTCCTCCCGCTCATGCAGGACGGCGGCTCGGTGGTCGGCCTGACCTTCGACGCGCAGTTCGCCTGGCCGCAGTACGACTGGATGGGCCCGGCGAAGGCCGCCCTCGAGTCGACCAACCGCTACCTCGCCCGCTACCTCGGCGAGCGCGACATCCGCTGCAACCTGATCTCGGCCGGCCCGCTCGGCACGATGGCCGCCAAGTCGATCCCCGGCTTCCCGGCCCTCGCCGCCACCTGGGAGACCCGCTCCCCGCTCAAGTGGGACCTCACCGACCCCGAGCCGGCCGGCCGCGGCGTGGTCGCCCTGCTCAGCGACTGGTTCCCGAAGACCACCGGCGAGATCGTCCACGTGGACGGCGGGTTGCACGCCATCGGCGCCTGAGGCACACGGGTAGGTAGTCAGGGGCTCTGGGGGGATGCCCCCAGGGCCCCTGTTGTGGTCTCCCTGAGTGCATCACTTTTCCGTCTTGCAGAAGCCGATCGCGCGGCCCGCTTCGGTGGAGGCGCGTTCGGGGTCGCCGTCGCGGATGGCGTCGAGGATGGCGGTGTGCGGGACCCAGCGGTGGGGGAGCAGGGCGGGGCCGACGTCGTGGCGGAGGTGGGCGCGGAGGACTTCGCCGAGGTCGGCGTAGACCGCGGCGAGGACGTCGTTGTGGGCCGCGGCGACGACGGCCTGGTGGAATGCGGCGTCGGCCTGGATGAAGTCCTCCGGGTCGCCCGCGTGCCAGGCGGCATCGCGTCGCTCGAGTGCCGAGCCGAGCAGTTCGAGGTCGCGTGCGGTGCGGCGGACCGCGGCGAAGCCCGCGGCCGAGGTCTCCAGGGTGGCGCGCAGCTCGGCGACCTGGTCCTGGTCGGCGTCGGCGAACCGACGGTGCATCACGCCGGCGAGTTCGCTGGTGGCGAGGACGTAGGTACCGGAGCCCTGGCGGATGTCGAGCAGCCCGTTGTGGGCGAGCGCTCGGACGGCCTCGCGAATGGTGTTGCGGGCGACGCCGAGCTGGTCGACCAGTTCCGCCTCGGTGGGGATGCGTGAGCCGACCGGCCATTCGCCCGAGGTGATCTGCGAGCGCAGCTGGGCGATCACCTGGTCGGAGAGCGGGGTGCGGCGAGTGGTCGACAGCGCCAAGGTCGGACTCCTTCTGTGGTCTACGTCATCAGGATACCGGCGTGCGATAAGTCATCCCATGATTCTATGATTACGCCCATGCCGACCGCAGCCGACCGCACCGCCACCCAGCCGAAGACCGTCGACCTCCCCTCGTCCGCCCCCGCCCGCAGCGGCGGCGCCGCCGTGCTGCTCGCCGTGGCGGTGGCCGCCGCCGCGCTCAACCTGCGCCCGGTGGTGACCAGCCTCGGGCCGCTGCTCGACCGGGTCCGCGAGGACCTGGGGATGAGCGCGACCATGGCGGGCCTGCTGACCGCCGTGCCGCCGCTGTGCTTCGCCGCGGTGGGCTTCGCGGCGCCTTCGCTGGCCCGCCGGATGGGCCCGCTCACCGTGGTGACCGCGGGCATGGGGGCGATCGCCGCGGGCGTGCTGGCCCGCTCGTTCACCGGGTCCGCCGCGCTGTTCCTGCTGCTGACCGCGGTGGCACTGGCCGGGGTGGCGCTGGCGAACGTGCTGCTGCCGGTGGTGATCAAGCGGTACTTCCCGGACCGGGTCGCCCCGATGATCGGCCTCTACTCGATGGCGCTGTCGGTCGGTACCTCGCTGGCGGCCGCCGCGACCGTGCCGCTGACCAGCGCGCTGGGCGGCAGCTGGCGGGTCGGCCTCGGGCTGTGGGGCGTGCTGGCGGTCGCCGCGCTCGGGATCTGGCTGGTGGTGTGGTTCCTGCGCCGGGAGCGCGGCGGCCGGACCGCGGCCGGTGCGCACACCCGGCTGCCGATCGTCCGCAGCCGCACCGCGTGGGCGCTGGCCGCGTTCTTCGGACTGCAGTCGACCAGCGCGTACAGCGCGATGGGCTGGCTGCCGAAGATCTACCAGGACGCCGGGGTCTCCGAGTCGGCGTCCGGCGTGCTGCTCGCGGTGGTGATGGCGATCAGCGTCCCGGTCTCCTTCCTGCTGCCCAACCTGGCCGCCCGCCGCGGCGACCAGCGCCGGTACGTGGTGGCGCTGGGGCTGTGCGGGATCACCGGCTTCCTGGGCCTGCTGTTCGCGGCCGGGACGGTGCCGTGGCTGTGGGCGGTGCTGGTGGGCCTGTCGATGTGCGCCTTCCCGCTCGCGCTGACCATGCTCGGCCTGCGCGCCCGCACCCCCGGCGGGGTGACCCAGCTGTCCGCGTTCGCGCAGAGTGTGGGCTACCTGATCTCCATCCCCGGCCCGATCCTGGTCGGCGCGCTGTACCAGCGCACCGGCGACTGGTACCTGCCGCTGGGCCTGCTGGCCGCGCTGCTGGTGCCGCAGATCCTGGTCGGCCTGCGGGCGGCCAGGGCCCGGCACATCGAGGACGAGGTCGTCGGCTAGGCTCGCGGGCATGCCCGTACTCGACCCGAACCCCCAGAACGGCCAGAAGAAGCTGCTGCAGATGCTCGGCCTGATCGCCGCGATCGTGGTGGTCATCTCGATCGTGGCCACCGTCGCCCGGAACCTGGGCTGACCCGCAGTTCGGGGCCCTTTGCCGAAGCCGCCACCCCTGCGGGTGGCAGCTTCGCGGACCACGCGACCCGGCGGCGGTTTTCTGCGAAGCTCTAGGGGTATGAGCGCCGACACTCCTCGTAGGATCATCGTTCTCCGCCATGCCCGGGCCGACTGGCCCAACCAGGTCACCGACCACGAGCGGCCGCTGGCCGACCGCGGACGCGGGCAGGCCACGGACGCGGGCCGCTGGCTCACCGACTCCGGGATCAATCCCGACCACGTGCTCTGCTCCGACGCCCTGCGCACCCGCGAGACCTGGAAGCTGGTCGCGCACGAGCTGCCCAAGCGGCCCCGCAGGACGGTCTACGAGGACCGGGTCTACGAAGCCCAGCCCGGGCAGCTGATCGAAGTGATCCAGGAGACCCCCGAGGAGCACACCGACCTCCTGCTGGTCGGCCACAACCCCGGCGTCCTCGGCCTCACCCAGGTCCTGGCCGGCGACGAGGGCGACACGGAGGCCCTCAACCGCCTGCGCCTCAACGGCTTCCCCCCGGCCGCAGTCGCCGTCCTGAGCCTCAACGCCTCCTGGAAGCAGGTCGAACCCGGAATCGCCCGGCTCGACTCCTACTTCCTCCCCCAAGACTGAGAGCCCCGAAAGGGGCCCTCCGGGGCCCTTCAGGGGCCCGGGGAACGGCGGGAGTGCGTGACGGTGGGGGTACGAGGGCGCTGCGAGGTCCGGGCGCATGGAGGTCTCCAAAAACCACCAGCCAAGCCGAGACCGTCAGACACTCGCCTCGCAGTTCTCCGAGCCCCTGAAATGCCCCCTCAGTGGTCAGTGGCCCCGTCCAGCTCGTCCGCCGCCTCGACCTCTTCCCGGGTGACGCCGAGCAGGTAGAGCACGGTGTCGAGGAACGGCACGTTGACCGCGGTGTCGGCCTGCTCCCGCACCACCGGCTTGGCGTTGAACGCCACGCCCAGGCCGGCCGCGTTCAACATGTCGAGGTCGTTCGCGCCGTCGCCGATCGCCACCGTCTGCTCCAGCGGCACGCCGGCCTGTTCGGCGAAGCGGGCCAGCCAGCGGGCCTTGCCGGCGCGGTCGACGATCTCGCCGGTGACCCGGCCGGTGAAGCGGCCGTCGACCACCTCGAGGGTGTTGGCCGCCGCGAAGTCCAGGCCGAGGCGTTCGACCAGGTGCTCGGTGACCTGGGTGAAGCCGCCGGAGACGATCGCCACCTGGTAGCCGAGTCGCTTCAGGGTGCGGATCAGGGTGCGGGCGCCGGGGGTGAGGCGGACCTCGGCCCGGACCTTCTCGGTGACGGTGGCGTCCAGGCCGGCCAGCAAGGCGACGCGGGCGCGCAGCGACTCGGCGAAGTCCAGTTCGCCGCGCATCGCCTGCGCGGTCACCTCGGCGACCTGCTCCTCGCAGCCCGCGTGGGCGGCGAACAGCTCGATCACCTCGTCCTGGATCAGCGTGGAGTCGACGTCCATCACCACCAGGCGCTTGGCCCGGCGGTGCAGTCCGGCCTTCACCACGGCGATGTCCACGCGCTGGGCGGCGGCCTCGGCGGCCAGCACGGTGCGCAGTTCCTCGGTGGGGACGCCGGAGACGGCCAGCTCGACCGCGGTCACGGGGTACTTGGCGAGGCGGAACACGCGGTCGATGTTGCCGCCCGCGGCGGAGACCCGGCTGGTGAGTGCGGCGACGGCGGCGGCGGTGAGCGGGTGGCCGAGCACGGTGACGTGCGAACGGCCCTCGCGGCGCGGGCGGTTGTCGCCGGTGCCGGAGATGATCTCGGCCTGCAGGCGGTTCTCCTCCGCCCAGCGGTGGACGGTGACCCGCAGGGTGCCCTCGACGCCCGGCGCGGGCGGCGGGGTGACCAGGGCGCACAGCGTTATCCGGCCCCGGGTGACCACCTGCTCGATGTCGATGACCTCGACGCCGAAGTCCGCCAGGGTGGTGAACAAGCCCGCGGTGATGCCCGGGCGGTCCTTGCCGAACACCTTGACCAGCAGCGTGCGCTCGTCCTCGGAGCTCCGGGACGGGGCGGCGGGGAGGGCCTGAGCGGCCGGATCTGTTCCGTTCATGGTGCGTCCCACGCTACCGGGCCCGCCCGCGCGGCCACGCCACCCGTCCGCCCCGTGGGACGCCGGGCGTACCCCCGCCGGACACCCGTAGGCCCTTTGCGACATGCTCCGGACAGTGTTGCCGGGCGGTCACAGTCCAGCGGCCCGACTTTCGAGGGGAGCGCGGCGGCTGGAATGATTCCCCCCGTCAGATGCACATCCTGGGGCCGGAGAGCGGGGCGGGCGGACAGTTGCCGCAACTCGTACTAGAGATTGACGGCCGGCAGCGGGTTCTGGAGCCCGGCCGGTCCTACACCATCGGGCGCGACCCGAACTCGGACTTCCCGTTCGACGACGCCAGGGTCTCCTGGCGGCACGCCAGCCTGACCTTCGACGGCACCGGCTGGCAGCTCACCGACCACGGCTCCACCAACGGCACCTTCGTGGGCGGCGCCCGGGTCGCGCAGACCGCCGTCCACCCGGGCGGGGTGATCCACCTCGGAAACGGGCAGAACGGGCCCCGGCTGGCGTTCAGCGCCCCGGCCGGCGCGCCGGCCGCGCCCAGCGACATCCACGAGGCCGCCACCAGCCGGGCCACCCCCGGGCAGCAGGCGCCGTACCAGCAGCAGCCGTTCCCGGGCGGGCCGGCCGCGCCGCAGGGCCACCGGCCGCCGCCGGTGCAGCAGCCGATCCCGCAGAGCTGGGACGCCCCCACCCCGCGGCCCGGCTTCCCGCAGCAGCAGAGCGCGCCGGTGCAGCAGCCGGCCGTGCCGCCGCAGGCGCCGTACCAGCAGCCGCCGGTGACGCCGGGTCAGCCGCCGGTCCAGCCGCAGCCTCCGGTCCACCCGCTCGGCGGGCAGCCGCAGCAGGGCGGCGGTCTGGGCAACCCGACCATGGTGCGCAGCCTGGCCGCCGGGATGCGCACCATCCGGATCGGCCGCGCGCTGGACAACGACATCGTCGTCTCCGACCTGCAGGTCTCCCGGCACCACGCCGAGCTGCGGCAACTGCCGGACGGGCGCTGGGAGATCGTCGACCTCGGCAGCCACAACGGGATCTTCCTGAACGGCCAGCCGGTGCAGCGCCAGCTGATGGGCCCGCAGGACCGGCTCACCGTCGGCCACTCCTCCTTCGTGCTGGTCGGCGACCAGCTGCAGGAGTTCGTCGACAACGGCGCCGTCACCTTCTCCGCGCACCACCTGACGGTGGAGGTGGAGCACAAGGGCGGCAAGAAGATCCTGCTCAACGACGTGAGCTTCTCCGTCCCGGAGAAGTCGCTGGTCGCGGTGATCGGCCCGTCCGGCTCCGGCAAGTCGACCCTGCTGCGCGCGCTGACCGGCTACCGGCCCGCCGACCGCGGCGAGGTGCTGTACGACGGCCGCAACCTGTACCGGCAGTTCGCCGAACTGCGGTCCCGGATCGGCCTGGTGCCGCAGTCGGAGATCCTGCACAAGGAGCTGACCGTCCGCACCGCGCTCAAGTACGCGGCCCGGCTGCGCTTCCCCGGCGACACCGAGTCGGCCGAGCGCGAGCGCCGGATCGACGAGGTGCTGTACGAGCTGCGCCTGGACAAGCGCGCCGACAACCGGATCACCGCGCTCTCCGGCGGCCAGCAGAAGCGCGTCTCGGTCGCCCTGGAGCTGCTCACCAAGCCGTCGCTGATCTTCCTGGACGAGCCGACCTCCGGCCTCGACCCGGGCATGGACCGCGAGGTGATGCAGACCCTGCGCGGCCTCGCCGACGACGGCCGCACCGTCCTGGTGGTCACCCACTCGGTCGCCGAACTCGCGCTCTGCGACCGGCTGCTGGTGATGGCCCCGGGCGGCTCGGTGGCGTACTTCGGCCCGCCCGGCGAGGCGCTGCACTTCTTCGGGTACGAGACCTGGGCGGACGTCTTCCAGGCGTTCGAGAACTACCCCGACCACGACTGGGCCGGGCGCTACCGCAACTCGGTGCACCACCGGCAGTACTCGGCCGACGTGGACGCGGTGGCCACCCAGGCGCAGCCCAACGTGCACGCCCAGATGCGTCCATCGAAGCCGCAGAGCTGGGGCTCCCAGCTGTGGACGCTGATCCGCCGCTACCTGTCGGTGATCGCCTCCGACAAGGGCTTCATCGCGCTGTCGGTGCTGCTGCCGCTGGTGCTCGGCGCGGTCTCCGCGGTGATCCCCGACAAGTGCGGCCTGGCACCGTGCGGCAACGGCCGCAACGACGTCGCCCGGCTGATCCTGATGGTGGTGGCGTTCTCCGCCTGCCTGTCCGGCTCGGCCAACTCGGTCCGTGAGCTGATCAAGGAACGGGCGATCTACGAACGCGAACGCGCCACCGGGCTCTCCCGGTCCGCGTACCTGCTGTCGAAGATCATCGTGCTGGGCGCGATCAGCTTCCTGCAGGGCGGCATCATCTCGGCGATCGCCTTCAAGGTCCGCACCCTGCCCGCCGAGGGCCTGCTGCTGAAGCACATGCCGGCCGCCGAGATGGCGATCGGCGTGATCCTGCTGAGCTTCTCCTCGATGATGGTCGGCCTGGCGATCTCCTCGCTGGTGAAGACCGCCGAGAAGACGATGCCGCTGCTGGTGATGTTCGCCATCGTGCAGATGGTCTTCACCGGCGCGATCTTCCAGCTCTTCGACAAGCCCGGCCTGGAGCAGTTCGCCTGGCTGATGCCCGCCCGCTGGGGCGTCGCCGCCAGCGGCAACACGCTCGACCTCGCGCACATCTCCCCGGTCGTGGTGGCCCGCCCGCCGGAGACCTCCCCGGTCGACCCGCTGTGGGACCACTCGATCGGCTACATGATCCTCAACTGGATCGCGATGATCGTGATCTCGGTGGGTCTGGCCTTCGCCATCCAGCGCTTCCAGAAGCGCCACGAGCCGGAGGTCATGCAGAAGGGCTAGCCGCTCTGACCTACGACGTAGGTCCTGCGGCCGAGGCGGCGGGCGTGATCACCGGGGTAGCGTGTGGCGGTATGGACACCCCGGGACGCGACCCGTCGCTTCGCGCGATCGAGGCGGTGAGCGCCGCCGTCCTCGCGATGAGCCGCCCGCTGGAGGTGCGGGAGGTGCTGCAGCGGATCACCGCCTCCGCGCGCACCCTGCTCGGCGCCGAGTACGCCGCCCTCGGCCTCCCGGACGACCACGGCGGCTTCGCCCAGTTCGTGGTCGACGGCGTCAGCGACGAGCAGTGGCGCGCGATCGGACCGCTGCCCCGCCAGCACGGGGTGCTGGCGACGATGCTGCACGACCGCGGCCCGACCCGGCTCGGCGACGTCCGCACCGCTCCCGACTTCGGCGGCTGGCCGGACGCGCACCCCGAACTCACCGACTTCCTCGGCATGCCGATCATGGACGAGGGCGAGATCGCCGGTGCGCTGTTCCTGGCCAACAAGCCGGGCGGCTTCACCGACCAGGACGAGGAACTGCTGCGCATCCTGGTCGCGCACGCCGCCCTCGCCCTCGCCAACGCCCGCCTGTACGAGCGCAGCCGCGAACTGACCCTCTCCGGCGAGCGGGCCCGGATCGCCCACGACCTGCACGACGCGGTGTCGCAGAAACTGTTCTCGCTGCGGCTCACCGCCCGCGCCGCCGCGAAGCTCGTCGACCGCGACCCCGCCCGGGCCCGCGCCGAACTCGCCGAGGTGGCCCGGCTGGCCGCCGAGGCGGCCGACGAACTGCGCGCGGTGGTGATCGAGTTGCGCCCCGCCGCGCTGGAGGAGGACGGCCTGGTCGCCACCCTCGCCTCCCAGGTCCAGGTGCTGGACCGCGCCCACACCGCCAAGGTGCACTTCACCGCCACCGGGGTGCGGGCGCTGCCCGCCGCGCAGGAGGCGGCGCTGCTGCGGGTCGCCCAGGAGGCGCTGCACAACGCGCTGCGCCACGCGGAGGCCGGGCAGGTCGCCGTCACCCTGACCGCCACCCCGACCCGCGGGGTGCTGCTGACGGTCCGTGACGACGGCCGGGGCTTCGACCCGGAGTCGGTGCGGCGGGCCGGCCGGCACCTCGGCCTGGTGTCGATGCGCGACCGCGCGGCCGCGGTCGGCGGCCGGCTCACCCTGGAATCCGCCCCGGGCCGGGGCACCCTGGTCGAACTGGAGGTCCCCGGTGCCTGACACGACGTCACCGATCCGCGTGCTGCTGGTGGACGACCACCAGGTGGTCCGCCGCGGCCTGCGCACCTTCCTGGAGGTGCAGGACGACATCGAGGTGGTGGGGGAGGCCGCGGACGGCGCGGAGGCGGTCGAACAGGCCGCCGCGCTCGCCCCCGACGTGGTGCTGATGGACCTGAAGATGCCGAACGTGGACGGCATCGAGGCGCTCCGGCTGCTGCGCGAACGCGGCAGCGGGGCCCGGGTGCTGATCGTCACCAGCTTCACCGAGCACCGCACCATGGTCCCGGCGCTGCGGGCGGGCGCGGCCGGCTACGTGTACAAGGACGTCGACCCGGAGGCGCTGGCCGGGGCGATCCGCTCGGTGCACTCCGGACACGTGCTGCTGCAGCCGGAGCTGGCCGCCGCGCTGCTCGCCGAGGACACCCCGGCCGTCCCGCAGGGCCGGGGCGGCAACCTCACCGACCGCGAGCGCGAGGTGCTCTCGCACATCGCCGACGGCCGCTCCAACCGGGAGATCGCCCGCACCCTGCACCTGTCCGAGAAGACCGTGAAGACCCACGTCTCCAACATCCTGATGAAACTGGACGTCGCCGACCGCACCCAGGCCGCCCTCTGGGCCGTCCGCCACCAGGGCTGACGCGTCCTCAGCCGCGCTGCGCCCCAGGGGTGACCTGGTGTCAGCCGCGTTCGTCGACCGCGGCGTTGTAGGCGGCTACCTGGGCGCGGCGGGCGGTGCGGTCCAGGGGGGCGAGGATCTCCCGGCGGGCGGCCATCTCGGCGGCGGAGACCGCTGCGCCGTGCCCGTCGGAGGCGATCGACAGCAGCGCGGCGACCTGCCGGGCGGACTCCAGCACCCGTACGGCGCGCGGCGGGTAGCCGGGGGCTAGCAGCTCGCTGTGGCCGCGGCGGCGGAAGGCCTCCAGCGCGCGCAGCGTCTCCGGACCGGCCCCGGCGACGTCGAGCCGGGTCAGCAGCGCGGTGGCCTCGCGCAGCCCGTCGGCGAGTTCGCGTTCCGCCTCGTCCAGTGACGGCACGTCCGCGGGCCGCCCGTCGTCGACCGGCAGGCACTGCCACAGCACCCGGACGCCCTGGTCGCCGGCCGGGCCGTACACCTCGACCTCGGGGACCAGGCCGAGCGGGGCGCCGACCGCGAGGACGGCCTCGCCGGCGCCCATGGCAAGGGAGTTGAAGGCGGGCGGCCCGCACAGCCCGAGCGGGTGTCCGGCCACCGGGAGGGCCAGGCGCAGGCCGGTGACGCCCTGGGCGCGCAGCCGGCCCAGCGCCCAGGTCAGCCCGTGCAGCGAGTCCGGCGGCTCCCCGGGCAGCCCGGTGACGCGGTGCGCGTCGTCGACGCCCTGGACCGCGGTGACCGCGTCGTCGGGGGAGGCGGCCCCGGCCAGCAGCGCGTTGCCCCACGCGGTGAGGCGTCCCGAACGGGGTTCTTGGTACGGATTGTCGGCAGGAGTGGCGAGCATCGGACCAGCCTACGGACAACCGGGCCAGGCGGGTGGCGTAGGTTTGGCCTGACACAGGTGGACCGCACCCCGAAGGACCGTACCCGCAGGTCCCACGGACGGCCGGATTCTTGCATTTGGGGAAGGCGTAGGCATGAGCGACGTGCTGGAGCTGGTGGACGTTTCCGTGGTCCGGGAGGGTCGCGCACTCGTCGATCACGTGTCCTGGTCGGTCAAGGAGGGCGAGCGCTGGGTGGTGCTCGGCCCGAACGGCGCGGGCAAGACGACGCTCCTCCAGGTCGCGTCCACCTACCTGTTCCCGACCTCCGGCGAGGCGGCCGTGCTCGGCGAGAAGCTCGGCAGCGTCGACGTCTTCGAGCTGCGCGCCCGGGTCGGCCTGGCCAGCGCCGCGATGTTCGACAAGCTCCCGCCGGAGCAGACCGTGCTGCAGACCGTCCTCACCGCCGCGTACGGGATGACCGCGCACTGGCAGGAGACCTACGAGCAGTCCGACGAGGACCGCGCGCTGGTGCTGCTCGACCGGATGGGCATGGCGGCGTTCACCGACCGCAAGTTCGGCACCCTCTCCGAGGGCGAGCGCAAGCGCACCCTGATCGCCCGCGCCCTGATGACCGACCCCGAGCTGCTGCTGCTCGACGAGCCGGCCGCCGGCCTCGACCTCGGTGGCCGCGAGGACCTGGTGCGCCGGCTCGGCGCGCTCGCCCAGGACGAGTTCGCGCCGTCCATGGTGATGGTCACCCACCACGTCGAGGAGATCGTGCCCGGCGTCACCCACGTGCTGATGATCCGTCAGGGCAAGGTGCTGACGGCCGGTCCGATCGAGACCGCGCTCACCTCGCGCAACCTGTCGCACTGCTTCGGCCTGCCGCTGACCGTCGAGCGGCACGGCGACCGGTGGACCGCGCAGGGCCTCCCGCTCGGCTGATTCCCGCCGTTCGGCGCGGCGGCGGAAACCGATCGTACATACGGCCGGTTTCCGCCCGTCCACCTGCGGGAAGCCACACGGGGAGAGCCCGCACCTCCCTAGGATGGATCTGTGGACAACTGGATCTGGTGGCTTCTGCTCGCCGTCGGCCTCGGCATACCGCTGGTGGTCACCGCGATGCCCGAGTTCGCGCTGTTCGCGGCCGGCGCCGGCGCCGCCGCGCTGACGGCCGGTCTGGGCGGCGGCGTGGTACCCCAGTTCCTGGTCTTCGTCGGGGTGTCGGCGGCGCTGCTGGTGTTCGTCCGGCCGGTCGCCTACCGCCTGCTCAACAAGGGCCCGGAGTACCGCACGGGCGTGGCGGCGCTCACCGGCGCCACCGCAGTCGTACAGGAAACAGTCGACGGGAACGGCGGCCGGATCAAGCTCAACGGCGAGATCTGGTCGGCCCGTGCGCTCAATCCGGGGGCGGTCTTCGAACCCGGGCAGCAGGTCGACGTCGTGGAAATCCAGGGCGCCACCGCCCTGGTCGTCTAGGGGAGAAGCGTTGGAACCCGTCCTCATCGTGCTGGTCGTCCTGGTCGTGGTGGCCTTCATCGCGCTGATCAAGACGATCCAGGTGATCCCGCAGGCGAGCGCGGCGATCGTGGAGCGCTTCGGCCGCTACACCCGCACCCTCAGCGCGGGCCTGAACATCGTCGTCCCGTTCATCGACACCATCCGCAACCGGATCGACCTGCGCGAGCAGGTCGTCCCGTTCCCGCCGCAGCCGGTGATCACCTCGGACAACCTGGTGGTCAACATCGACACCGTCATCTACTACCAGGTGACCGACCCGCGGGCGGCGACCTACGAGGTGGCCAGCTACATCCAGGCCATCGAGCAGCTCACCGTCACCACCCTGCGCAACATCATCGGCTCGATGGACCTGGAATCCACCCTGACGTCCCGTGAGGTGATCAACGCCGGCCTGCGCGGCGTCCTCGACGAGGCCACCGGCCGCTGGGGCATCCGGGTCAACCGGGTCGAGCTGAAGGCGATCGAGCCGCCGACCTCCATCCAGGACTCGATGGAGAAGCAGATGCGCGCCGACCGCGACAAGCGCGCCGCGATCCTCACCGCCGAGGGCGCCCGGCAGGCCCAGATCCTGCGCGCCGAGGGTGAGAAGCAGGCCGCCGTGCTGCAGGCCGAGGGTGAGGCGCAGGCCGCCGTGCTCAAGGCCGACGGTGAGGCCGCCGCGATCCGCACCGTCTTCGAGGCCATCCACGAGGGCGACGCCGACCAGAAGCTGCTCGCCTACCAGTACCTGCAGACCCTGCCGCAGCTCGCCCAGGGCGACTCCAACAAGCTGTGGATCATCCCCAGCGAGGTCGGCGACGCGCTCAAGGGCCTCGGCGGCGCCTTCACCGGCATGGCCGGCGGCAACGGCAACGGTGGTGGCGCGGCAGCCGTCCCGCCGCCCGCCAGCCGCGTCCCGGTCGACCCGGCCAGCGGTCCGCGTCCGGTGGACACCGAGAACAAGACCGCCCGCCCGCGGGTCGAGCCGACCCGCGAGTACCCGAAGATCGACGAGTAGTCAGCCGCCCCGCAGGCCCCGTCCGACCACGCGTCGGGCGGGGCCCGCGCGCGTTCCGGATCGCGGACGCCCCCTGGCCAAGCGCTGAGACGGTCCGGCATGATCAACCGGCCGACAGCACCAACCGAGGGGAAAGCAGATGACAGTCTGGGAGGCGCTCGCCGTCCTGCTCGCCGGAGTCGCCGCCGGCACCATCAACACCATCGTCGGCTCCGGCACCCTGATCACCTTCCCCACCCTGCTGGCCGTCGGCCTCCCCCCGGTCACCGCCAACGTCTCCAACACCCTCGGCCTCGCCCCCGGCTCGCTCGCCGGCGCCCTCGGCTACCGCGCCGAACTCGCCACGCAGCGCCGCCGCCTGCTCCGCCTCGGCACCGCCTCGCTGATCGGCGGCCTGACCGGCGCCGTCCTGCTGATCACCCTGCCCAGCAAGGCCTTCGACGCCATCGTCCCGGTCCTCATCCTCACCGCGCTGGTCCTGGTCGTGCTGCAGCCCCGGGTCGCCCGCGCGATGGCCGCCCGCCGCGCCGCCGGCACCGCCCGCCCGGCCGGCGACGGCGGCTGGCTGCTCACCGTCTGCGTCGGCCTCACCGGCATCTACGGCGGCTACTTCGGCGCCGCCCAGGGCGTCCTGCTGCTCGCCCTGATGGGCATGCTGCTCCCCGACGACCTGCACACCATCAACGGCATCAAGAACGTCCTCGCGCTGATCGTCAACGGCGTCGCCGCGGTCTTCTTCGTCTTCACCTCCACCATCGACTGGACCGCCGCCGCACTGATCGCCGTCGGCGCCACCCTCGGCGGCGTGCTCGGCGCCAAGGTCGGCCGCCGGCTGCCCCCGCCCGCCCTGCGCGCACTGATCGTGGTCGTCGGCCTCGCCGCCGTCACCAAGCTGCTCTTCCTGTGACCGGCGCGCCGCGACCCGACGTAGGCTCGGCGATGGAAGCCGCCTCCCGCACCGGACGGAGCCACGCCATGAGCCGCACCCGCCTGACCGAGGACCAGATCACCGCCGCCCTCGCCGAACTCCCGGACTGGCAGCGCACCGGAGAGGCCATCGCCCGCACCGCCGAGACCGCGAGCTTCCCCACCGCGATCCGGGTCGTGGACGCCGTCGCCGAGCAGGCCGAGCGGCTCGACCACCACCCCGACATCGACATCCGCTGGCGCACCCTCACCTTCGTCCTCTCCACCCACAGCGCAGGCGGCCTGACCAGCCTCGACGTCACCCTCGCACACCTGATCGACCAGGCCCTGGAGGCCACCGCCTGACCCCGGCCCACCCCCGGGCCCGCAAAGTTCCGGCAAAACCCGTGCCCCGACCGTGAGATGCTGGCTGCTTGCCAGACCGCAGTCGGGACGGACGGAACGCATGGCTCAGGACCCCACGACGCCCGGGTACGACCACCAGCAGCCCTGGTACCCCCCACCGCAGCAGCAGGTCTACGGCGAGCAGCAGGCCGCCTACCAGGACCCGCAGCAGCAGGCCTACGGCGGCTACCAGCAGCCCGGATACGTGGACCCCGACACCCAGCTCTACTACCAGCAGCAGGTCTACGGCGAGCAGCAGCTGTACGCGGACCCGCAGCAGGCGTACCAGCAGCCCTTCCCCCAGCAGCAGGGCTACGCCGAGCAGGCGTACCCCGCGCAGGCCTACCAGGACCAGGCCTACCAGCAGCAGGCCTACGCCGACCCGAACCACGGCTACCAGCAGCACACCGGCTACCAGGACCCGGCGGCCCAGCTCTACACCGCCGCCGCCCCCGGGCAGCAGCAGGCCGAGCCGGCCCCGCAGACCACCGACCCCGGACCGGTCACCGCCACCGACTACCCGCAGACCAGCGCCGCGGACCCCTTCGCGCCCGGATCCGACGGAACGTCAACCATCTACCAGGACACCGCCGACAGCCCCGCCGGCCGCCGCCGCGGCGGCGGCAAGCCGGCCCTCGGCCGCCGCGCCCTCGCGGTGCGGGTCGGCGCCGGCGTCGCCGCCCTCGCCGTCCTGGTCACCGCCGGCGTGCTCGCCACCTCGGGCGGCGACGACAAGCCCACCGCCAAGGGCGACCAGGGAACCACCCAGAACATCGCCGTCGCCCACACCAAGGCCTGGACCGCCGCCGTCGACCCCGCCGCCGCGCAGGGCGCCGACGACACCCTCGCCGGCAGCTGGCTGCTCGCCGACACCGTGGTCCGCGCCGACGCCACCGGCGTCCGCGCCTACGCCCTCGCCGACGGCAAGCCCGCCTGGACCCTCGCCCCGCCCGCCGACGGCGCCGTCCCCTGCGGACTCTCACCCACCGTCAACCCGTCCGGCCTCGGCGCCGTCGTCTACCGCGGCAGCGCCGACCCCAAGAGCCCCTGCAGCACCGCCGTCGCCGTCGACACCAAGACCGGCAAGGCCGCCTGGAGCAAGGGCTTCTCCGACGCCAAGGAGAACTACGCCGCGCACGTCGCCGTCACCGACGACAAGGTGATCGCGATCGGCGACGACAAGGCCGTCGCCTGGGCCGCCGCCGACGGCAAGGACGCCTGGCAGTACGCCGGCCAGGGCAAGTACTGCACCCTCTCCGGCGGCGCCGGCGGCGCAACCGTCCTGCTGCACAGCAGCTGCGCCGACTCCAACCCGGTCGACCAGGCCGTCGCCCTCAACGCCGCCGACGGCAAGGTCAAGTACTGGCGCGGCCTCAACAACCAGCCCAAGACCGTCACCGTGCTCTCCGCCGAACCCGCCGTGGTGCTCACCACCGGCGCCCAGCCCGCCGACGACCGGGTCTTCGCCTGGGGCGCCGAGGGCGACCCGGCGGTCGAGATCCCGCTCGCCGTCGAGGGCGGCGGCCGGCTGGACGTCGCCCACGGCACCTTCGCCGCCGTCCCCGGCGTCTACTTCCACGACCACACCATGTTCACCGGGGTCGTCCCCGGCGGCGGCGGCAGCCCCGCCGCCGTCGCCGCCTACGACCTCACCACCGGCAAGCCGCAGTGGCGCACCCCCATCGCCGAGAAGGGCAAGGCCCGCCCCGCCGGCGTCGACGCGGGCGGCCTGCTGCTCGCCGTCGACGAACGCCTCGACCAGCCCGCCCACCTCAGCCGCTTCGCACTGGCCGGCGGCCAGGAGACCCAGGGCGGCGCCTTCCCGCAGGGCACCGGCTCGCTGCTCGGCGCGGGCCGGGTGCTCAGCGGCGGCGGCCACCTGGTCGCGGTCCCCGAGCACTCCACCAACTTCGGCATCGCCACCGGCTTCACCAGCAAGGGCTGACCCCCCGTCAGCCACCGCACGGCCCACATGGAAGACGGGCCCGACCTGTCCCCTGATCAGGTCGGGCCCGTCGGCCTCTCACGCGCTCGCCGGCAGCCAGGCGGCGAGCTCCCCGAGCTCGCCCGCCCGCAGCCCGAGCGCAAGCATCAACGTGGCCTCCGGCGTCGGCTCGAACGGCCGCCGCAGCAGCCGCATCCCCGCCTGCTCCGGCGTCCGGTCCGCCTTGCGCTGGTTGTCCTCCGCGCAGGCCGCCACCGTGTTCAGCCAACTGTCCGCGCCACCGCGCGACTTCGGCACCAGGTGGTCCACCGTGGTGCCCCGCCGCCCGCAGTACGCGCAGCGGTGCTGGTCCCGTGCCAGCACGCCCCGCCGCGACCACGGCGCCTGTTGTCGGAACGGCACCCGCACGTACCGGTTCAGCCGGATCACCCGCGGCACCGGCACCTGGACGCCCGTGCCCCGCACCACCCGCAGCGGATGCGCCTGCTCGACCACCGCCTTGTCCTGGAGCACCAAGACCACGGCGCGGCGCAGCGGCACCGTGGTCAGCGGTTCGTAGCTCGCGTTCAGTACCAATGTGTTGCGCATCCCGGGCCACCTCCAGTGCTCACCCCCCGCCGCTCGGCGGTGGCACCACTCTGAACGCCCGCACCCCGCCCGACAACGGAATTTCCGACCCGCCCGGCCCGGCACCCGCCCTGCGCGGAAACCCCCTGGCCCGGAACGCGTAGGCTCTACGACGCTGGAGTCGTCCAGGCGCGGGCCCGACGGGCCGCCGGCGCGCCGGACCCCCGACCGAAGGAGAAGCGGGACCGTGACCGACATCGTCGACGAGCTGCAGTGGCGCGGGCTGATTGCCCTGTCCACTGACGAGGACGCACTGCGCAAGGCGTTCGCGGACGGCCCGGTCACGTTCTATTGCGGCTTCGACCCGACCGCGCCCAGCCTGCACCTCGGCAACCTGGTCCAGATCCTGACCATGCGCCGCATCCAGCAGGCCGGCAACCTCCCGCTCGGCCTGGTCGGCGGCGCCACCGGCCTGATCGGCGACCCCAAGCCCACCGCCGAGCGCGTCCTCAACGACCCCGAGACGGTGGCCGGCTGGGTCGACCGCCTGCGCGGCCAGATCTCCCGATTCCTCGACTTCGACGGCCCGTACGCCGCCCGCATGGTCAACAACCTGGACTGGACCTCGGGCATGTCGGCGATCAGCCTGCTGCGCGACGTCGGCAAGTACTTCCGGGTCAACAACATGATCGCCAAGGAGGCGGTCGCCCGCCGCCTCAACTCGGACGCCGGCATCAGCTACACCGAGTTCAGCTACCAGATCCTCCAGGGCATGGACTACCTGGAGCTGAACCGCCGCCACAACTGCACCCTGCAGACCGGCGGCAGCGACCAGTGGGGCAACCTCACCGCCGGCACCGACCTGATCCGCAAGGCCGACGGCAAGTCCGTGCACGCCCTCGCCACCCCGCTGATCACCAAGGCCGACGGCACCAAGTTCGGCAAGACCGAGTCCGGCACCGTCTGGCTCGACCCCGAACTCACCACCCCGTACGCCTTCTACCAGTTCTGGCTGAACGCCGACGACCGCGACGTCGCCAAGTTCCTGCGCATCTTCTCCTTCCGTTCCCGTGAGGAGATCGAGGAACTGGAGCGCGAGACCGCCGACCGCCCCGCCGCGCGCCTCGCCCAGCGCGCCCTCGCCGAGGAACTCACCACCCTCGTCCACGGCGCGGACCAGTACGAGCGCGCCGTCGCCGCCTCCAAGGCGCTCTTCGGCCAGGGCGACCTCGCCGACCTGGAGTCCGACACCCTGGCCGCCGCCCTCGCCGAGGTCCCCAAGGCCACCGTCACCGAGCTCGGCCAGCTCGTCGACCTCCTGGTCGAATGCGGCCTGGCCCCCAGCCGCTCCGCCGCCCGCCGCACCATCAAGGAAGGCGGCGCCTACCTCAACAACGCCAAGGTCACCGACGAGGAGGCCACCGCGGCCGACTCCGACCTGCTGCACGGCCGTTGGCTGGTCCTCCGGCGCGGCAAGCGCAACCTCGCCGCCATCGAACTCACCAGCGCCTGAAGGTAGTTGAGAGTTCCCATGAGTCCGGATCGAACCCGAACGGACCATCAGGTGGCTTGAAACACACGCCAGTTGACCTGCTGACCCACCAACGACGGGCCGGATCCAGCCAGATCCGGCCCGTCGTGTTTGACTCTCCCGGATCCGTCACCTAACGTAGTCCGAGTCGCCTCTTCCGGCCGTGACCGGGAGGCGGAACCCCAAACCCTGCTGAGCGATCCGTCGCGCGCCCATTCGAATTCCGACTGGGAAATGCGGACCGGATAAGTCTGCTAGAGTTCGGGGGCGCCGAAAGGGAAAAACCTTCAAAGGGAAACCCCAGGGCGAAAGCGAGTCGGGAAAGAGCACAAGCTCGGATCTGATAAGCTGGAAACACGAAAGAACGAAGCGCCCGGAGGGTCGGTCGGAAGGCCGCCTGAAGGAAGTGTCCGTTCCTTGAGAACTCAACAGCGTGCCAAAAGTCAAC
>NZ_JBSFXE010000016.1:0-156885 GCF_053595195.1 Kitasatospora sp. NPDC002522
CCCGGAGGACCGGGCGGCCATTCCTTCCGAGCCCTCGAGGGCAACGCGCCATCAGCCATACCCGGTCCTCCCGGACCGCCTCACATTCTTAGGGACGCGCCATGCCGGAACACCTCTCGCGCCGATCGGTACTCGCCGGAATGGCGGCCATGACGGTCGCCAGCGCCGTCGGCTCCGTGGCCATGTCGACGCCCGCGTACGCCGCGGCCGCCGCCGACCCGCTGCCGCTCCCGCCGCTGCGCATCCCGCAGACCGACCTGGGCCTGGAACAGCAGCCCGACTCCAAGATCCAGTGGCTGCAGGACGCCAAACTGGGCATGTTCATCCACTGGGGACCGTACGCGGGCCCGGCCCAGGGCGAGTGGTACATGCACAACTCCGCGGTCACGCCGGACAACTACCGGAAGCTCGTCACCGACGCGACCGGCCAGCAGTTCACCGCCGACGCCTACAACCCGGCGGCCTGGGCCCAGTTGGCGAAGGACTTCGGCGCGAAGTACACGACGCTGACCACGCGTCACCACGACGGCTTCGCGCTCTGGCCGCTGAACCACCCCAACGCCTGGAGCTCCGGGCAGGCGCCGCTCAACCGCGACTTCGTCAAGGACTACGTCGCCGCGGTGCGGGCCGCCGGTCTGAAGGTCGGCCTCTACTACTCGCCGATCGACTGGCGCTACCCCGGCTACTACGACGTGACCGGCACCAACTGCGCGACCAACCCGTGGGGTTACACCACCGATCCCGCGCACAAGGAGAACGCGCGGATCATGAAGACCGAGGTGTACCAGTCGGTCAAGGAACTGGTCACCCAGTACGGCGTGATCGACGACCTGTGGTGGGACGGCGGCTGGATCGCGGAGCAGGGCACCGACGCGGCGGGCGCGTTCTTCTGGGAGCCCGGCCAGTTCCGCGACGCCGCCAACCAGTGGCAGGTGGACGCCGCGTACGGCGAGACCGACGCCAACGGCAAGCCGCTCGGCCTGATGGGCATGGTCCGCAAGCACCAGCCCGACATCGTCGCCACCTCGCGCTCCGGCTGGAAGGGCGACTACGACAGCGACGAGGGCCCGGGCGTCCCGAGCGGGGCGATCCGCACGGGCCGGCTGGTCGAGAAGGTGTTCACCGTCGGCAGTGCGTGGGGTTACACCAACGGCGGCACGATGAGCTATGCCACCGCGATGAACATCCTGGTCAACTGCTGGGTGCGGAACATGACCGCGATGGTCAACGTCGGCCCCGACCGGCACGGCACCGTGCCCGACGCGCAGGCCAACCTGCTGCGGCAGATCGGCACCTTCATGAGCGCCTGCGGCCAGTCGATCTACGGCACCCGCGGCGGCCCGTGGAACCCCGTCGACGGCCAGTACGGCTTCACGTACAAGGACGACACCTTCTACGTCCACCTGCTCCCCGGCTACAGCGGCACCTCGTTCACCACCCCGGCGGTCGGCGACGCGCAGGTCACCCGGGTGTTCGACGTCCGCTCCGGCAGCAACCTCTCCTTCAGCGTCACCGGCGGCAAGGTCACCGTCACCGGCATCGACCGCACCACCCACCCGCAGGACAGCGTCATCGGCGTCGTCCTCGACCGGAGCGTGCAGCCGGGCGACATCGCCGCCGGCAAGGCCGCGACCGCCGACAGCGAGGAGAGCGCCAAGGGCAACACCGCGGCCAAGGCGATCGACGGAGCCACCGCCACCCGCTGGTGCGCCAACGACGGCGGCACCGGGCACTGGCTGAAGGTCGACCTCGGCTCGACCCGCTCGCTGACCGGCACCCGGATCGCCTGGGAGCTCGACCAGACCAACTACCGGTACAAGATCGAGGGTTCGACCGACAACAGCGCGTGGACCGTGCTGGCCGACCTCACCGCGACGACCGGCACCAGCCAGGTCCAGACCGCCCAGTTCCGCACCCAGGCGCGGTACGTGCGGGTCACCGTCACCGGGCTGCCGGCCAACGTCTACGCCTCCATCCGCAACCTCGAGGTCTACGACCGGCCGTTCGCCGCGGACCTCGGCACCGTCAAGCTGGTCAACCGCAACAGCGGCAAGGTGCTGGACGTCAGCGGCGGCTCCAGCTCCGACGGGGCCCTGGTCGTCCAGTCGACCTGGAACGCCGGGACCAGCCAGCAGTGGAAGCTGCTGCCGAACTCCGACGGGTCCTACCGGCTGTCCAACGTCAAGAGCGGCAAGGTCCTCGACAGCCCCGGCAGCTCCGCCCAGGGCGCCGACCTCGACCAGTGGACCGCCGACAGCGGCGACAACCAGTCGTGGCAGCTCTCCCCGTCCGCCACCAACGGCTACTACCGGCTGGTGAACGTCCGCAACGGCTGGTGCGCCGACGTGTCCGGCGCCTCGACCGCCGAGGGCGCCAACGTCCTCCAGTGGACCACCACCGGCGGCGCCAACCAGGACTGGCAGATCGTCGCGGTCTGAGTCCGACCGCGCGGGCGGGACGGGTCGACTGACGGGCCGTCAGGTGAAAGGGGAGGCCGGCGGATCGGCACCCGTCACCCGATCCCGCTCGCGCGGACGCGGGCCAGGTCTCGGAGCAGGTCGAGGAAGGCCGCATCGTCGGCGACGGGTTCGGGCCGGTCCTGGCCGCGCTCGACGTAGTGGACGATCCAACTGCCCGACGACGCCTCGAACTCGGCCGTGACCACCGGGTCGCCGTCCAGGAGCAGGAAGGAGGTCGTGCTCGGGTTCGGCCGGACGTCAGGGGTCAGCGGGCTGACGTCCTGCATGGCCATTCCCGGTGGGTCTCCGGCCGGCAGGCCGCGCACAGGTGGGTGCCGCGCGGGGCGGGCAGCGCCACGGCCTGCTGGAGCAGGTCGGCGGGGAGCCCGGCCGGCTCGCCCGGCGGCGTCAACTCCCGGAGGAACAGCGACAGCGACCCCTGCCCCGGTCAGGCCTTCTTGACCACGCTGGACTTGAGCTGCATGGCGCCGAATCCCTCGATGCGGCAGTCGATGTCGTGGCCGTCGACGCCGTCGACCAGGCGGATGTTGCGGACCTTGGTGCCGGCCTTGATCCCCGAGGGGCTGCCCTTGACCTTGAGCGCCTTGACGACGGTGACGGTGTCGCCGTCCACCAGCACGTTGCCGACGGAATCGCGAACGACCCGCCCGCCCGGGGCACCGGCGTCGCCGGCGTCGGCGCTCTCGGCGGGAGTCCACTCGTGGCCGCACTCCGGGCAGACCATCAGCGTGTCCATCGGGTAGGTGTACTCGCCGGCGCACTTCGGGCAGGGCGGCATGGTCGCCGTCATTCGTTCATCCTCATCTGGTGCTGGTCGCAGGGGACCGCGGGGACTGCCCGAGGGCGACCTCACAGTTGCGAATGTTAGCAACTGTGCATGTCGTCATGCGGTGAGGGGCCTCGGACCGTCGCTGCGCCGCAGCTCGGGGGTGGAGCCGGCGACCGTGAGCACCGCGAGGAGGCAGAGCAGTCCGCCGGTGACCAGGGCGGTGGCCCCCGAGGTCCAGCCGGCGACGGCTCCGCCGCGGAGGTTGCCGAGTTGCGGGCCGGCCTGGGCGACGATGGTCTCGGCCGCGGTGACCCGGCCGAGCAGGGCGTCGGGGGTGCAGGTCTGGACGATGGTGGTGCGGGAGACGACGGCGATGGCGTCCGCGGCGCCGGCGAGCGCGAGCAGGGCCAGGCCCGTCCACGCGCTGCGGGTCAGCCCGAAGACGCCGAGGGCGGCCGCCCAGGTGGCGCTCGCCCCGAGCATGACGGGGCCCGGGCGGGCGAGGCGGGTGACCGGGCCGGAGAACGCGGTGGCGGCCACGCCGCCCACGGCCAGCGCGGACATGAACAGCCCGAGCGTGCGCGGGTCGCCGCCGAAGCGCTCGCTGTTGACGAGCGGGAAGACGCTGACGGGCATGGCGAGCACGGTGGCGGCCAGGTCGGTCAGCAGAGCGCCGCGCACCACCCGATGCCCCGTCAGGAACCGCAGCCCGTCGGCGATTCCGCTCAGCCCGGGCCGGGACGCCCCGCCGACGGGCGGCATCGCGGGCAGGGCGAACGCCGCGGCGAAGGAGCAGCCGAAACTCACGGCGTCCAGCAGGTAGCAGACGCCGATGCCCCACCAGCCGATGACCACACCCGCGGCGGCCGGGCCGAGCAGCATCATCGCCTGCCCGGTGGCCTGGTTCAGTGCCACCGCCGCCGCGACCTGCTCCTTCGGCACCAGGCGCGGGATGAACACGCCCGCCGCAGGTGCGCCGACGGCCCCGAACGCGGCCTGCACCGCCACCAGTCCCAGGACGGCGGCGACGGGTGCGTGCCCGGTGAACCCCTGGACCGCCAGCAGCAGCGAGCAGCCGGCCTGGCCCGCGTTGCCCAGCAGGTAGACCCTGCGCCGGTCCGCCCGGTCCACCCAGGACCCCGCGAACAGGCCGATCCCGATCATCGGCAGCGCCTGGGCCAGCCCCACGGCGCCGCTCCACACCGCGCTGTGGGTCATGCCCCAGACCTGGAACATCACGGCGACCACGGTCATGAAGCTGCCGAACGTGGACACCGTCCGCCCGATCAGCAGCCGTCGGAACGGCGGCGACGACCGCAACGGCCGGACGTCGACCAACGCGCGGGAGAGCTTCATTCGGCCACGACCACGGGTGGCAAGGGCTGCTGCACGTCGCGACCCTAGCCGACCGGCCGGGGGTTCTCCGACGGAGTTTCTACAGGCCGACCGCCTCGGCGGTGGCGTCCCACAACGAGGCGGCAGCGGTCGGGTCGGCCGCGTGGGCGGCGGGCGGGGTGAGCCCGGTGGCCTTGGCGGCCTCGTAGTAGCCGCCGTTGACCAGCTCGGCGGCCGGGAGGGTGGCGAGGCGGACCAGTCGGGCGCCGGCCGCCCGCGGGGAGACCAGGAACGGCGCGTACCGGTAGAAGAGCCGGGACGCGGTGCCGTCGCTCCCGAAGTTCGTCCGGACGACGCCCGGGTGGAAGGCGACGCTGGTCAACTCGGGCCAGCGGCGGGCCGCCTCGGCGGTGAAGAGGATGTTCGCGGACTTGCTCCAGCCGTAGGCCGTGAACGACCGGTACTCCTGCGGGTCGCCGGTGAAGTCGGTCGGCCCGCCCGGGCCGGGGCGGCCCTGACGGTGCGCCCGGGAGGCGGTGTTCACCACCCGCGCCCCGGCGAGGTTCTCCCGCAGCAGTCCGGTCAGCAGGAACGGGGCCAGGTGGTTGCCCTGGAGGGTGGCCTCGAAGCCGTCCGCGGTCCGGCGGTAGCCCGGGACCAGGGCGCCCGCGTTGTTGGCGAGCACGTCGATCCTCGGGTAGCGCTCGGCCAAGGCGGCGGCGAGGTCGCGTACCTGGCCGAGGGATTCGAAGTCGGCGCAGAACCGGTCCGGCTCCCGGCCGTCGCCCGCGGCCCGCACCCGGTCGACGGCCGCGGCGAGCCGTTCCGGGTTGCGGCCGACCAGGACGAGGTGGTCACCCGCGGCAGCCGACTGTTCGGCGGCGGCCAGCCCGACGCCGGAGCTGGCACCGGTGATGACGACGATTCGGCTCATGGTGCTCGGTTCTCGATTCGGGTTCGGAGGTCTTCAGCGGCCGGACGGGACACCGCCCATGTCCTACCACTCCGGTCCTCGCGGCAGCCAGACCCGGGTCGTCAGCCGTCAGCCTTTCCTTCCTGGCCGATCTCCTGGTCGATGTCCTGGTCGAGGAGGGCGGCGAACCGGGCCAGGGGGCTGCCGGTGAACGGGCGCAGCGCGGGGGCGAGGAGGCGTGCGCCGGGGAAGCGCAGGCCGCCGAGGAAGGCGAAGCGGGTCGTGCGGTCGGTCTCGGGGTGGGCCGCCATCCCGCCGAGGACGAGGCGGCTCTGCATCAGGCACCACCCGGGGGAGAGGTCGATGGCGAAGGTGGCACGGAGCCGGGTGTGACCGTGGATCCGGGCCTGGAGCGGGGCGCCGGTCGTCCCGGAGGTGCGGAGAGCGACCGTGCGGACGTCGGGGATCCACAGCGGCATCGTGCGTTCCAGGTCCGCGGCGACCGACCAGACCCGGTCGAACGGTGCGTCGAGCACGGCCTCGTCGATCCGCGCCGATCCGGGCGCTGTCGCGGCGATCACGTGCAGGCGGCGGACCGGGTCGAAGTCGGCGACGGGCCACTGCGGCATCGGGGTCTCGGTCACTGCTGCCACGCCTTTCGGAAACTGAGTCGGGCCCGGGAGAGCCGGGACTTGACCGTGCCGGGGGCGACCGCGAGGAGTGCCGCGGTCTCCCGTTCGTCCAGCCCCTCCAGGTCGCGCAGCAGCAGCACGGCGCGGTGCTCCGGGGAGAGCCGGGACAGCACGTCGCGGATGTCCGCGGCGAGTTGCGGGTCGCCGGGGGCGGGGAGTTCGCCGAGCTCGGCGGGCTGCGAGCGTGCCGACCGGGTGGCGTGCCGCACCGCCTCGCGCACCGCGATGGCCCGGACCCACCCGAACAGGGCTGCGGGATCGCGGAGTTGGGGCAGCTTGCGGAAGACCGCGATGAGCGCCTCCTGGGTCGCGTCCGCGCCGTCGTCCAGCGCGATCGGGCCGCAGAGCCGGCGGACGTACGGGGTGATCAGGTCCAGCAGCCGGCCGACCGCGAGTTGGTCGCCGCCCTGGGCGGCCCGGACCAGCTCGGCAAGGCCGGGCGGTGGCTCCTGCATGGCGCGCCCTCCGTCGATCGGTGACAGGGGTCCGTGGAGGGAGGCGCCGAGACGGCGATCGGTTCCCCGCGACTTCCGCCCGGCCGTAGTGTTCCTCGCCACAGGAACGGATCGACGGGCGGGGTGCTCCTTCGGGTGTCCAAGCGTCCTGACACTCCGTGAGGTGACGACATGAAGCCGCTGACGTCGGCGAACACCCGCAGCAAGGCCACCGCGATCGGCGCGGTGCTGGCGGTGGACGGTCTGGTCCACCTGTACTGGGCCACCGGGCAGACCTGGCCGGTGCACACCACCACCCGGCTCTCCCACCTGGTCCTCAACACCCAGGTGCCGTTCACCCCGCAGGGACTGGTCCCGCTCGCGGCGCTGCTCTGCTCGGCGGCGACGCTGGTGCTGGCGCACGGCGGAGCGCTCCCGGCCCTGGCCCGCCGACTGCCCGCCGTGCTCCCGCGCTGGGCGAGCCGGGCGGTGGCCGCCGGACTGCTGGCCCGCGGCACGGTCGGACTGGTGTGGGTGACGGGGGCGTGGGCGGACCCCGGAGACGCGTTCTACTGGCTCAACCTGCTGCTCTACACCCCGCTGTGCCTGCTGCTGGGCCTCGCCGCCTGGCAGGTGGCCGGCCACCCGGCCGGCGTCGGACGAGCCGTCCGGGGCGTCATGTGGGGCTTGGCTCGGGGCGTCGTGCGGGGTGAGAACAGGTAAAGCGACATCGAGCTGTCATCCCGGCGCGGTACCGTCCGGACCGTCAGCGGCCGCGGGCCGACTGCGTACTGGTGTCGTCGGCTGCTCGGAGGGTGTCGTGGGGATCGTGGTGCGGGTGGCCGCAGGTGGGGCGGCGGTGCTGCTGGCCCTGTCGGTGACGGGTTGTACGCCTGCGGCCAAGGGGGCGAAGTCCGGAGACGGGACGAAGGCGTCGGCGGCCGGCTCGGCGGGCGCGGGCAGCGGCGGTGCGGCCATCGCGGTCGGACCGGGCCCGAAGTCCGCGTACCAGGCGCAGGCGCAGCCCGCGGCCGGCTCGTGCCACTACCGGTACACGGCCGACAAGCAGCCGCTGCCCGACACGGCCTGCACGCCGGGCGCCCTGAGCCCGGCGGTGACCCAGGCGACCGTCAACGACACCATCTGCAAGCCGGGTGGCTACACCTCCACGATCCGCCCGCCCGCGAACATCACCGGCAAGGAGAAGGCGGAGAACGCCAAGTCGTACGGCTACACCGGTCCGATGGGCGATGCCGAGTACGACCACCTGATAAGCCTTCAACTCGGCGGTGACCCGAACGACCCGCGGAACCTGTGGGTGCAGCCCCCGTCACCGGACCACGTCGCGGGCAAGGGGCCGAACAACCCGAAGGACTCCGTCGAGACCCACCTGCACACCGCCATCTGCAAGGGCCAGGTCACCCTCGCCGCCGCTCAGCAGGCCATCGCGACCGACTGGACCACCGCCGAGGCCAAGCTCGGCATCAAGCCCGCCGGGACGAGTACGCCGGACCCGGCGGCGGACGGCGACGGCGAGTGACCTGCGGCCCGCGCGACGACGCGGCATCCGGGTAGGGCGCGGGTCTACGCGGCGCCGGTGACCCCAGGTGCGACGAACCGGCGGTGGAGCGGGGCGTACGACACCTCCGGGGTGCCGGCGATGCCCGCCTTCTCGATCTCCGGGGCGAGCCGCTCGGCCATGAACGTCTCGAACGCCTGCTGGGACTCCCACACGTCGGTCACGTGCAGGGCCCCGGCGTCGAACCAGGCGACGTGGACGTGACCACCGGCCGCCGGAACCAACTCCCAGTCCACCGCGGCCCGCACCGTGTCGTACTGCTCCGGCGTCGCACCGGCCCAGACCATCGACATCACCACAGCCATGACCCTCTCCCTTGCACTCGCCTTTGCACTCGGCAGCGGATTCCCGCCCCTACCAGCCAACGCCTGGCGGTCGCGGTGCGCACGTCGCGACGGTCACCGGCGGGTGGTGGCGGGTGGCGGCGGTGCGGCGGGTCCGGCGGGTCGCTCTGCGCGGGTGGTGAGGCGGCCGGCGGCGTCGAGTCGGGCGAGGCGGTCGTGTTCGCGGGCGGCCCAGCGCCGTACCCGGGCGGGGTCGAGCGGGGTGCCGTGGCCGACGTGGAGGGCGGTCGGGTGGTGGGCGAGCATGGCGCGGAGGCTGGCGAGGTTCCGGCGGGGGTCGTCGTGGAAGGGCGGGTTGGCGGGCCTGCCCGGGATCAGGCCCATGAAGGAGTTGGCGATCAGGTCGCCCGCGACGAGGTCGCCGTCGTCGGTGAGCACGGAGACGGAGCCGGCGGTGTGCCCCGGCGTGGGCATGATGCGCGCGGCGAGGCCGAAGTCGTCGAGGCTCGTCTCGCCGCGGATGAGCACGGCGGGTTCGACGGGTTCGACCCGGGCGTGGAGCTTCCGGTTGCGGGCCATCAGGCGGCCCATCGCGCCGGTGGGCAGGTAGGGCTCGCGGACCCGGCCGGAGCGGTAGGGGCCGAGGTCGGCGACGTGGCCGGCGACCGGCGCGCCCGTGAGCCGGTGCAGTTCGGCGGCGGAGCCGAAGTGGTCGATGTGGCCGTGGGTGATGACGATCAGTGAGACGTCGGCGGGGTCGACGCCGTGGGCGGTGATCCGGTCGAGGATCTGGCGGCCGCTGCCGGGGGTTCCGGCGTCAACGATGACCGGTCGGCGGCCGAGCAGGAGGTAGGCGTTGATGTTGTGCCGTCCCATGACCGGGATGGGGACGACCTTCGTGCGGGACATGGATCTCCTCCGAGGTGTGCGGGTCGATGCCGCGTGTGTGTGCGTCGATGCCGCGCGGGTGGGCATGCCGGAGCTCGGCCGGGCCCGAGTGCGGTGGCGCGCGGGTGGGCGTGCGGGCGGGCGCGGTGCGGGTGCGCGGTGTGGGCGGGTGGTGCGGGCGCGGGTCGGGTCAGAAGCGGCGGCGGTACTCGGCCGGGGTGGTGCCCAGCCGGCGGCGGAAGACGCGGTGCAGTGTCTCGACGGAGCCGAGGCCGCTGGCCGCGGCGACCTCCGGCAGACCGTGGTCGCTGTCCTCCAGCAGGCGGCGGGCGGCCTCAAGGCGGGCCGCCTCCACGTAGGCGGACGGTGTCATCGACGTGCGTCGGCGGAACGTCCGGATGAAGTGACGCGTGCTCAGGTGCGTCCTGGCCGCGAGGGCTTCGAGCGAGAGGTCCGCGGTGAGGTGTTCGGCGATCCACCTGCGCAGGTCGTCGATCCGGTCGTCCTCGGAGCCCTGCACGGACAGCGGCACGCTGAACTGGCTCTGCCCGCCGGAGCGTTTGAGGTACATGACCATCATCCGGGCCGTCGCGAGCGCGAGTTCCTGGCCGTGGTCCTCGGCGACCATGGCGAGCGCCATGTCCATCCCCGAGGTGACGCCGGCGCAGGTCCACACCCGCCCGTCCCGGATGAAGATCGGATCGGGATCGACCCGGACGTCCGGGTGCTCGGCCGCCAGCCGGTCCGCGGTCAGCCAGTGGGTCGTGGCGGGCCGTCCGTCGAGCAGCCCGGAGGCGGCCAGCAGGTGCGCGCCCGCGCAGATCGACCCGGTGCGCCGGGATCGGGGCGCCGCACGGCGCAGCCAGTCGACGACCTGATGGTCGATCACCGGCTCCACGCCACCGTCGACGACTTCGATCGCGCCCGACACCAGCAGCGTGTCGATCGGACCGGTCACCTCGTCGAACGCCAGGTCGGCCATCAACCGGACGCCGCTGGAGGTGGTCACCGGAGCGCCGTCCGGTGTGGCGATCACCACCAGGTAGCCGGGCCGGTACGCGCCGGCGACCCGCGAGGCAACCGAGAACACCTCGGCCGGTCCGGTGGCGTCCAGCAGTTCGATGCCGGGGAAGGCGACGATCACGACGCGGTGCTGTGGGGGCATGCCCCGATCATTCCGGCCGGTCGGGCACGGCCGCAACGACCAGGATCTGTCACATCGGGCCATCCGGCGGGGCGCGGAGGGTGACGACGGATCACATCGGCGACCGAAGGGCGGGAAGGGGCGGGGCCGCTCAGCGAGCGGCGGTAGGTGAGTTGACGTCCGTTCGGTCGGGGCCACCGTGACGGTGAGGCCGCCGTCGGCGGAGTCCGCGGCGAACGCGATGGTCGAAGGGTCCTCGCCGCTGTCGAGGAGGGCGCGGCAGGCGCTCAGCGCGTCCTCGATCGCGGCCGGGAACGGGTGCTCGGGGGCGAGCCGGTAGTCCAGTCGGCTCCCCGCCGGTGATGCGTCGCGTCAGGTGTCGCGGTGACGGCCCTTGCTGCGGTCGACCGCTGCGGCCCGGTGGTGTCGGTGGCGGTCCGTAGCCTGTCGCCATGATCCGTAGCGGGTTCGAGCAGCGTCCGCTTGATGCCGCGGTCGCTGACGCCGCGAGTTCGACGCTGGAGTTCGACCGGGCCAGGGACTGGTTGCGTTCTGCGCTGGTTGGCGCCCTGGAGCCGTTGGGCGCCGAGGTGTGGGTCCTGGACGCAGCCTTGGAGCGGATCGTGCTGGTCCGGCATCCGTGGCGCGGGCTGGTCCCGCCGGGTGGCAAGGTCGAGCCCGGCGAGTGTCCGCGTGACGGCGCGGCCCGGGAGTTGGCCGAGGAGACCGGGCTGCGGCCACGGTTGTTGGAGCGGCCCGCCGCGGTGGCGGTGCGGTCGTTCGGTCCGGGTCTGCCGGAGACGCTGTCCCTCTCCTACGCCGCGATCGGCGACCCGGAACAGCCACTGACCGCGGAGGACGGTCAGCCCGCGGCCTGGCTGCGGCTGGACCAGGGCTGGGACAGCTGCTTCCCCGATGACGTGCTGCGCATCCGGCAGTACGTGGAGCTGCTGAGATCGGGTTCCCCCGCTCGGTGAGTGTGGCCGAGCCCGTGTTGGCGCCGGTGGAACGCAGCTGCGACGCGACGCGAACTGAGCGACGGCGAGTGGGATTTGGCCGAGTCGTTCGTGCCGGTCGGTCGCTACGGCCGCTACCCGCATCGGCTTGCTGATCACTTTGGAAAGGGATTCAAAAGGGCTTCCGAAGGCGCGAATATCCGGCACCCTGGCATTCAGGCGATCAACTCCCATGAGTGTTAACCGAGTTGGGTCCGCCGGGTGGGGCACTGATTCTGGCCAAGTTCTGCAAAGTGTGCCGCTGCTGTGAACGGGTTGTGTACTTTCGAGCGATCCGGAAGGCGCCATTTCCTCCGCAGACGGGAATCGTGATGACCACCCCGACCACCGGAACACCTGCCACCACACCAGCGCCGACGCCGGCGGCCCCGGCGAGCCCGGCGGCCCCGGTGAGTACGTCGCCCAAGTTCGAAGTGGACAAGGCGATGCTCGACGGCCCGACGCCGAAGGACCTGCTTCCGAGCACCGGCAACTACCCGGTGGAGATCGTCCGGTACCGCTCGGTGGTGCTCACCGACATCCCCGGAGCGAAACCGACGCGCAAGCTGACCGGCGCCATCGACCTCGGCGAGGAGAACCTGCCGTTCTACGACCGCCCGGCCGAGGGCATGATCGTCACGACGGAGCAGAGCTGGTCGGCCCAGGGTGTCACGCTCGGCCGGCTGTTACACAGCCTCGCGCTCGCGCCCGGTGAGAGCACCAAGGTCGCGGTCGTCGACTGGGAGCGCAGCACCAAGGCCACCGGCACCGAGACGACTGCCGAGAACGACACGCTGTCCGCCACCAGCGACCAGAACCGGTCGATCAGCGAAGTGGCGAACGCGATCGCCCGCGAGGAGCAGTACGGCACATCCCGGGCGTCCCAGTCGAGCAGGTCCTCCAGCTCCGGCGGCAGCGTCGGAGCTGCGCTCGGCATCATCAGCGGCGGCCTGAACTGGGGCGAGTCCTCGAACTCGGGCTTCACGACCTCGGTGTCGCGATCGACCGGCGTGCAATCGGTCGCGGCCGAGGCGACGCAGCGCATCAGCGCGCGGACCCAGCAGCTGGCGACCGCGGCCCGCAGCCGGAACATGACGGTCGTGCGCGAGACGACGCAGTCGGAGAAGGACAAGGTCCTGACCCGGGTCGTCACCAACTACAACCACATGCACGCGATGTCGGTGCAGTACTACGAGGTCGTCCAGGTCTACACAGTGACGACCAAGCCGACCAAGCTGGAGCGGTGCCTGTTCATCCCGCTGCAGGAGCTCACCTTCAACTACACCAGCCTGCAGCGGTACAAGGAGGCGCTCGCGTCGGTGGCGCCGACCGACTGGGCGGCGAAGATCCGGGCCGCCAACCCGTTCGACACCAGCATGCGCAAGCTCGACGCGTGCACGGCGCCGGAGACACCGCCGGGCATCCAGGTGTTCGACGGGGCGGAGCTGGCCGACATCGCCGCTTCGGCCATGGGCGTGTACGGGGTGCGCAAGTCCGACGGCAGTCCGGTCCGGTTCGATCCGGTGGCCCGACAGTGGAACCCGCTGCCCACCGCCGGACTGGACGGCGAGCTGATCCGCATAGCCGCGGGCAAGAGCATCGTGTGGGCGCTCAGGGCCGACAACGTACTCGTGCAGTTCGACGGGACGGCCTGGCGGCGCGACCCGAGCGACTGGGCGGGGCGGAGCCTCGCCTGCGGCCCGGACGGCACGCTCTACCTCATCGGCATGGACAGCTCGATCTATCGGCGCGACCCGAAGGGCGTATCGCAGAACCTGAACATCACGGCTGACGACGTCGCCGTCGTCGGCAAGAACAAGGTGTGGTACTGCCGGGAGGGGCGGACCTGGGAGCGCAGCGGCACCAGCTGGGTGGAGCGGCTTCCGGCACCGAACGTGAAGCGCCTGTCCGCCGGCCCGGACGGCGTGCTCTGGGGCATCACGGCAGACGGCAAGGCCCTCATGGTGGAGGACGGTGCGACGACCTGGTCCGCTCCCCAGTACCTCGGCGCGTACCCCAAGAAGTTGGATGTCGTCTCCTCCGCCGGCGGGGAGTACTGGGCGCTCCTGAGCACCGGATCCGTGCTCCGGCTCTTCACCGCATCACGGGAGACGCCCATATCCTTCGACGCCCCGCCGAAGGCCGACTCCCCCTACGCGACCAAGATCGACGTCTGGCACGACGAGGCCGGACTCCGCAGCATCCAGGTGGTCTTCCAGGGCCAGACCTTCCGCTGCGGCGACACCGGCGGCTCCGGCGTGCAGCAGCGCGCGTCCTACACCTTCGGAGGTGCCGACAAGCTGCTCTCCGTCGACGCCTGGTACGGCACGGCCGCCCGTGGCAGCCTCTCCGGGTTGCGCCTGACGATGACCTCGGGCGTGGCCAACTTCGGGGTCGCCGCGACCACCACCGTCGCCCCCGACATGACCGAGGACGCCGGCGGCGCGGCCATCTGCGGGCTGTTCGGTTCGACGGTGAAGTCCGGCAGCCGCACCTATGTCGCGTCGCTCGGCTTCCACGTGCGCGGCGGGAACGTGCCGCAGGCGGTCCTGGACCACCTGAACGACAACCGCCGCCACTACAGCCAGGCCGTCTGGGCCAACGCCGACGAGCTGACGCTCAGCCGCATCCTCGCCAACTACTCCTACACGCCCGCGGGTTCGAACGCCGCGCCGGTCCTGCTCGGCACCCTGCTGGACCCCAAGCCGATCGCCGTCACCGGCAACTACCTCGGTTTCCGGTGGAACTTCGGCAGCGAGCAGGAACGAGAGGCGTGGACCAAGGCCCGCCAACCCGGCGACGCCACCTTCGGGGCACCGGTGACCAACACGATCGCCATCGCCACCAAGGGCGTCTTCGCCGAGGCCGTACTGGGCCGGGCCAACGCGGCCGAGAAGATCGACCTCACCCGGTTCTGGAACTGGAAGGACTCGCCCATCCAGATCACGCCGGCCGACATCGCGCCGGTCGCCACCGGAACGCGCGGGCAGAACCTCGACCTCACGGTGGCCGCCCTGGGTGCTTCCGAGGCGAAGTTCACGCAGCTGGCGGCGATGCCCGACCCGGCCGGCCTGCAGACGCTGCAGGCCATCGCCACCGCGAACCTGTTCCGCGACATGAGCGGCCTCAACTCCATGAGCCAGGTGCTCACCAAGGGCATCGAAGCCGCCGCCAGCAACGACAAGGACGCCGGCGCACGCGCCCAGGAGGCCATGAAGATCGCCACCCAACACATGGAGAAGGTGGTCCAGATCGCGGCCGACGCCGCCCGCAAGGCGGCACCGGCCGCGGCAGGCGGCGGCGCCAACGTGACCGCCCTCGGCGGCATGCTCAACCAGGGCGACAAGGCCGCCTCGGACGCCAAGCCCGACGCTCCGTCCACCACCGGGTCCGCAGCGAAATCCTGACCACCGCACCACGCGGGCCCGGGCTGCCACCCGGGCCCGCCCCGCCAGAGGCGCGCGGCAGATGTGACATCACGTCACCTACCGACGTCTCAGGTCTGCGAGGCCTGCTCGACGTTCCGGCGGACCGGGTCGGTGCGGGTGCGCTCGGCGCGCTGGTGGGCGGCCCAGTCCCGCATCCGCTGGACGGCGTCCGGGTCGTTGGCGGCGCCGGTGTCGAGCGCGGTCGTCGCGCCGTCGCCGAGGTCGACGATGTGGTGCTCCATCGTTCCGGTGGCGACGATGGACAGGACTGCGAGGAGCTCGTTCCTGACCTCGGGGGTGAGGTGCGCCTCGTCCTCGTCCTGGAGGTCGATGACGTGTTCGGGGGCGGGGGCGGCGAGGGAGACCACGCTACGGCGGAGGAGCCCGCCCAGTACGCGGAACTCGGCCGGGTCCATGCGGGCCCGCAGCGTGTCGAGGTAGAGGCGGACCTGTTCGGCCCGGGTCGGGGCGGTGTCGGCGGTGTCAGCGGCGGCGTCGTCCATGCGGCCATCCTGCCAGCGGCCGACACCGCCGCGCGGAGCCTGGTGGGTCGGGCAAGGGTGCCCGGGCCGAGCAGTCCGGCCCGGCACCGGGAACGGTGGGGCCGCAGCTCAGTTGACGTCGCAGACGAGGCAGCGCACGCGCCACGTCCTCCACCGGCTCGCCCCAAGGGGACGTCTCGAGCCCGTCCCACACCACCGCCTCCAGCGCTTCCAGCGACATTCCCACCCCTCGTCATCCCGTCCGTCGGGGCGCCGCCCCCCGGCACCGGCCGTCATCGTCCACGAGATCCGCCGTCCTGTCGCTCCTAATTCTCGTAGGTGATGCCGTGGCGGGCCGCGATGCGGTTGAGGGCGCGGGGGTCGAGTCGGCCGGCGGTGCTGACGGAGGGTCGGGCCTCGGTGAAGTCCTCGACGAAGCACTCCCAGCCGCCGGGGGAGGAGATCTGGAGCACGCGCGGGGGTGGCGTGGAGCCGGGGGCCAGGGCGTGCGGGATGCCGTGCGGGAGGAGGACGAAGTCGCCGGGGGCGAGCAGGTGGTGCCGACCGTCGAACTCGACGGCGAGGTGGCCGGTGAGGACGAACACCGCCTCGTCGGCCAGGTGGTGGACGTGCCGGGGAATCGGCTGAGCCACCGTCATCTCCAGCAGCGAGAGCCGGCCGTCGGTGTCGGTGCCGCGGACCTTGGCGGCGAAGGCCGGTGGTACGGGGATCCGTCCGGGCCGCGCGGCGCCCGGTGGCAGGACGTGGGCCGGGCGGTCGGCGGCGGGCCCGTCGCCGGCGGGTCCGTCGGGGGCGGGCGTCCGGAGGCGGAGGGCGTGCAGGTGGGTGTCGGGGCGGGCGTCGATGGTGCGGGCGGTGCCGTGCGGGAGGAAGGCGCACGTGCCGGGGGAGAGGCGGTGGGTGCCGCCGTCGGTGGTGACGGTCAGTTCGCCGTCGAGCAGGTACAGGATCTCGTCGCCGCCCGACGGGTGGGCCGGCGGCAGGGGGCCGGGGCCGTGGTACTCGGTGAGGGTGAAGCGTCCCTCGGTGTCGTCGGTGCTCGCCTTGACGGTGACGCCTCGGGGGAGCGGGGTGGTGGCGGGGCGCGACGCGCCGGCCCTGAGCAGGATGAAGCGGTCCACGGCGGTATCCTTTCCGAAACGGAGGCGGATACGGAATCCGATTCCGTTTAGAGCATAGGCGGAGGAGTGACCGAGATGTCAACGAGTGCCGGCCGAAAGCCGCGGACGGACGCGGAACGCAACCGCGGCCGAGTGCTCCAGGCGGCCGCCGAGCTGTTCGCCGCGCACGGCGACGCGGTGCAGATGGCCGAGGTCGCCAAGGCGGCGGGCGTCGGCGTCGGCACGGTCTACCGGCACTTCCCGACCCGGCAGGCACTGGTCGCCGCCGTCGCCGAGGAACGGTTCGCCGGAATCCTGCGGCAGGCGCGGGAGGAGTGCCTGGTGCTTCCCGACACCCGCCAGGCGCTGGCGGGCTTCCTGGAGGCGATCGGGCGGACGCACGAGGAGGGCCGCGGGGTGTCCGGCGCGATCGAGGCGACCTTCGGCAACACCGAGCCGAGCGGCGAGGTGGGGGCCCAACTGCTGGACATCGGCGAGCAGTTGCTGGCCCGGGGCCGGGCGGACGGCACCGTGCGGGAGGACGCCGTCGTCTCCGACCTCTACATGATCGCCGGGGCGGTGGCGGCGCTGAGCCGCAACGCGGTGGGCGACTGGCGGCGCTTCGTCGAGCTCGCCCTGGACGGACTGCGCCCGCAGCGCTGACGCCGCCGGCCGGGTGGGGCGTCGTGGGATCACGTGAGGCTGATGAGCCGTCGGTTCGGGGTCTGATGGTCCGACAGCCCGACGGTAGAACTGTTCGGTGGTCCGACTCCGGCGGTCCGTCAGGCCGACGATCCGTCAGGTCGGCAGTCCGTCAGGTCGGCAGTCCGTCAGGTCGACGGTCCGGCCCAGGCCGACGGTCCGGCCCGGCCGTCCGGAGCGTGCTCTCCGGACGGCCGGGTCGCTCACTCGTCGGGGGTGACGGCGGTGCGGATGCGGGCGAGCAGGGTGCGCAGCTGCTCGCGTTCGGCGCTGCTCAGCGCGCCGGTGGCGGTGGCGAGGGCGGCCCGGTCCAGTTCCTCGGCCTCGCGGTGACGGCGCGCCCCCTCCTCGGTGAGGGTCAGCAGGAACGCGCGCCGGTCGGACGGGTGCCGGACCCGCTCGACCAGCCCGTCGCGTTCGAGGCTGTCGACGATCGTGGTCGTGGTGCGGGCGGCGTTGCCCACGTACTCGGCGAGGTCGCGCATGCGCAGCGGGCCGCCCGCGCGAGCCAGGACGCGCAACGTCCGCAGCCGGGCCACCGACGCGCCGTGCTCGCGCAGTCTGCCGTCCACGAAGACGCGCAACCTCTGTGTGGTGTCGAAGAGTTCGTCCACCAGGACGTCGCTGCTGCCGAACTGGCGTCGCGACGCCGCTTCCTCTGCCATGCCGTGCCTTCCGCGTTCTCTTCGTGCCGGCGAACTTTCTGAGCATAGTCATAGTGAGTATGCTCAGCTTCTATGAACACCAACTTGGGCCAGCGCCGTGTCGTGCCCATCATGGCTGTCCTGACCACCTTCATCTGCATCATCGACGGCGCGATCACCACTGTCGCCCTCCCCAGCATCGCCCGGCAGTTCGACCTGACCCCGGCCGCCCTCACCGGCGTCGTCGTGGTCTACCCCGTCTGCGTCGGCATGATGATCCCCGGCTCCGCCTGGCTGGTGGAGCGGTACGGCGGCCGCCGAACGCTGCTGCTCTCGCTCGCCGCCTTCACCGCCGCCAGCGGCCTGTGCGGCGCGGCCCCGAACCTCACCGCCCTCGTCGGCGCGCGCGCCCTGCAGGGCCTGGCCGCCGGTCTGCTCATGCCCACCTCGCAGGCCCTGCTGTTCCGCACCTTCAGCCAGGCCGAACAGGTCCGGCTGTCCCGGCTGATGATCATCCCGCAGCAGATCGCCCCGGCGATCGCGCCGCTGCTCGGCGGCCTGCTGATCACCGGACTGTCCTGGCGGTGGGTGTTCTACGTCAACGTGCCCTTCGGCGCCGCGGCGGTGCTTTTCGGTGCGCTCTTCCTCGCCGAGCACCGCGACCACGCCGCCGGCCGCCTCGACCTGCCCGGCCTGCTGCTCTGCGGCGCCGGCACGGCCACCCTGATGTACGGCGTCTGCGCGGGACCCGACCTCGGCTGGGACCGTCCGCCGGTGGTCAGCGCGCTGGCAGTCGGCGCCGTCCTGCTCGCGGTCGCGGTCCGGCACCAACTCCGCACACCCGAACCGATCCTGCGGCTGCGGCTGTTCCGCGACCGGCTGTTCCGCGACACCAACCTGATCAGCCTGGTCGGCTACGTGCCGATGATGGGCGCGATGTTCCTCGGCCCGCTCTTCATCCAGGAGGCCCGCGGCGGCTCGGCGCTGGACAGCGGCAGCACCACCTTCACCGAGGCGTTCGGCGTCCTGGTGACGATGCAGGTGGTCGCCGCGGTCTACCCGCGGGTGGGACCGCGCCGCATCATCGGCACCGGACTGCTGGGCGTCGCCGCCGTCATGCTGCTGTTCGCCACCGCCGACGCGGGCACCGGCCTGTGGACCCTCCGCGGCTACATGTTCCTGCTGGGCCTGGCCATGGGCGCCGTCTTCATCCCGACCACCATCGCCTCCTTCAGCACCATCGACCGCGCGGACGTCGCGCACGCCGCCACCCTCAACACCGTCGTCCGGCAGACCGCGAGCTCGCTGGCCCCGGCCGTCGTGACCACCGTCCTGGTGCTCGGCGCCACGGGCTCGCAGCGCGCCCACCCGCCCCTGGCCTCCTACCAGCTCAGCTACTTCGTCCTGGCTGCGGTCGCGGTCGCCGCCGGCCTGTTCGCCTTCACCATGCCCGACGGCCCCGCCCGCGGCGCCGTGACCGTCGGCCCGCGGGCCACCACCAGTCGCCGCCGACAGGAGGTCGGCTGAGCGGACCCGGACCTGCCGCCGGACCCGTCGCCGGACCCGGGTCGGGCGGTGGGTCCGGCGGTGGGTCGCTAGGGAGCGGGTGTTCGGGGGGCTTGGTCGAGGTAGCGGCGGTAGGCGGACGCCACCTGTTCGAGGTAGCGCCTGGCGCCGGCGCGTTCGGTGTCGTCGAGGCCCTCGGCCGCGTCGTAGAGGAGGCCGAGGAGCGGGGCCAGTTCGCCCATGACGTGCTCGAACCCGGTCGGCGTGACGTCCAGGATCTGGCGGCGGCGGTCGTCCGGGTGCGGGAGGCGGGTCATGTGGCCTTCCGACACCAGGCGGTTCACCGACTGCGTGGCGGCGGCGCTGGTGACGCCGAGCCTGCGGGAGAGCTCGACCGGTCCGATGGGTGCCCCGGAGCCCTTGGCGAGGACGACGTGCTCGACCGCCTCGACGTTCGTCAGCGGCATGCCCAGCCGTTCGGCGAGGGCGGCACGCGCCAGCTGGGTGAGGGTCAGGACCTCTCGCAGCGCCCCCGAGAGCTCGTCGCCTTCCGGTGCGCCGCCGCGGTGGCCTGACGGTCCGGCAGGCCAATCCGCGCGGGGGGCGGCTTCGAACGGGTCGTGTTGCGCCATGCCGGCAATTCTGGCACGGTGTGGATCGCTAAGTTACTTAACTACTCTCCCGAGGGTGCGCCTCCGTGTCCCGAACCCTGACCGGCCGCCCGGGCCGGTCCGCCGCCACCGCCGATCGCGTCGAGGGGCCGAGGCGTCCCCGCGTCCTCGCGTGGCTGATCCTGTTGGTGACCGTCGTCGGCCTGGGTGCGGCGTTCGCCCTCGGGCCCGCGGACGCCACCACCACCGAGGCCACCGGCACCTCCCTCCCGGCCTCGTCGCAGTCCGCCAAGGTCGCCGGGATCGTCCGGACCTTCCCGGCCGGCGCCGTCGCCCCCGCGATCGTCGTCTTCAGCAACACCGACGGCAGCCCCCTCACCGCCGCCCAACAAGTCGTCGTCGCCGAGCGGTCCGTGGCACTCGGCGCACTCGGGCTGGCCCCCGAGGCCGCACGTCCGCAGGTCGTCGAGAACAAGGTCGCCACCGTCGCCGTCCTGCTGCCGACCGGGGCTGGCGACGAAGCGAACACCGCGACCGTCGACCGCATCCGCCACAGCGCCGCGCAGGACCTCGCCGCGCCGCTGCAGGCACAGGTCACCGGCGGACCGGCCTTCCGCGCCGACGTCACCAAGGTCTTCGCCGGAGCCGACACCAACCTGCTCATCGCCACGGCCTCGGTCGTCGCGGTCCTGCTGCTCCTCACCTACCGCAGCCCGATCCTCTGGCTGGTCCCGCTGCTCGTCGTCGGAGCCGGCGACCGCGCGGCCGGTGTCCTGGTCGGCGTCCTGGCCCCGCACGCGGGCGTCGAGGTCGACGCCTCCGCGGCGGGCATCCAATCCGTCCTGGTCTTCGGCGCCGGCACCGACTACGCCCTGCTGCTCGTCTCCCGCTACCGCGACGAACTCCACCTCACCGACGACCGGTTCACCGCGATGGCCCGCGCGTGGCGCGGCACCGCCCCCGCCGTCCTCGCCAGCGGCACCACCGTCGTGCTCAGCCTGCTCACGCTGCTCGCCGCCGAACTCACCGGCAACCGCGGCCTCGGCTTCGCCGGTGCCGTCGGCATCCTCACCGCCGTGCTGTTCGGGCTGGTCGTCCTGCCCGCCGCCCTCGTCCTGCCCGGCCGCCGGCTGTTCTGGCCGCTGGTCCCCAAGGTCGGCGATCCCGTCACGGCAGACCGCCGCGGCGTGTGGTCCCGCATCGGCGAGGCCGTCGCCCGGCGCCCGGTCCAGGTCGCCGTGGCGGCGACCGCCGTGCTGCTGGTCCTCGCGTCCGGAGCCCTCGGCCTCAGGACGGGCCTGGCCCAGGCCGACTCCTTCCGGAAGACCCCCGAAGCCGTTCTCGGGCAGCGCACCCTCGCGGCCGTCCAACCCGCCGGCGCCGCCGACCCCCTGACGCTGGTGTCCACCACCGCGACGGCCGAGCAGGTCGCCGCGGCCGCCCGCCAGGTCCGGGGCGTCTCCACCGTCACCCCCGGAGCGCACACCGACCGCTGGGCACGCGCCGACGTCGTCCTCGACTCCGCACCCGGCACCGCCGCCTCCGACCTCACCCTCCGTCAACTGCGCGAGCGCGTCGCACGGATCCCCGGCTCCGACGCGCTGGTGGGCGGCGCCACCGCGCAGGCCTACGACACCTCGCGCGCCAACGCCCACGACACCCGCGTCGTCGTCCCCCTGGTCCTCGCGATCGTCCTCGTCGTCCTGATCGCCCTGCTGCGCGCCCTCGTCGCGCCGCTCCTGCTGGTCGCCACCGTGATCCTGTCCTACTTCGCCGCCCTCGGAGCGAGTTGGACGATCTTCCGGACCGCCTACGACTTCCCGGCCATGGACACCAACGTCCCGCTGCTGTCGTTCCTCTTCCTGGTCGCCCTCGGCGTCGACTACAACATCTTCCTCATTGCCCGCACCCGTGAGGACACCGTGGCCGGCCACGACACCCGCGGCGCCGTCCTCCGCGCCCTCGCCTCCACCGGCGGCGTCATCACCAGCGCCGGCATCCTGCTCGCCGCGGTGTTCGCCGTCCTGGGCGTCCTCCCGCTCATCACCCTCACCCAGATCGGCATCATCGTCGGCCTCGGCGTCCTCCTCGACACCCTCCTGGTGCGCACCGTCCTGGTCCCCGCCCTGGTCCTGCTCACCGCCCGACGCTTCTGGTGGCCGGGCCGACCCGAGACCGCACGCACGGTCGACGAGCCCCGGACGGCCTGAGCGGACCGCGGCCCGAGGTCCCTTGTCGTCCGTGCCGGAGGAACCCGATGAGCAGCTCATGCCCAAGAGGTAGGTGACTCGGGGCGGCAGGGTCGGGTTCACACGTGTCGTACGGCTGATCGGAGTAACGCGGGTGCGGGACAGCGGTCCTGCACCGGCTGCTCTGGCAGAGTCGCTGGACGCAGGGCTCCGTGGCAGACGGTGCCCGTCCCGCACCGACCCGGGGGAGCGCGATGAGTGGCACGGCAGGAGACGGGGGCCGGCTTGGCACGAGTGGTGGGGTGCCGCTCGCATGACGGAGTCCGAGCAGCGTGCCGAGGGTGCCGGGCCGTTCACCTCGCGGGTCGGGTGGCGGCTTCCCGGCGGTGGCAGTGCGGTGTGGGAGTCGCGGCTCGCCCGGCGTCGCGGGGTCATCGCCGTCCGCCCGCACGGTGCGGACCGGGCGCACCACGCCAGGGCCGACGACACCGCCCTCGCGCGGCTGCGCAGGCTCAACGTCATCGCGGCCACCGCCTTCGTGGTCGGCGGCGCGCTGTTCGCGGTCGGCGCGGGCGTCGCGCAGTTCGGCTCCGGCGACGCCACCACCTGTTGCTCGATCTACTTCGCGGGCGGCCTGTTCTTCAACACCGGCGGCTACGTCTCGCTGCTCCAGGTGGTCAACGCACCCCGCCATGTGCCCGGCGGGGAAGGGCGGTTGGTCACCCGGCCGTGGCGGTGGTGGAGTTACGAGCCGATGCGGGTGGACTGGCTGGGCGCGTTCGTCCTGTTCGTCGGCACCCTGGTGTTCGGGGTCAACCTGCTGGCGTCCTTCCTGCAGGGTCTGAGCGTCCAGCAGGTCAACCGGCTGATCTGGACACCCGACGTGATCGGCTGTGTCCTCTTCCTGATCTCCGGTCACCTCGGCTTCGTCGAGATCTGCCACGGACGGCCGTGCATCCGGCAGCGCAACCTCGGCTGGTGGATCGTCGCCGTGAACCAGCTCGGATCCGTCCTCTTCATGGTCTCCGCCCTCGCCGCCTTCACCCGCCCCGCCACCGGCAGCCTCGTCAACGCCGACATCGCCAACTGGGGCACGCTGCTCGGCGCGCTCTGCTTCTCCGTCGGCGGTGTCCTCCAACTGGTGGAACGGCCCTGAGCGTTCACCGTGCGAGGAGTGCTGCCACGGCGCCGGGGCTTGAGCGTCAGCCTGTCGTATCCCGCAGTCGATGCAACGTCTTCAGCGCTGTGGCACGCGAACGAGCCCGGCCGACGCCCGCGGGGTGGACCAGGGGGCGTCGGCCGGACGGCCGTGGATGTTCAGCCCGCATGCCGGCTGAACATTCATGCAGATGCCAGCTCTCGCTACTCGGTTGTGGCTGCGGCCGGTGGTTCGAGCAGGAAGCCGCGTGTCGGCGGGTCCCAGGGGTGCACGCCGGGCATTTTCGGGACGCTTAGGGCTGTCGGGTCCTCCGGCGTTGCCAGGGCGGGACTCGGAAGCCCCTGGAAGTACTCGACTGCTTTGGCGTACGCCGAGTTGGTCCATTCGCTCACAGGCGTGCCTCCTCTTCTTGTTGGAGGGTACCGAGCCTCACCCGGCGGCGGTTGGACTCTCGTTGAGCTTTCACACGCCGATGTCGACCGGCCAGTCCGGCTTCGGCATGGGCTTGACGGAGCAGGACGGCGGCGAGTGCTGGCAGTTGGCGGTGACGATGACGAGGCTGTCGTCGGTGGGGGCACGCCAGAGGTCGGTGTCGACGTCGAATCCGGCGCTGTGGATCGACTGCTGGGTGTGGGTGAGGATGTCGGGGTCGAAGTGCTCGGGGTTGTATCCCGGGTAGTGGTGGACGAAGGTGCCGTGCCGGGTGCAGAGCGCGGCGTACGCCTCGGTGTGGACGATGAGGGCGTGCCAGCCTTCATCGACGATGCGGCTGGGGGCCATGGCGCGGCTTGGGTTCTGGGCAGCCGTGACGACGAACTTGAGGCCCTCGGCGGCGATTCGTGCGGCCATGTCGCGGGACATGCCGGGGTTGTTGTCGAGGACGGTCGCGACGACGTTCTCGAACGTGCGGGTGGGGAGGAGCGACCGCGGGTCGCTGGTGGGAAGCAGCCCGGGGCCGGTGTCGCCCGGCGGCCGTTGGGTCGGCGTGGTCATACTGGTGTCTCCTCGCATCGTGCGGGATGTCCCGGCGCCGGTTGGCGTCCGGGCTGTGCGGTGTTGCGGGAGCCTCGCCTCGGCCGGTGGCCTGCCAGGGATGGCGGCCGGGGCGGGGCAGTTCGAGGGCCATCCACGGTGAGGGATGGCGGTTGACGGCGCGGAGTCCGTAGCGGGCACCGTTGGCGCGGCCGTTGATTCCGTAGGCGCTGATCGCGTACGACTTCAGGGGGCGTCAGGCTGCGTCCGAGCCGCTGTGGGCGGCAGGGTGGGGGCGGTGCCGGGGGCAGGCGCATGCCGGCCAGGCGAGGCTGGACACGGGCGGCCGCACGGGCTCGTCGCTGCTGGTGAACGCGCGGTGTGTGCGGGTACCGTCCGGACTCACCGTGTAGGTGGTGATGGTGAGTCGGGGCGTTGAGGACGAGTAGGTCATGGCGGTACCTCGAGGTGCTGCTTCCGGGGATCGGCGACGGTTACAGCTTCGGTACGCGGCGCTACGATCGGTAGGGGTAGCGATCCAACAGCCGATCTGTGAGACGAGGGACCTTGCCGAGCCCGCGAGACCTTGACCCGTCGGCGTCACTCGCTGCCCTGTTCGGGACCGAGCTTCGGCGGGTGCGGACCGCCGCGAGGTTGAGCCAGGACAGCCTGGGTGAAGTCCTGGGCTACACCGGCTCGTTGGTCGGGCAGGTGGAGACTGCCCGGCGCGCACCGACGCTGGAGTTCGCGGCGCGGGTAGACGGAGCGCTGGAAACCGGGGGCTTGTTCAGCCGGCTCTGGCCCCACGTCGTGAGAGGCCCCTTCCCGGACTACTTCAGGACGTACGCCGGGCTGGAGCCGAGGGCTACGGGAATCCTCGAGTACGGCGGGTTCCTGGTGCCGGGGTTGGGCCAGACCCGACCGTACATGGAGGCTGTGTTCCGCGCGGCGATGCCGCTTGCGCCTGACGCCGAGATCGAGGGCAAGGTGCTGGCTCGGTTGTCGCGGCAGGAGTTGATAGCGGGTCCAACGCGGCCGCTGTTGTGGTGGCTGCTCGACGAGGCGGCGATCCTGCGGCCTGTCGGCGGTCGCGCGGTGATGGCCGGTCAGTTGCGGCACCTCGCAGAGCTGATCCGGTCAAGGCTAGCGGTTGTTCAGGTCCTTGAGCAGCGTACTGGTGCGCACGCCGCTCTTGAGGGTGCCCTGACGCTATTGTCGTTTGCCGATGGGAGCCCGGACGTGGCATACATCGAGGGACCGCACACGGGTGTGCTGGTCGAGAGCGCGGAGACCGTCAGGCGGATCCGCCTGACCTACGATCTTGCACGGGCTGACGCCCTCTCGCCGGAGGCGTCGCTGGCTCTCATCGACAATGCGGCAGAGGAGCACGCGAGTGGAGAAGACGAAGCAGCTTGACTGGCGCAAGAGCAGCTACAGCGGCGGTTCGGGCGGCAACTGCGTTGAGGTCGCGGACCCGGACGGGGTGACGACCGCGGTGCGCGACTCGAAGGACCCGAACGGCCCGGAGTTGCGCTTCTCGAAGGAGGCGTGGGCGGCGTTCGCCTCCGCCGCTGCGGCTGGCGAGTTCGGCACGGTCTGAACCGGACGTCCCTACAACCCACGTGAGCCCCCTCCACTTTCGGCGGTTTCCAGCGGTCGTTGCAACACGTGGTTAGTTGATCAAGCGGCGATCAGTCTATGCAGGCGCTCGGCTGGGGTTTCCCAGCCGAGCGTTTCGCGTGGGCGGCCGTTGAGCCGGGCCGCGATGGCGGTCAGGTGCTCGGGGCTGTGGCCGGACAGATCGGTGCCCTTGGGGAAGTACTGCCGGAGCAGGCCGTTCGTGTTCTCGTTGGAGCCGCGCTGCCAGGGGCTGGCGGGGTCGCAGAAGTAGACCGGGACGCCGGTGGCGACGGTGAACGAGCCGTGGGCTGCCATCTCCGAGCCCTGGTCCCAGGTCAGTGAGCGTCGCAGGTGGCCGGGCAGGGCCTGGACGGTGGTCACGAGGGCGTCGCGGACGTGTTCGGCGGTGCGGCCGTTCGGCAGGTGCAGGAGCATGCCGTAGCGAGTGGTGCGCTCGACCAGGGTGCCGATCGCGGAGGCGCCGTTCTTGCCGACGATGAGATCGCCCTCCCAGTGCCCGGGGATCGCCCGGTCCTCGGCTTCGGCGGGGCGCTCGCTGATCATGACCATCGGGTCGGTGAACCGCGGTTGGCGCCGGTCGGCCCGGCGTTGCGCCACCGCTTGCCCGTCCGGACATCGATGCCGACGATTCGACAGGCCTCTCTGCTGCGGTACCCCTGACGCATGAGGTGGAAGTATGCCTCCCGCTCACGAGTCAGACGTGGCCCCTTGGCGCCCCGATCCTTCCGAATCTCGAAGTCCATCGCACCCCTTGAACTGGGGTGTTGCAACGACCACTAGAACCTAGGTTCGGTGGTGGGGGCTTCGTCGTGTCCGCGCGGGCGGGGCCGGGTGCGGGGTGCAACCGGCCCCGGGGTGGGGGATCGGGGTTGGGCGGTCAGGCGGAAGCTCTGGGCGGGGGAGTTGTCGCAGGTGCGTTGGACGAGTTGGACGGAGTTGGTCGCGGCGGTGGTGGCGACGGTGAGGCACTTGCCGCTGTGGCGGGCGACGAAGTGCTGGGTGCCGTTGGCTTCTGCGACGGGGCGCCATTGTTGGTTGGTGCCGCCGCCGTAGGTCCACAGCTGGAGGGGGGCGTTGTCGGCGGTGGAGACGCCGGTGACGTCGACGACCTGGTCGGGGTTGTTGCGGGCGGCCAGGCGGACGTAGCCGCTGTCGGTGGCGGTGAGCCGGAAGTGCTGGGCGGTGGTGCCGTTGCAGGTGTACTGCTGGATCGCGGTGCCGTTGGCGGTCGCGGCGGCGCGGGCGTCCACGCACAGCCCGTTGGCCTGCGAGGTCAGGCTGTACCAAGGGTCGGTGGTGACCGGCGCCTTGCCCAGCCACTTGAGCGCGTCGATCAGCATGCGGTTCTGGGTGGCGGACGCGAAGGTCGAGGAGGTGCGGGTGTTGGTCGAGTAGTTCATCGCGTTGTGGCCGAAGTTGGCGTACACCATCCGGTACTGGGTGTTCGTCCAGATGATCGGGTAATCACCGCTGTACCAGGCCTGGTTGGGGTCGCTGCCGAGCGGGAAGCTGGACGGGTCGACGGAGGCCAGGACCTTGATCGAGGGGTTGGCCCGCAGGTTGTTCGACCACGAGTACCACTCGCTGACCGCCGAGGTCCAGGTCGGGGGCAGCGAGGCCGCGACGGGGTGGGAGCCGTTCTCGGTGCGCAGCACGGCGGTGGTCGGACCCCAGGTGTTGGAGCGGAAGTTGCCGCTGCCGAGGAACTGGTTGTAGTACCAGTCCCAGTCGGAGGCGCTGGTGGTGAAGGCCGAGACGTGGAAGCCGAGCCAGGCGCCGCCGCCGCGCATGTAGCGCTCGAAGCCGGCGCGCTGGGTGGCGGTCTGCGGGGCGTCGTCGAGGAACAGGACGACGTTGTACGCGTCGACGCCGCCGTTGGCGAGCAGGTCCCAGTTCGTGGTGGCGGTGTAGGTGAAGTTGTTCGCCGCGGCGGTCTTCGGGAACCAGTCGTTGGCTTCCTTGTCGAAGTCGATGTGGGCGGCGTCCCAGGCACCGCTGTAGAACGCGATGACGCGGAAGTCCGGTGTGGCCGCCGCGGCTTGGGTGGCGGCCGGTACCGCAGTGCCGAGCAGTAGCGCGATCAGGGCCAGGACGGCCGGCAGGAGCCGTTTCAGGCTCTCTGCGGCGGGCGACAGCGGCCGGAGTTCGCCGGTCCGGTGGGGGCGGATGGGCATGGGGGTCCTCTCGACAGGCGTGCGGGGCTCGTCGGTGGGGCGTGCGTGGGGAAGCGAGGGCCGGTGGGGCGATGGCGGGAGGGGCAGTGGCCGGTGTGGTCTTGGCCGTGTGGTGTTGGGCGCGGCTCGTGGCCCGGTCGGACCTCGCTCGTCTGAGCCGGGAACCTAAAGGTCTGAACCAGACGCGTCAAGAGTCGGCGTCTTCGGGTCTTGAACGCTCAACGTGCTTATGCCGCCTGGCCTCTGACGATTCGTCGGTGTTGGATCGAAGTCTTGACGCCGGGCTGGAGCGGCTGTTGACTCGGTCCCACCGTCCGGAACCGGTTCCGGGACCGGTTCCGGACGGTCGCGCCGACCGGTCCAGGAGGCAATCCCTTTGACCGTCACCATTTCTGACGTCGCACGTCAGGCAGGGGTCAGCAAGAGCACCGTCTCTCGGGTCCTGAACGCCGGCGCGGACGTCGACGCCGCAACCGCTGCCCGCGTTCGAGAAGTGATCGATGCGCTCGGGTACGTCCCCCGGCTCGGCGCCGTGCAGCTCGCCCGCGGCAGCAGTCGTACTCTCGCGATGTTCGCGCCATCGGTGACATGGCCGTGGATGGGCGAGGTCCTGCAGGGCGTCGCCGATACCGTCGAGGCGGCCGGCTACGCCCTGATGCTGTTCACCGCGGGCGGCGGCCCGGCGTCGATGGCGCACTTCACCGCCCAGGTCTCCGCCCGGGCTTGCGACGGACTCCTGGCGATCGTGCCCGAGCGCAGCCTGCCCGCGATCGAGGAGATGCGCAGCCGCGGCATGCCCGTCGTCCTCATCGACGACCACGGCCACCACCGCCCCGCACTCCCCTCCGTCGCCACCACCAACCACACCGGCGGAGCCCAGGCCGCGGCCCACCTCCACGCGGCGGGCCGGAGGCGGCCCCTGGTGATCACCGGCCCCGTGCGCTTCGGGTGCGTCGGCCAGCGACTGTCCGGCTTCCAGGACGTGCTGCCGGCCACCTTCGTGCTGGAGGGTGAGTTCACCGAACGGACCGGCCACGAGGCCGTGGAACACGCCCTGGCCGCGGGGGCGGAGTTCGACGCCGTCTTCGCGCACAACGACCAGATCGCCGCCGGGGCGCTGCGCGCGCTGCGCGCTTCCGGCCGCACCGTCCCGGACGACGTCGCCGTCGTCGGCTTCGACGACCTGCCGTTGGCGCGGAGCACCGACCCGGCGCTGACCACGGTGCGCCAGCCGATGCGCGCCATGGGCCGCGCCGCGGCGACGCTGCTGCTGGCCGAACTCGGGGGCACGCCGATACCCGACGAGCCGCTGATCATTCCGACCGACCTCGTCCGTCGTGAGTCCGCCTGAGAGTGCCGGTCGCCCACACGAGTCGTCAGGAAGAAGTGGGCGGGCGGGGCTTGGGCCGCAGTGGGCGGACGGGACGTGTGCGCGGTGGTCGAAGCAGTGCGCGACGTCCGGCGGCAGGGCGCGGCCGGGGTGCTCATCGGCGGACGGGTGGCACCGCAGCAGCGGAAGCATGGCCGGTGACACCCCGTCAGAGTTCGGCATCACCTTGTCCCCGCCTGGCTTGCCCCGCTCGGGTTCCCGACGGCCCAGGCGAGCCAGTGTCCGGGTGGCCTGAGCGTGCAGGACGACGACCTCGAAACCCCTGTGCACCGAGATCGCCGCCTACCTGAGCCTGCACCCGGACCGGACCGAGGACGTCGTCGGCACGCTGTCGATATGTCGAGGCCGAGTACGGCGGGCCCGGGTTCAATGGCCGCGACGGCGGTCGGCAGATCCACCTCGTCCGGAAGCTCGCCTGGCTGCGTGACCGGGTCGGTGTCAGTGCGGCGGGGCGGGTGTGACCGGGGTCGGCTGGGTGAGGTTCACCGCGTTGCCGTCCGGGTCCTTGATGTGGGCGACGCGCTGGCCCCAGGGCATGTCGGTGGGACCGCCGCCGACCGAGCCGCCCAGCGCCTCCACCCGGCCGAGGGTCTCGTCGACGTCGTCGACGGCGATGCTGAGCAGGAGCCGCGGTGCCGCGGCGGCGCCCAGGTCGGCCCTGGCCACCAGCCCGAGGTCGGTGTCGCCGATGCGCAGGCCGAGGTAGAACGCCGGGCCGTCCGCCGGTACCCGGAAGACCTCCTCGGCGCCGAACAGGTTCGTGTAGAAGTCGCGCAGGACGTCCTGGTCGGCGGTCAGGATCACTGGCTGGATGGTGGACATGGCACTCCTGTCGAGAACGGTCGCGTCAACCGGTAGACGGTTCGAGGAGCGAGAACTCATCGGTGCCACCAGCCTGCCGGACGAGCCGACCCGCGCGCGCCGCGGCGATGCGGCGGCGGAGCGGCGCGTCGTGGTCGCGCACAGCGTCGGCGAAGGCGGTCGAGTCGGCGCGGCGGACGGCCGTGACCCATTGGCCGAGGGCGGCGGGGTCACCCCCGCGGGCGGTCCGGGGTGAGGGTGACGACGAGGGCGCAGAGCGCGGTGGTCGCGGCGAGCGTCGCGGCTGCGGCCAGGCCGGCCCCGATGACGAACAGCCCGCTCCCGTCGTCGGACCAGTCGTACCCGAGGGCGGCGGTCAAGCCGGCCGTGGTGCCGACCACCGCGTCCGCCACGTACCGCCGGAACGCAGCCCAGCCGACCGCCGGCAGCAGGGTCACGACCAGCCCGATCACCTGCCAGGCCTCGTACGGCCCGGTCACCGAGCCGTCGGGGTGGATGTCGCGGAGCTGGTCCCAACCCAGCCAGGCAGCCCACGCGGTCATCGGCACCAAGGCCAGCAGCAGGGAACGGACGGGATTCAGGGGCTTCGAGCGCATGCCCCGAGTCTCCCGAGCCGGCCCGGACCCGTCGCAGAGCGCGGGTACTCACCTCCCGCATGAGTACCCGCCCGCTGCGTGTGGGCTCTAGGGAGCGTCCTCGTCGTGCGGTCCGAGGGAGGGGAGGAGCCGTTCGATGTCGAGGTCGTCGGCTCCTTCGACGTCGATGTCGCCCGCCACGTGCAGGTCGAGAGTGTTCGGGATCGGCCGGGTCGACGGCCCGGGTGTGCGGCAGCTCCGCCAGCAACCGTTCCACCAGCCCCCGGCGGCGGGCCCCGGCGTCCGGCACGAGCCGGAAGGCCGCCTCGTCGACGAAGCCGCGGGACCACGTGAACCGCCGGGAACCGTCGGCCGGTAGCAGTCAAGGTGCTCCTACTGCAGGATGTTGATCGCGCGGGCGATCACCAGCCCGCCGATTCCGAGAGACGCCACTGCTTCCGTCATCATCAACAGCTTGGCCCACCGTCTGATCGCGGAGATGTCGGTGGGGCTGAACGCGGTGGCGGTCCAGAACGCGAGCACCAGATAGTCGGCGAAGATCGGCACCCAGGTGGTCGGCACGTAGGTCGTGTGCTGCATCTCGGGGAACACCAACGCCGGATTCGCATACGGTCGGTGCGCGCGGGCAGCGGCACCACCGCGATCCAGATCCCAGTACCACAGGCCGAAGGCGATCACGTTCGTGGCCCAGATCACTCCGCCGGTGGCCAGCAGCCCGGTGGCGTTGTTGGCGAACAGCTTGTTGTTGGTCAGGATGTCGGCGATCAGGTGGACGGCGGCGTACAGATTCGCCACCGTGATGAAGGCGATGACGACGCCGGTCGTGATCCGCAGCCATGGTTTCACGCGATCGATGCGGCCCGGGTCCCCGATGATCAGCGCGGCCAGCAACACGACCAGGACCACCGGGACCACCCATGTGGGGCTCACCCGGTACTTCGCAGGCAGCCCGACGTGGAGCAACGCGGCGACCAGAATCGCCAGCGCCACGGGCCACCACCGCTCACCCCGTGCAGTGGCCTGAACCGGCGTCAGCGGGGGCGGAGCGACCGGCTGCGGACCTGATGCCATACCGCATTGTGGCTTCGCCGGTTCCGATGGCGAAGCAGTGACGCGCCGCTTCCGCGACCATCTGCGATGACTCCCTGCACCGCGCGAAGCGGTTGCGGTCGGTGCACATGCGCCGCTGCCGCTGAGAGGGCCACCACGGATCGCAGCGGTATTCCGAGAAGTCATCATGACGGTATGTCAGATCATGTCGGGAAAGCGCCGGGGAGCAGACTCGTCCCGGATCGGGGATCATCACGATCGGCACCCTGGCCCGGCACGCCGCTCGGGTGGGCGACGCGCTTCAGCATGGGTGCCACGGTCGCGCTCGAGAGGGTGGCGACCGGAGCCTTCACGGGCCCGGCCGTGTTGATGGGCATCGGCATGTCGCCAGCGGACGAACCCAGGGCGCGCACGCGCGGCGCACGGTGGAGGACTGCCCGCACGCGACGATGGTCACGATCCCCGGCACCAGCTTCTCGAGGGTCCCGCCGGCGGGGTGCTCAGACCTCGCCGTAGAGGGTGAGGACCACGCCCTCGACCTCCATGCGGCTGTGCTTGATCAGGTCGCCGCGGCGCAGCGCGGCGAGGCAGTGTTCGAGACGCTCGGTCTCCCCTGCGGTCAGCACGGCGGCGGCCAGGTTGCGCAGGCTGGTCAGTATGGCCGAGGTGAGGGCCCCGGGGTGCGGACCTGACAGCAGGACGACGGGTTGGCCCGTGCGGTCGCGGACGATCGCGGTGGTCGAGCCTCCGTGGACGACGAGCACCATCGCCTCCGTGTCCGACGAGCACGCTGCACGTGCCGGAGGCTCGTGCGGCTCACAGCCTCGGGTAGGAGAAGACGATAGCCCTGATCTCCCGATTTTTATCCTTTTCGACCCTCGAACGGCGGTATGTCGTGCCCGGGTTCACGGCGGGCGGGTTCATGCCACCCCCTCGCGCACCACGCCGCCGATGCCGCGCGTGGGGGAGGGGGCGCTACTCCGGCTGTCGGCTGCGCCGCAGCAGGGAGTCCACGAGTGCGGCCACGTGCTGCCGGTCGGCGGCGGACAACTGCTGGAGGCTGGCGATGAGGGTGGCGACCTCGGGATCGGTGCTCGCTCCGGGCTCGCCCTCCGCGTACAGGTAGATCCCGCAGGTCTCGGCGGCCGCGCGCCGCACCGCGTCGAGTGGCAACTCCAGCCCGGCGGCGAGGCGTTCGAGCGTCGCGGGCTGCGGCATCCGCACCAGGCGCTCGGTGGTGGCGAGGTGGTGGACGGTGGAGCGGGGGAGGCCGCCGCGACGGGCGACGTCGCCGTAGGACCAGCCCTGCGCGTCCAGTTGGCGCCTCATCATTCGCTGCAGTGCGTTGTCCACGGGATGGGGTGCTTCCTGCTGTCGGAGCCGGCGGAACACGTCCGGGTGGCCCCGATTCTACGGGCGTACGGCGCGCCGTCCATGCGATCACGCATCCCACCTGCCGATTTCGCTCCATCGAGCGGCGGTGGCGCAACGTGTTCGTGTCTGTGCTTGTCGTCGCCCCCGGTGAGCGACTAGCGTCCAATCTCGTCGGACAGAACGTCCGATCTGACTGGACAGGAGTCGGGGGACCTCCCCGGCCCCGATAGAGAGGCACTGCCATGAGCATGAACGTCACCGAGCTCGACGCCGAGACCGTGGAGCTGCTGCCGAGCCGCGAGGCGCTGGGACGGCTGAAGTTCGTGAAGGTCCACGCCAACGTCGCCTTCGTCCACGCCCACAACGAGTCGTGGGCCGTGAACGACTACTCGCCGCTCGCGGTCGCGCAGTCCGAGGCGGCGCAGTCGGTCAACGTGTACCAGCGGTAACAGCCCGCACGTGGGCGGACCGCGCCCCGTGGCGCGGTCCGCCCACAAGGAAGGACGGGTCCAGCGTGGCTGGAGACCTACCGACGGCGGCCGGCGGCCGCCGGCCGGCGGCGCCCTTCCCGGTGCCGCGACTGACCACCGGGCTGCGGCTGCACGGCGAGTACCAGGGCAGCGGGTTCACCGAGCCCCGCTACCTCGCTCGTCGCGGGGACGGCCAGGTGGTGCAACTGACCCTGCTGCTGCACCTGGTGGCGGGATCGATCGACGGTGTCCGGGACACCGAGGCCATCGCGCACCGGGTCAGCGCCCGCTACGGACGCGAGGTCAGCGCGGACAACGTCGACTACCTCGTCGAGCACAAGCTCCGGCCGATGGGGATCACCGCACCGCCCGGCGGCGACGGCCACCCGGTCGGCGCCCCTCGCTCGGACCTCCTGCTCGCCCTCACCGGCCGCCGCGTGCTGCTGCGTGAGCGCCAAGTCGTCCGGATCGCCCGGTCGTTGGCCTGGCTGCACCGCCCGTGGGTGGTGGCCGTCGTCCTGACGGCCGCCGTCGCCCTGGACGTCTGGCTGTTCGCCGTCCACGGGGCGATGGGTCCCGTGCTGCAGGTGCTGGACCAGCCCGTGCTCCTGCTCGCCGTGTTCGGCCTCACGGTCGCCTCGTTGCTGTTCCACGAGTTCGGACACGCGTCGGCCTGCCGTTACGGCGGCGCACAGCCGGGCCCGATCGGCTGCGGCCTGTACGTGCTGTGGCCCTCGCTCTACACGGACGTCACCGACGTGTACCGGATCGGCCGGGCCGGTCGGCTGCGCACCGATCTCGGCGGCGTCTACTTCAACGTCGTCTTCATACTGGGCCTGGCCGGGGGCTACGCCCTCACCGGCCGGCCGCTGTTCCTGGCCGCGGTGCTCGTCGCGCACGTCGAGATCGTCGAACAGCTCATGCCGGTCGTGCGCCTGGACGGGTACTTCATCCTCGGTGACCTCGCCGGCGTCCCCGACCTGTTCGGCAGGATCCGGCCGACGTTGCTGAGCCTGCTGCCCGGACGCCCCGTCAGACCCGAGGTCGCCGACCTCAAGAAGTCCGCCCGCGCGGTGGTCACCGGCTGGGTACTGACCATGGTCCCGCTGCTCGTCGGCGAGCTCGGCTACGTCCTGTGGCACCTGCCGAGGATCCTCGCCGCGGCCGCGCACTCGCTCGCCGCGCAGGGCGCCGACGCCCTCACCGCCTTCTCGGACGGGCGGTTCTCCACCGCGGCGGTCGACGCCATCGGGACCTTCACCCTGCTGTGCCCGCTGGTCGGAGGCACCTACCTCGCCGCTCGGACCGTCGCCCGGCTGCTCCGCCGGATCCTCGTCCGCCCGCTCTCGCGCTGGCGGGCGCCCGCGGCAGCGCACCGCCGCATGCCAACCGCCCCGCACGCCTCGGCCGAACAGCTGCCGGATCCCGTGCACACCCTCAGGAGGTATTCGTGAAGCACCGTACTCCGCAACGGAGTTCGATCATCGGTCGGACGGCCGGACGCCTCGGCGTGCTGAGCGGCGCGTGCCTGGCCGTACTCGCCGTTGCCGCGCCCGCCGGCGCCGTCCCGTTCTCGGACCACCCCGGCCGCGGCGTCGCAGCCTTCGCGGACCGCGCGACCACGCACGCCAGCCGCGTACATCCGGACCAGTACGAGGACTCGTTCACCGTCCACCAACTCGGCACCGTGTTCAGCGTCGGCGCGAACAACCGGGCCACCGCCGTCTCGGCCGGCTGCTCGACCCCGCACCCGTGCCGGTCGATCGCGCTGTCCTTCCAGATCGTCACCATGGCCGGGGACGACGTCCGGCTCAATGCCACCAACCTCGGCCGAGCAGTCAACGAGCAGTGCCCCAGCTGCCAGACCCTGGCCGGCGCCTACCAGTTCATCGTCTCCACCGCGCAGCCGTTCCGGCTCAGCCCCGGGGCCAGCGGCCAACTGGCCGCCATCCACCGCAGACTGGACGCGCTTGGCGCCTCGCACGACCCGATCCCCGTCGTCAAACAGCGCGCCGACGACCTGGCCGCCCAGGTGAAGGCGATCCTCGACCACGAGGCGCTGACCGCCCCCAGGGCCGCGGGGATGTCCCCCCTGGCGAAGTCCGGCCCGAGTGTGACCATGCACCGCCACTACGACGGGGCGAACTGACGACCTGACCCGGCAGACGGGGGGTGCGTGCTGGTGGTCGCGCCCGGGGCGGCCCCGCCGTTACCCTTCCTCCCGGGGGCGGCGGGGGCATCGCCTACGACCCGCCGATCCCGGGTGCGGCGCAGGCTGACCACGCATCACCGCATCGTTCTCTCCTGAGACCGGCCGCCCTCACCGGCCACCCCGTACCCGCCCGACCAGGAGCCCCGATGCCCCGCACCCTGCACGCCGAGCCGGTCGTCCGTGACCGCGCCCACCTCAACGAGAGTCCGCTCTGGGACGACCGCCACCAGATCCTGCGCTGGGTCGACATCCTGGCCGGCCGGGTACACGGGTGGGACCCGGCCACCGGGGAGCGGACGCTCTTCGAGGCTGGCCTACCGGTCGGTGCGGTGGCGCTGCGCGAGTCCGGCGGGCTCGTCCTGGCCGTCGCCGACGGCTTCGCGGTGTTGGACGGCGAGCAGCTGACCCGGATCGCCGACCTCGACTCCGAGGGCGGCGAGCTGCGGATGAACGACGCCGTCTGCGACCCCGAGGGCCGGCTGCTCGCTGGCACCATGGCGTTCACGCACGAGCCGGGCCGCGGCACCCTGCACCGCCTGGACCCGGACCACACCGTGCACACCGCCCTCCCGTCGGTCACCATCTCCAACGGCCTCGACTGGTCCGCGGACGGCACGACCGCCTACTACGCGGACAGTCCGACCCGCGAGGTCCGCGCCTACCGCTACCACGAGGGCCGGCTGCTCGACCCCCGCCCGTTCGTGACCACCGAGGACGGCGTGCCGGACGGCCTCGCGGTCGACGCCGAGGGCGGGGTGTGGGTCGCGGTGGCCTTCAGCGGCACGGTCCGCCGCTACCTGCCCGACGGCACCCTCGACACGGTCGTCCGCGTCCCGGCCACCGTGACCACCAGCTGCGCCTTCGGCGGCCCCGACCTGGACACGCTGTACATCACCACCGCCACCGAGAACCTCACCCCCGCTCAGCTCGCCGAACAGCCGCTGGCCGGCGGGATATTCGCCTGCACCCCCGGTGTCCTCGGCCGCCGCGCCCACCGCTACCGCGGCTGACCCGGCCTGCCGCGCCGGTAGGCCCGATGAAGCACGTCGTTGCAGTGTGGCGTGCGAGGGGCGGTGGGGCAGTCGGCGATTTGCGACGTCAGAGGGGCCGATGTGACTGGCCATCAGCGCACCAAGGGGAGCGGCAACGACCCCCTTGGTGCGCTGATGGCCAGTCACATCGGTAGTCTGCGAGGCGTGAACCTCGATGATCTTCCCGTGATGGAGTTCGAGTTCCCCGGGCCGTTGCGGGACCAGTTGGTGGCTGCGGTGCTGTCCGGTGCCAAGACCTCCACCTCTGCGCTGGCGGTGGGGTACGAGCGGGAGAACGAGCCGTTGCCCGAGGTGGGCCACCTGTGGGCGGTGGTCGACTCGGAGGGGCGGCGGGTCGCGGTGATCGAGCTGACGGAGGTTCGGACGGTCCGGCTTGCGGACGTGGACCTGCGGCACGTGCTCGACGAGGGCGAGGGCTACGCGTCGTTGGCCGAGTGGCGGGCCGTGCACGAGCGGCTGTGGCACAGCGCGGAGGTGCGGGCGGAGCTGGGCGACCCGGAGTTCACGGTCGAGGACGACACCCGGGTGGTGGCGCAGCGCTTCCGGCTGGTGCAGCGGGTCTGACGGGGCGTGCGTGCGAAGCGGTGCGGGAACGCTGCAACTTTCGCCCCGGGAAGCCGTTGGCGACGGTGGGACGCGGAGGCGTTCGTCTCCGGGAACGGATGGAGGGCAGTCATGGACTTCCGCGACGAGCTTCCCGTCGACCACCGGCTCGCGCAGGTCTACCGGGTCGGGGCCGGTCTGTGCGGGGTGGTCCTGCTGGTGTTCGGGTGCCTGGGCCTGGCCGACGGGTTGTCGTTCTTCAGCACCACCGGTGAGAGCGTGGCGGGGCTGTCGAGCAACGGTCTGCTGAGCCTGGTCTCGATCGCCACGGCCGCGTGCCTGATCGTCGGGGCCGTGATCGGCGGCAACACCGCCTCGACCGTCAACATCGTGGTGGGAGGGCTGTTCGTCCTCAGCGGCTTCGTCAACCTCGCCCTGCTGGACTCGGGAGCCAACGTCCTGGCCTTCCGGATCCCCAACGTCGTCTTCAGCTTCGTGATGGGCCTGGTCATCGCGACGTTCGGGATGTACGGACGGGTCAGTGGCAGGCTGCCGCGGGACAACCCCTACTGGCGCCACCGCCACCCCGAGTCCGCCGCGGAGTCCGCCGCACCGGACAACCGGGGAGCCCTCGCCGGCCCCGCGTCCCGGCCGGGCATCGCCGGTCCGCCGCGATGAGCGCAGCGCGCGTGCTGCGGGCCACCGCGCGGTTGGTGGACCGTCAGCTCCCTGATCCGGGCGCGGGCCGTCAGCGAAGTGACCCGGTCGCGAGGTCGGCCAGGAGTTCGCGGGCGGCCCGGGCTCCCGAGGCGAGTGCGCCCTGGACGGAGCCGGTCGTGCGGTGGTCGCCGCACACGTACCGGCCCGGTGACCAGCGGCTGCCGCGGGTCAGCGGGTGCGGGGCCGGCATGGCGGGCAGGGCGCTCGGGATCCGGTACGTGGCGAGCGGGTGCCAGCCCGAGGTGTCACAGGCGTAGAGCTCCGCGAGCCGGGACCGGACCGCCGCCTCGTCGGCGTCCGTGCCCAGCACCGAGGTCGACACCAGCGAGAGCCCCGGCGGCGCGCAGCCGGGCACCACCTCCGAAAGGACCACCGAGTTGAGCAGCTGGCGGTCGGAGTCGACCAGCAGCATCGGCTCGGGCAGCGGGCTGACCTCGGCCACGTGGTAGAAGGTCGTCACCGCCCGGAGCTCGGGCACCGGCAGGCCCGGGAGCAGCGCCCCTGCCGTGACCGGGTCGGTGGCGACGACCACGCAGCGCGCCGCGGCCTCGCGGCCGTCGTCCAGGAGCGCGCCGTGCTCGCCCAGGCCGACCACGCGGGTCTCCAACTCCAGTGTTCCTGTGGGGAGTTGTGCGGCGAGCGCCGCCGGCACGGCTCCGATCCCGGCCTCGGGCAGCGCGAGCGTCCCGCGCATCATGCTGCGCCAGTAGAGGTGGAACACGCGGCTGGAGGTCGTCAGCGCGTCCTCCAGGAACACCCCGGCGAGGAACGGCCGCAGCATCGTGTCGATCGTCCGCGGCGACACCCCGGCGGCGCGCAGCGCCGCTGCCGTCGACACGTCCCGTCCGCCGCGCAGCGTACGGGCGGGCAGCAGCCGGTCGCGCGCACCGAGCAGGCCGAGCGCCAGCGCGTCCCGGGGCGGCAGCAGCCGGCCGGTCAGCAGGTCCCCGGCCAGGTCGGGCCGGCGCAGCGGATCGGCGAACCGGAACCGCCCGCGCGAACCGGCCAGGACGAATCCCGGGGTGAACCGGTGCAGTTGCAGCGGCCCCAGCTCCACGCGGCGCCTGACCTGGGGGTAGGCGGTGTTGAACACCTGGAAGCCGCGGTCCAGCCGGAACCCGTCCACGCGATCGGTGCGCATCCGCCCGCCCACCCCGTCCGACGCCTCCAGCAGCCGCACCCGCAGTCCGGCCGCCGCCGCGTCCCGCGCACAGGCCAGACCTGCCGAACCGGCCCCGACCACCACGACATCCGCCGCACCGTCCGCGCCCATCACGCCTCCTCGGTCACCGCGTCCCGTCCCGGCCGATGCCGGCGGGTACGACCTGTTCGGAGCCGACCGGCCGAACGGATTCCGGCAGCGCGAAGTGCCGCGGGAGGGGTGGGATCAGAGCGGTACCCCGAGCGTGGCGGCCGCGTCGGCCACCGCGGCGGCGGGCGCGGTGCGCAGCAGCTCGGCGACCAGGGGGTGGGTCCGGACGACCTGGGCGCCCACCCGGTCGGCGGCCAGCAGTTCGCGGGCCGCGCCCGCGGCGTCGCCCACACGGGCCAGGACGCGCGCCCGGTCGATGCCGTGCCGGGCGCGGCGCTCCGCGGGCAGGTCGCCGAGGTCCATCCCGTCGATCCGCTCCAGCGCCCCGAGGTCCTCGCCGAGCTCCAGCGCGGCGTGGACGGTGTGGACGGCCCACTCGCCCTCCCCGAAACCGGTAGCTCCGGCCGTCGACGCGTCGGTGTGCGCGAGGGCCGCCGCGGCCTCCGCCAGGTGCCCGGAGGACTCCGCCTGGCGTCCGCGCTGCCCCTCCAGGACGGCCGAGACCAGGTGCAGGGTGCCCCACACCGCCCAGGCGTGACGGTCCTGGCGGCCGAGCAACCCGCCCGCGGCCGCCAGTCCCGCCTCCAGCAGCGCGGCGGCCTCGTCCGTCGCCCCCGCACTGAGGGCGACCTCCGCCTGCAGCCACACGGTGGACGCCACCAGCGCCGGGTCCCCGCCCGCCGTGGCACTGCGCCGCGCTTCGGCTGCCGCCAACGCCGCCAGGTCGTGCGCGCCGAGCCGCTTCGCCAGCAGGGCGCTCTCGTGCAGGGCCGCCGCGAGCAGGTCCGTCACCTCGGGTGACTCGGCCGCGCGCAGGTCGTCCAGCAGGGCGGGGAGCGTCAGGGCGAGGTCCGTCCACCGCGCCTCCCGCCGCAGGCCGGTCACCGCCGAGAGCCGGCCGCGCAGACCGCCGGCCGACCCGCGCTGCGCCGCCGGCCCGGGCGGCAGTGCCGTCCGCAGCACCGCACGCCGCAGGGCCGGCAGCGCCCGGTGGGTCGCACCCGCCACGGGGTCCTCCCGCCCGCAGGGCACGCCCAGCAGCTCCCCGGTCGACACGCCCAGCGCGTCCGCGAGCGCGACGAGCATCGCCTGTCGGTCGATGCGCTGACGGCCCGCTTCGACGGTTCGCAGCCAGTCGGGGTTGCGTCCCACCGCGTCCGCGACCTCGGCCCGCGACAGGCCGAACGCCTCACGCAGCAGCCCCACCCGACGCCCTACGGACAGCCCCGCCACCACCGACGGCCCCGTACCCATTGCCACCTCGCCTCGTGGACCCGCCTCGGGCAGCGGGCGACACGGCCCACGCTAGGCCCGGCGCCCTGCTCAGCATGGAACGCCTGGCTCCGTGCCGTGTCATGTCGGCGCCGCGGTACCGCTGCACAAGCGAGGCAAGAGGACCAGGACCGGGAAGCCTGGGAGGCTCGGACCGGCACCGTTGACGGAGGTGGGAAGGTCATGGCCGTCCGACTCAGCAGCAGCGAGCGGTACCTCCTCGGTGAGATGGAGGCGGTTCTCAGAACCACCGATCCGGCGCTGGACCGGTTGCTCGGACGCCGTCGGAACGCGGTGATCCGGCTCGCCTGGCGCCCGCTGCCGCTGGTCGTCTGGGTGGCGACGACGGCGGTCGTGACGGCGGGCTGCCTGCTCTGCGCGGGCGCCTACAGCGCGGCGGCGGCCGTCCCGGCGGTGCTGGGCGCCGCCGGGACGGTCTGGGGCTTCCGGCGGCTCGCTCGGCTGGACCGGGGCTGATCTCCGTGGCCCGAGGCGAGCACGCACGGGTCCGTGAGCGCCGACCGCCCGGACCCGGCGTCGTGCCTGACGACGTGTCACGGCTCGCGCCTGACGACGTGTCACGGCCCGTGCGCGGTGAGGGCGATCAGCACCGGGGAGCGCGGGTCACGACGGGGGACGTGGCCCGCCGTTTCGGGGTGTCACCGGCGACGGTCCGCTCCTGGGAGCGTCGGTACGGCGTCGGCCCCACGGATCACGAGACCGGCCGGCACCGCCGGTGGAGCCCGCAGGACGTCGCCGTGCTCGACGTGATGTGCGGTCTGACGGCGCGCGGGGTGGCACCGGGAGAGGCGGCGCGCGTGGCCCTGCGGTCGGCCGCCGATCCGGCCGGCGCCAGCCGAGGTGCCGAGGCCGACGAGGTCCCGTCGCCCGGCGCCGAGCGACCCGCCGCGCCGGGCGGCCGGTCCGCTCTGCCGGTCGGACCCGTCCGGCCCGAGTGCCGCGGGCTGGCGCGGGCCGCGGTCCGGCTCGATGCGGCGAAGGTGTCGCGGATCCTCCGCACGGTGGTCGCCGACCTCGGGACCGTCACCGCGTGGACCGAGGTGATGGCGCCCGCGCTGCGCGCCGCGGGCCGGAAGTGGGCCACCGGTGGGGACCGCTACGTCGAGGTCGAGCACCTGCTCTCCTGGCACGTCTCGACCGCGCTTCGCGTGGTCGCGGACCGCCAGGGCGACGCCCGACCGGGCCCCTGCGCGCTGCTCGCCGGGACGCCGGGCGAACTCCACACCCTGCCGCTGGACGCCCTCGTCGCCGGACTCGCCGAACGCCGTCTGCCCTGCCTGATCCTCGGTCCGGCCGTTCCCGCGCCGGCCCTCCTCGAAGCCGTCCGCCGGACCGGGCCCGCGGCCGTCGCGCTGTGGGCCCAGAGCGCGCACACGGCGGACCACCCGCTCGCCCGGCAGACCGCGGAGGTCGCGTGGGGCGGCCGCGGCAGCCGCTCGCGCCCCACCGTGCTCGTCGCAGGGCCCGGCTGGGCGCCACGGCGGATACCGGATGAGTTGATCCGACCCCACGACCTGCCGAGCGCCCTGGACCACATCGAGCGGCTCCTCACGGTGTGACCCGCGTGAAGGCATCCGATCGCCGGTGCGCGACGAAGACCGGGGTGAGGGCAGGAGCGGGGCCGCGAGAGAGGAACGCGACGATGGTCACCGTCGAACGGAGCATCACGATCGGTCGTCCGGCCGACGAGGTCATCGCGTACCTCGCCGACTTCGGGAACGCCCCCGCGTGGGATCCGGGAACGGAGAGCTGCGACCGGATCGACGGCGGGCCTGTCACGGCCGGCGCGACCTGGCTCAACGTCTCGCGCTTCCGCGGCCGCCGTACCCGGCTCACCTACACCCTGGAACGCTACGACGCGGACCGGCTCGTCTTCGTCGGCCGCAACCGCACCGTCACCGCGACCGACGACATGACGCTGCAGTCGGCGGGCGATCGGACCCTGCTCGTCTACCGGGCCGAGCTGCGCTTCCACGGCGCCGCCCGCCTCGCGGGCCCGTTCCTGCGGCGGGCGTTCGAGCACCTCGCCGACGAGGTCGCCGAGCGGCTTCCACGGGTTCTCGCCGCGCAGGCGCCGGAGCGCTGATCCAGGGCGGCTCACCGTTCGGAGGAGAGAGCAATGGACACCGGAATCGCCGTCCACCGGCAGCGCGAGCTGGTGGACCGGATCGCCCGAGCGGTCGCGGACGACGACCGGATGACGCTGGAGATTCTGCTGATCGCCCTGGAGGCAGTGGCGGACGAGTCGATGCTCCGCCGCCTGGAAGCCGCGATGGGTCGTGCTCCCCGCGCAAAGCGCTGACCGGCGCACGCAACCGCGTCGGCGCGGCGTACGTCGAAGGTCATGGCGGACGCGCGTCGACGTGCTCTCGGTTGCCGGGTGGTGGGGGTGCGGGGGGCCGTGGCCCCGCCGATCGGCGGGTCTCGGTAGGGACGTCGTGCGTACGTGGGCTAGGGTCCCGTTCGTTTGAATTGTTCTCAGGAAACTCCCAGCAAGAGTCGGGGTTCCGCCAGGAGAGGGGGAGCGCCGTGGGCGTCCAGCAGAATCGGAGTCGGGACGGGGTCGGTCCCGACCCCGCCGGGCGCATCGACGGCGCGGTCGACCCCGTCGGCAAGGCCGTCTCCCGTCGGCCGGGTGCGGCCGCATGACGACGCTTCCCCTCGCCACCCGTTGGAACCCGGTCGACTGGCCGCTCACCCACGGACCGGTGCCGCTGGCGGTGCTCGCGGGCGGGTGGGCGGCGCTGGCCATGCTCGCGTTGTCGCGCAACGAGCGCTGGCGGGCGCCGCGGCTGTTCGGGACCCTGCTGCTGGCCGGCGGGCTCACCGCGCTGGTGAAGATCGGCGTCGACGGCTGGTGGCACCCGTTCCCGGAGGGCACGCCGGACTTCGTACTGCGCTGGATCGCCGTCGCACTGTTCGGCATATCCCTGCTCTGCTTCCGCGCGCCGCTGCTCCCCACCCGCGGCGGGCGCCTGCTGGCGGCGGGCGGCGCGGTGCTGGTGCTGGTGATGGCCGCCTCCCAGGTCAACCGGGGCTTCGACCAGTACCCGACCGCCCGGGCCATGCTGGCGCCGCCGAGCGAGGCGCTGACGGTCGGCAAGACGGCCGAGACCGTCGCGGCCGGGCCCGGCAAACCGCTGGAGGAGATCTGGCACGCACCGCCCGACCTGCCCGCCAAGGGCACCCTCTCCACCGTGACCATCCCCGGCCCGAAGTCCGGCTTCAAGGCCCGCCCGGGCTACGTCTATCTGCCGCCCGCCTACCAGGCGACGCCCCGGCCGCTGCTGCCCGTCGTGGTGCTGCTGCCCGGCCAGCCCGGCGCGCCGGAGGACTGGGTCAACTCCGGTGCGATCCGCGAGATCCTGGACACCTTCGCCGCCTCGCACCACGGCCTCGCCCCGATCGTCGTCGTCGCGGACCCCACCGGAAGCCCGTGGGTCAACACGCTCTGCATGGACTCCCGCATCGCCAAGGCGCACACCTACCTGTCCGTCGACGTCCCGAACTGGATCCACCGGAACCTGCAGACCGCCACCGGCCGCACCGCGTTCGCCATCGGCGGGCTGTCGCTCGGCGGCACCTGCTCGCTCCAACTCGCCGTCAACGCCCCCGACGTCTACGGCAGCTTCCTCGACGTCTCCGGCCAGGCCGAGCCGACCCTCGGCGGCCACGGCGAGACCGTCGCCAAGGCCTTCGGCGGGAACGAGGCCGCCTTCGACGCGGTCGACCCGCTGCACGTGATGGCCCGTCAGAAGTTCCCGGACACCGCGGGCCGGTTCGTGGTCGGCGCCAACGACGACGACTTCCGCGGCATGCAGGAGAAGGCCTTCGCCGCGGCGCAGGCGGCCGGGATGAGCGTCGCCTACCAGACCATCCCCGGCTGGCACAGCTGGGAGGTGTTCCGGCAGGCCTTCGACCAGAACCTGACCTGGCTCGCCCAGCGGACGGGGCTGGTCCGGTGACGCCGCTCCTGACGGCCCCCGCGCCGACCGACGACGAGCAGGCCCCCGCCTGTACGCCCGCCGCCGCCCGCACACCCGACCCGCGGGCCCAGCGCCTGCGCCGGGCCGCCGGCGCCCTCGGCGGCCGACTGCGCGCAGCGCCGCTGACGCTCACCCTGCTGGCCGGGCTCTGGACGCTCGGTGCGGCCACCGGCGGCCTGGCGCACGGGCCGTCCGAGGCACTGCTCGCCCACGTCGGGGTCGGCCTGCCCACCCTGGCCGAGGGTCGCTGGTGGACGCCCCTCAGCTCGCTGCTCTGGTGCTCCGGCGCCGGGTCGTACGTGTTCACCAGCCTGCTGCTGCTCCTGGTGGGACCCGCCGCCGAGCGCCGGCTGGGCCGGGTCCGGACGCTCGCCGTGCTGGTGGGCGGGCAACTGGCGGGCACCCTGGCGGGCACCTGCCTGGTCGCGGCCGGATCGCTCGCCGACGAGCCGTGGACCGCCTCGGTGGCCGACCAGACCGCGGTCGGCCCCGGCGTCGGCGTGTTCGCCCTGGCCGCGGTGCTCGGCTACCGGCTCACCGCACTCTGGCGCCGCCGCCTGCACCTGCTGGTCCTGCTCGTCCCGCTGGTCACCACGCTCTACGTCGGCCACCTGCAGAGCGTGCAGCGCTTCGCCGCCGCGCTCATCGGCCTCGCAGCCGGCGCGCTGCTCAGCCGGGACCGGCCGCGGCTGCGCACGCACCGCTCCTCGCACTCCGAGACCCGGGTGCTGGTCGCGCTCTGCCTGGTCGCCGCCGCCCTCGGCCCGCTCGTCGCCGCGCTGTACGACAACGCCAGCGGGCCGCTCAACACCTTCTCCGAGCTGTACTTCTCGCACCGGCTCAGCCCCGAGGAAGTGGCCGACACCTGCCTGATGTCCGTGCACGACTGCGCCCGCGCGCACGCCGTCGAGCGGATCTTCGACACCCCGGGCCGGCTGATGGCCGCCCTCTTCCCGGCGCTGCTGATGGTCCTGGCCGACGGACTGCGCCGCGGGCTCCGGCTGACCTGGCGGATCGCCGTCGCGACCGAGCTGCTCTGGGTGGCCCTGCTGGGCTGGCTCTACCTGGACGCCGGACCGTCCGGCGGTGACGAGGCCCCGTACTTCGCCGAGGCGATGCTGCTGCCGCTGCTCACCCTCGGACTGCTGCTGGCCACCCGGCAGCGGTTCCGGCTGCGCCTGGCCGACCGGGCGGTGCGCCGACTGGGCGTGGCGATCGGCGGCGCCGCGCTGGCCGCCTCCGCCGCCTACGCGGGCGGGGGAGTGATGGTGGCCGACCAGTTCGAGCCGGGGGCGAACCTGCGCCGCCTGCTGCACGGCCTGCCGGCGCAGTTCCTGCCGCCCGCGTACAACGACCTGACGCCGGACTACCCGATCGCCGTCGGCAGGGTGGCGGTCCTGCTGGAGACGTACTGCGGGCTGGCCTTCTGGGTGGTCACGCTGGGCGCGCTGCTGGTCGCCTTCCGCCAGCCGGTGATGCGGAGCGACGCGGCCGCGGCCGCCCGGGCCCGGGCGCTGCTGACCGCGCACGGCGGCGGGACGCTGTCCTTCATCACCACCTGGGACGGCAACCACTACTGGTTCGACGAGGAGGGCCGCGCGGCGGTCGCCTACCGGGTGCACGGCACGGTCGCGCTGACCGCCGGCGACCCGTTCGGTGCGGAGGACGCCAGGGAGCGGGCGGTGGCCGGGTTCGCCCGGTACTGCGACGCGCGCGGCTGGACCCCGTGCTTCTTCAGCGTCTCCCCGCAGACCCGGGCGGCGGCGGCCCGCCTCGGCTGGCGCTCGGTGCAGGTCGCCGAGGACACCCTGGTCGCGCTGCCCGAGCTGGCCTTCACCGGCCGCAAGTGGCAGGACATCCGGACCGCGCTGAACAAGGCGGGCCGGCAGGGCATCACCGCCGAGTGGCTGGTCTACCGGGAGGCGCCGCGCGGGGTGCGGGAGCAGATCCGCGAGATCTCCGAGGAGTGGGTCTCCGCGAAGGGCCTGCCCGAGATGGGCTTCACGCTCGGCGGGCTGGAGGAGCTGGACGACCCGGAGGTGCGGGTGCTGGTCGCGGTGGACGAGCAGGGCGTCGTGCACGGGCTGACCAGCTGGATGCCGGTGCACGAGAACGGCGTGCCGGTCGGCTGGACGCTGGACTTCATGCGCCGCCGCTCCGACGGCTTCCGCGGCGTCAACGAGTTCCTGATCGCCTCGGCCGCGCTGGGCTTCAAGGCGGAGGGCGCACGCTTCCTCTCGCTGTCCGGCTCACCGCTGGCCCGCTCCGGTCCGAGCGAGGGCCCGACCGGGCTGCAGCGCCTGCTCGACTGGGCGAGCCAGCGGCTGGAGCCGGTGTACGGCTTCCGCTCGCTGCTCGCGTTCAAGTCGAAGTTCCAGCCCGAGTACCGGCCGATGTACATGGCGTACCCCGATCCGGCCGCGCTGCCGAGCATCAGCAGGGCGATCGGCAAGGCGTACCTGCCGCACCTGACGCCGGTTCAGGGCGTGCGGCTGATGCGGCGGTTGTCGGGCTGAGCAGGTGCCCGCCCCGGCGCCCCGCCTGGACGCGTGCCGGGGCGGGGTGACGGCGGAGGGCCCACGGGCCGTTCGCTCGGCGGGGGTTGATCCTGCGTCAGGTAACCACTTCACTTGTCATGACACCGACGCCTCCCGGTGGCGGTGTCGTTCCGTGTGCCTGTTGCTCCGACGCTCACCCCGACGAGTCTGGAGATCCCGCATGCCCCAGTTCCGCCTGCGGCGCGCCGTCGCCGCCCTCGTGGCCCTGCCCGTGCTCGCGCTCGGCGCGGGCCAGGCCGCGGCCGCACCCGGCCCCGAGGCCCAGCCGCGCGCTGCCACCAGCCGCGTCCCGGCGATCGAGGACGGCGTCGCCCGCACCCTCGCCACCGCCCTCGCCGACCCCGCCCTGAGCGAGCGGGTGCGGACCGCCACGGCCGCCACCGGAGGGCCGGCCGCGCTCGGCCCGCTGGCCGCCGCCGTCCCCGGCGCCTCCGCGCGGAAGCTCGCCGGCACGACCGCCGAGGCGGACAGCGCAGTGGCGGCGGCCAAGGGACTCGGCACCGACCTCGGCCCCCTGCTGCGCGTGCAGCTGGCCGACCGCACGATGCGCACCGCGCTGGACGCCGGGGCCGCACCGCTGGTGGCGGTGGCCGCCACCGACGACCACGCCCGCACGCTGCGCGCCTACGACACCGCCGGCCGGGCCCATGTCCTGTCGACCGCGGGCCTGCCCGCCCAGCCGGTCTACCTGGTCGACGTCGACACCGCCAAGACCCTCGCCGCCGGAACGGCCCTGCTCCAGCGGGAGTTGGGCACCCGGGGGACCGGCGCGGCTCCCGCGACGGCCACCGCGGCGGGCGGCTGGTGGGCCACCAAGATCACCTCGATCGAGGTCGCGGACGACGAGGAGCCCTGGTTCAAGGGCGCCGCCGAGATGTTCGCCCTGGTGACCGGCTTCGGCCAGGACGGCAAGGTCCGGGTCGACTCGGTCGCGATGCCGTACCTCCAGTACGACGGCACGGTCTACCGGCCGAACCAGATCCTGGTGAACTGGTCGAACTACAAGTACAACCTGGCCGACGTCGTGCTGATGGAGGACGACGGCGACACCAACTACCTCGCCCTCGCCCAGGCCGTCGCCGCGGTCCTGCTCACCATCGCCGACCAGGGGGCCTACATCCCGCTGGTGAACGCCGTCCTGGGCGCGCTGCCCTCCTCGTGGTGGACCGACGACCCGGACTACGTCGACTCCTGGTACACCCTCGCCCGCACCAGCTCCGGCCGCCTCGACGGCGCCCGGGCCAACGGCTGGATGACCGTCGAACCGTACTTCGTCGAGCAGTTCTGACCCCGGTCCCGTGACGCCGTCACCGGCGGTGCGGGTGAGGAACGACCCCGGGGGCAGCCGACGTGCCGGCCGGTCACGACGACGGTCGGCGCGTCGAGGGCTCCACATCCGGGATCGGTCCGGACGGCGTCGAGACACGGCCGCGACGAGCCCTCATGGTGACGAACGCTCAGTTGATAATTGGTGCTCGTCCCGACCGGATGAGGTATCCCCACGTGAGAGCACTCCCTCCCTCGGCCACCGTCCGTGCCGCGCTGGCCGCCGCCCTCCTCGCCGTCCTGCCGACCGCCGCGCCGACGGCTGCAACCGCAGCCCCCACCGCTACCGCCGCCGTCTTCGACACCGCACCGGCCCAGGCGGCGCTGGCCCGCCTCCTGCCGCACCACGCAGGGCAGTTCACGCTGGAGGCGGTCGCCCGCCCTGCCACCGGTGACTGGTTCGGCGTCTCCGGCAGCGCGGGCGCCGTCCGCATCCAGGGCACCAGCCCGGCCGTGCTGCTCAGCGGCGTCAACGAGTACCTGCACTCCAGCGCCCACGTCGACATCGGCTTCCCCGGCGACAGCACCAGCAGTCTCCCCGCCACCCTGCCGGCACCGGTCGCGGTCACCCGCTCCGCGTCGGTGGCCAACCGGTTCGCGCTCAACGACACCGACGACGGCTACGCCGGGGCCCACCGCGACTGGGCCGCCTGGGAGCGGGAGATCGACGTCCTCGCCCTGCACGGCGTCAACGAGGTCTTCCTGCCGATCGGCACCGAGGCCGCCTACGTCGACGCGCTCCAGGAGTTCGGCTACACCAGGGACGACCTGCTCGCCTGGGTCCCCGGCGCCTCGCACCAGCCGTGGTGGCTGCTGCAGAACATGTCCTCCTTCGGCGGACCGCTCACCCCGCAGCAGCTCGCCGACCGGGCCGCGCTCGGCCGCAGACTCGCCGACCGGCTCCGGGAGTTGGGCATGACGCCCGTCCTGCCCGGCTACTTCGGCACCGTCCCCCCGGGCTTCGCCGCCAAGAACCCCGGCGCGGCCGTCGTCCCGCAGGGCAGCTGGGTCGGCTTCCAGCGCCCGGACTGGCTCGACCCGCGGACCACGGCCTACACCGCCCTGGCCGCCTCCTTCTACCGCCACCAGCGCACCCTGCTGGGCGACTCGGCGATGTACAAGATGGACCTCCTGCACGAAGGCGGCAGCCCCGGCACCGTGCCCGTGCCCGACGCGGCCAGGGCGGTCATGAACGCCCTGCAGACCGCCCGCCCCGGTGTGACCTGGGTCCTGCTGGGCTGGCAGGACAACCCCTCCACCCAGATCATCGACGCGGTCGACAAGACCAGGCTGTTCATCGTCGACGGCCTCTCCGACCGCTACGACAACCTCGACCGCGAGACCTCCTGGCACGGCGCCCCGTACGCCTTCGGCACCATCCCCAACTTCGGCGGCCACACCACGATCGGCGCCAACACCGCCGTCTGGACCGCCCGCTTCGAGCAGTGGCGCAGCAAGCCGGGCAGCGCCCTCCAGGGCATCGCCTACCTGCCCGAGGGCACGGGCGGCAACCCGGCCGCCTTCGACCTGTTCACCACCCTCGCCTGGCGCACCGGCCCGACCGACCAGCAGAAGTGGTACGCCGACTACGCCGCCTACCGCTACGGCGGACCCGACACCCACGCCGCCAAGGCGTGGGAGCTGCTGCGCACCGGCCCGTACAGCATGCCCTCCGGCACCTGGAGCGAGGCGCAGGACAGCCTCTTCACCGCCCGACCCTCGCTCACCGTCGCCACCGCCGCCTCGTGGAGCCCGACGGCCATGCGCTACGACCCCGCCACCGTCCAGCGGGCGCTGACCGAACTCCTCCAGGTCGCCCCGGCGTTGCAGACCAGCGACGCCTACCGCTTCGACCTGGTGGACGTGGCCCGGCAGGCGCTGGCCAACCGCAGCCGCACCCTGCTGCCGCAGCTCAAGGCCGCCTACGACGCGAAGAACCTCACCGCCTTTCGCGCCGCCGCCACGGAGTGGAAGAACGACCTCGCCCGGCTGGACACGCTGCTCGCCACCGACACCCGCTTCCTGCTCGGCCCCTGGCTGGACGCCGCCCACAGGTGCAGCACCCTGGACGCCGAACAGGCCGCCTGCGAGTTCGACGCCCGCTCGGTCCTCACCACCTGGGGCGACCGCTCCGGCAGCGAGTCGGGCGGACTGCACGACTACGCCGACCGCGAATGGTCCGGCCTGGTCTCCGACTTCTACACGATGCGCTGGACCAGGTACCTCGACAGCCTGGACGCCGCCCTGACGACCGGTCAGCTCCCCGCCGCCATCGACTGGTTCACGGTGGAGAACGCCTGGAACCACCAGCGGAACACCTACCCGACCACCGCGACGGGCGACCCCGTCGCGCAGGCCGCCGTGGTCCGCGACGCCCTCCCGCCGCTCGCCGCCGGCGGACCGGTCACCGGCATCGCCGGCGCCTGCGTGGACGTCACCGGCGGCAACTCCGCCAACGGCACCGGACTCCAGCTGTACACCTGCAACGGCACCCCGGCCCAGACCTGGACCCTGCCCGGCGACGGCACGCTGCGCGCCTACGGCAAGTGCATGGACGTCCGCAACGGTGCCACCACGGCCGGCACCGCGGTCCAGCTGTACGCCTGCAACGGCACGCCCGCCCAAGCGTGGGTCCACCGCGCCGACCAGACCCTGCAGAACACCAAGTCCGATCTGTGCCTGGACGCGAGCGGCGGCGGCAGCGCCAACGGCACGCCGTTGATCATCTGGACTTGCACCGCCACCGCCAACCAGCGCTGGACCCTACCGGCCTGAGCCCCGCCGCCCGCGCCTCGTCACCGAAGCCGGGTGCGGGCTCAGGGGCGCCGGGCGTTCCGGCGGACCAGCCACACCACCAGGACGATCGCCAGGACCACCAGGATCGCGACCAGCAGGAGGACGATCAGCCAGCCCTTGGACTTCTTCTTGCTCTTGCTCTTGGTCTTGCTCTTCGCCAACCGGGTGGCGGCGGCCTGCTCCCGCTGCCCGGTTGGTGCCAGGGCCGGCGCGCCGACCGCGGGTGCCTGCTGTACGGCTGCGACCGCTGCGGTGCGGGGCGCGGCCGTCGCCGTGCCGGTGGCGAGCGTGGCGCCGCCGCCCACCAGCGCCAGGGCGAGCAGTACCCCTGCCAGACGTGTTCTCATCCGATTGACCTCTTTCCCCCGGCCCGACCTGTGATCGGATCACTGTGGCAGGCGCCGGCCGCACCGCGACAGGGGGAACGCGCGGCCCGTTCCCGGACTGTGACGGTGTCACAGCACTGTGGCAGCGGGTTGCTCCGGCGCGGGGCCCGGCCGCTCTGGTCAGGAGGCGGCGAGCAACTCGCTGACGGTGCGCGGTTCGCGGCCGAGGAGCGTGCCGAGCAGCGGGTCGACACCGGCGAAGTAGCCCTGTGCGGCGGCCTGGTAGATGCCGAGGGTGAAGCGTGCCATGAACTCCTGCGTGCCCCGGGCGGTCTGGGCCGCGACCCACTCCTCGGGGTCGACGGTGACGCACTCCACCGTGCGGCCGCTGAGCTCGGAGGCGAGGGCGGCGACCTGCTGGAACGTCGGCGCCGCGCCTGCGGTGAGGGTCGTCGGGCCGTCGTGCGCGCCGTCGGAGGCGATCACCGCGGCGGCGGCCTCGGCGGCGTCCTCGCGCGCGGTCCACGACACCGGGCCGTCGGCGGGGACGGTGATGATGCCGGTCTCGCGCCATGGGCCGGCCAGCCAGGCGAGGCTGTGCGCGTAGAAGCCGTTGCGCAGGGAGGTCCAGGCGACGCCGGAATCGGCGAGCAGCTGTTCGGTCGCGGCGTGGGTGCGCGCGGGGCCGAAGGCGCTGCCGGGGTGGGCGCCCTGGTGGCTGGTGTAGAGGATGCGGCCGACGCCCGCGGCGGCGGCCGCGTCGATCGCGGTGCGGTGCAGGGCGACGGCGTCGGCGCCGGGGTCGCTGGCGGAGACCAGCAGCAGCTGGTCGGCGCCCTCGAAGGCGCGGGGGAGGGAGGCCGGGTCGGCGTAGTCGCCGTGGCGCACCTGTATGCCGAGGTCGGCGAACCGCCGGGCCTTGGCGGTGTCCCGGACGGCGACGGCGAGGTCGGCGGCGGGGACGCGTTCGAGGAGATGGTCGACGGTGGCGCCGTTGAGCGCGCCGGTGGCACCGGTGATGACGATCATGGTTCGCTCCCAGGTGTTATCGGTGATTCTCTCGTCACGTTAACAGTGAAACTCCATCGATAACAAACATGAGATACCGTTGGAAACGTGAACGATCCCGATCCCCGACCCCCGCAGACCTCGCGTGACGCCGTGCGCTCCCGACTGGTCGAGGTCGCCGCCCACCTACTCGCCACCGAAGGCCCCGACGCGGTCACCACCCGCTCCGTGGCACTCGCCGCAGGCGTCCAGGCGCCCACCATCTACCGCCTGTTCGGCGACAAGGACGGGCTGCTCAACGCCGTGACGGAACACGGCCTCACCAGCTACCTGGCGCAGAAGCACCCGGTCGACGCCGACGACGACCCGGTGCAGGGCCTGCGCACCGGATGGGAGCTGCACATCGGCTTCGGCCTCGCCAACCCGGCGCTGTTCCGGCTGATGAACACCAGGGTGCCGACCGCAGAAGGACGCTCCGCCGCCGAAGCCGGTGAGCAAATCCTGCGCCAGCGGGTGCACCGCGTCGCCCGCGCCGGACGCCTCCGCGTCCCCGAGCACCGCGCCGTCGACCTCGTGCACGCCGCAGGCACCGGCGTCGTCCTCACTCTGATCGACCAGCCCGAGGACCGCCGCGACACCGCCCTCGCGGACCTGGCCTGGGACGCACTCTGCGCCGCCGTCCTCACCGACCCCTGCGCCGCACCCCCCGGTCCGGCCGCCGCCGCCGTGACCCTGCACGCCGCGCTGCCCACCCTCACCATGCTCACCCCGCACGAACGCGCCCTGCTCGGCGACTGGCTGCACCGCATCGCCACCACCTGACACGCCGTCACCGGCCCGGTGCGGCTCGGTGCCGTGCCCATCCGGATCGGCGCGGGCTCCGAAGGAGATGGCGGGACCACACTCGGGGCGCGGTTCGTGGATGACATGATCGCGAGCGGGGAACAGGGAGTCGTGTGGAGATCACCGGGAGTAGCAGCGGGCGGGCGTGGGAGCCGTGGCCGGAACTGATGGCCGGTCACCGTCCCGTTCTCGTGGCCCCGTCGGACCCGGCACGTCCCGCGCACGCCGGGGAGGGATGGGGCGGTGACAACGCGCTGCCCCAGCTGCGGGAGGACTGGTCCGCGGCGTACGACGGCACCCGCTTGACCGTCCACCGGCTCGGCCGCGCCGCCTGGTACGACGGACCGCTCTCGGCCGGCCGCGAATGGGCGCGCGCCCTGCGCTCGCACCGCACCCTGCTGCTGCTCACCGGACCGTTCACCAGCCCGTTCGACTTCCCCGCCGCCGCTGCCGAAGGCCGCCTGCTGCTGCTCGCCGTCCCCGCCCGCGTGGTCGACGCCCACCAGCACCCGCCCGCGGCCTGAGGCGGCCGTGGTGATGCCGCGTCAGCCCAGGGCGCGGTCGAGGTTGAAGGCGGCGCTGATCAGGGAGAGGTGGGTGAAGGCCTGGGGGAAGTTGCCCAGTTGCTCGCCGGTCGGGCCGATCTCCTCCGCGAACAGGCCGAGGTGGTTGGCGTAGGTGAGCATCTTCTCGAAGGCGAGCCTGGCCTCCTCCAACCGGCCCGCCCGGGCCAGCGCCTCCACGTACCAGAAGGAGCAGATCGAGAAGGTGCCCTCGGGGCCGTGCAGGCCGTCCGGGCTGGTGGCGGGGTCGTAGCGGTACACCAGCGAGTCGGAGACCAGGTCGGTGGAGAGCGCGTCCAGGGTGGAGAGCCACTTGGGGTCGGTGGGCGAGATGAACTTGGCCATCGGCATCATCAGCAGCGAGGCGTCCAGCACGTGGCCGTCCAGCCCCTGGACGAACGCGCCCCGCCGGTCCGACCAGCCGCGCCGCATGATCTGCCGGTAGATCGCGTCCCGGGACGCCCGCCAGCGGGGCAGGTCCGCCGGCAGGCCGCGGTGGTTCGCCATGCGTATCGCGCGTTCCAGCGCCACCCAGCACATCAGCCGCGAGTACACGAAGTCCCGGCGGCCCGCCCTGGTCTCCCACACCCCCTCGTCGGGCTGGTCCCAGTGCTCGCAGAGCCAGTCGGCCACCCCGCCGACCTCGTCCCAGCGGTCACTGCTGATCGGCTGCCCCCACTTGTCGTAGAGGTAGACGGAGTCGATCAGCGCACCGTAGATGTCCAGTTGGAGCTGGCCGGTGGCGGCGTTGCCCACCCGGACCGGTGCGGAGCCGAGGTAGCCCTCCAGGTGCGGCAGTTCGCGTTCGGGCAGGTCGGTGCGCCCGTCGATGCCGTACATGATCTGCAGCGGACCGCTCTCCGCCGAGCCCCGCAGGATGCCCCGCTCGTCGAGGAACCCCATGAACGCCTCGGCCTCCGAGGTGAACCCCAGGCGCAGCATGGCGTAGACGCAGAAGGCGGCGTCCCGCACCCAGACGTAGCGGTAGTCCCAGTTGCGCTCGCCGCCGACCTGCTCGGGCAGGCTGGTGGTCGGTGCGGCGATGATCGCGCCGGTCGGCACATAGGTGAGCAGCTTCAGCACCAGCGCGGAGCGGTTCACCATCTCCCGCCACCGCCCGTGGTAGCGCGAGCGGGCCAGCCAGTGGCGCCAGAACCGGACGGTCGCCTCGGCCTGCTCCTGCGCCTCGGCCCGCGGGCAGGACCGGAGCGGGACGTCGTCGCCGATCTGGTCGAGCGCGAACACGTGGGACTCGCCCTCGAGGAGCTTGAAGTGCGACCGGACGTCCGGTCCGTCGCCCTCCAGCGGTGCGGTGGCGGTCAGGGCGAGCGTCAGCGACGGGGAGCGGAACACCGCCCGGTCGCCCTCGAGGTGCATGGTGTGCGTCTCGGCGCCGTACCCGAAGCGCGGGGCGATCCGCGCCCGGAAGGGGAGGGTCCCGCGGACGCAGACCACCCGCCGGATCAGCCGGTGCCGGGCCGCCTCGCGGGACTCGTCGACCACCGGCATGAAGTCCTGGATCTCCGCCACCCCGTCCGCGGCGAAGAACCGCGTGATCAGCACGTTCGTGTCGGGGAAGTAGAACTGCCTGGTGCGGGTCGGGACCTCGGCAGCCAGCTCGAACGACCCGCCCCGGTCTGCGTCCAGGATGGAGCCGAAGACGCTCGGCGCATCGAAGCGCGGGCAGCAGTACCAGTCGATGGTGCCGTTCGTGCCGACCAGGGCGGCGGTCCGAAGATCGCCGATCAGGCCGTGCTCGGCGATGGGCAGGTAGCGGCAGCTGTCCGCCTGCTCGAAACCAGTCAGGTCGAACGCCATGTCGGCTCCCTGCCGCTGCGGTTCGGGTCTGGAGATCAAGCCTTTTTCATGCTAGTACGCCAGTCGTAATCCGCTATGGAGGCTGGTCGGCGGCCTGGCGGCGGGGACTCCTACGGCCTGAGGACGATCTTGCCGTGGGTGTGGCGGCGTTCGAGCTCGGTGTAGGCCTCGCGGACCCGGGCCAGCGGGTAGACGTTCGCGATCGGCAGGTCCAGCCGTCCGTCGGCGATCAGGCCGGCGAGTTCGGTGAGCACCTTGGCGCCCGGCCCGGCCGCGACCCCTCCGTCGGTCTTCACTCCGTGCTTCTCGGCGGCCGTGAAATCGGCGATGGTGTCGATCCGATCGGTCGCGACGCCGAGGGCGAGGGCCAGTTCGACAGGCCGTGACACCGACGACGTACAGGCTGCCCGCCACCTCCCACGAGACCCCGTCCGGCTTGCGCGTCAGGTCCCCGGCCTCGACCAGGACCAACTCGGCCTGGGAGGACCGCCTCTGGGAGAACCCGATCACTCCGTCGCCGGGCGAGAACCCGCCGACCCCGGGGCCGACCTCCTCGACGACCCCGGCGAGGTCGCTGCCCTGACCGGACGGGAACGTCGACGGGAACAGCTGCGCCACCGCCCCCGTGCGGATGGCCGCCTCACTCGGGTTGATGCCGGCCGCCTTCACGCGTACGAGCAGCTGCCCGTCCCCGGGCGCCGGGCGCTCCACCTCGTCGACCCGCAGCACGTCGATCCCGCCGAACCCGTCGTACCTGACGGCCTTGGGCATGATCGCTCTCCTTCGACTCGCTGGAGCCGGCCGGGGCGTGGGCTACGCCCGCCGGAGTTCGAGCACCGGAATGACGCGGATTCCGGCGGTCCGGCGCTCGTAGTCGGCGAAGCCGGGGTAACGCCGCGCCTGCTCGGCGTAGACGCGGTCGCGTTCGGCGCCGACCACTTCGCGGACGGTCACCCGGTAGGTCGCGGTGCCGCGTTCGACGCTGCCCGCGCCGGCGGCGGTCAGGTTGCGGTACCAGTCCGGGTCGGTGGGGGCTCCGCCCTTGCTCGCGAAGACGTAGACGGTGTCCGGCTCGGCGTCGTGCGGGAGGTACATCATCGGGGTGACGCGCTCCTGCCCGCTCTTGCGCCCGCGGTGGTGGACGAGGACCAGCGGGGCGCCCTCGAAGGCCCCGCCGACCCTGCCCTCGTTCGCGCGGAACTCCGCGATGGTCTTCGCGTTCCAGTCGGCTGCGTCGCTCATGTCGGGCTCCTGTCGTTCACGATCGGGACGGGTGGAGGTCAGGCGGCGACGGGCGCGGCCGTGCGCAGCGGTGCGAGCGCGGCGCTCCAGGCGATGACCTGGTCGAGCATCGTGTTCAGGGCGGCCAGGTTGTACTCGCCGGGCTTGAAGACGCGGTAGTTCTCGAACTCGGTGACCATCGACAGTGCGACCTGCTGGCGCACGTCGGCCATCTGCAGTTCGGCGGCGACCATGCGCAGGTGCTCGACGGACCGGACGCCGCCGACCCCGCCGTAGGACACGAAGCCGACCGCCTTGTTGTTCCACTCCGCGTAGAGGAAGTCGAGGGCGTTCTTCAGCACGCCGGGGATGCCGTGGTTGTACTCGGGAGTCACGATGACGAACCCGTCGAACGGGGCGATCGTGGCTGCCCACTGCCTGGTGTGCTCGTGCTGGTACCGGCCGAAGGACGGCGGCAGCGGCTCGTCGAGGAGCGGCAGGGGGTGGTCGCGGAGGTCGACGAGTTCGAACTCGGCGTCGTCGCGGCGCGAGGCGATGTCGAGCACCCACTTCGCCACCTGTTCGCCGTTGCGGTTGGGGCGGGTGCTGCCGAGGATGATGCCGATCTTGACCATGACGTTTGCCTTCTCACCTGCGGCGCTTCGTCTGCGGAAGTGCGCTGTCCGATAGATCACATGCTGGCCAGATGATCTGTCCAACAACGGATCGGCGGGTACAATTCCGGTTATGAGCACGGAGAGTCCGACCACGCCGACCACGCCGACCACGCTGGCCGACGGCGCCGACTTCGCCGGGGACTTCGGTCTCTCCCTCCTCGTCCTGATCCGCGCCTACCGGACCGTCGTCGCGTCGGCCCTCGACGGCATCCCGCAGGGGGCCCGCGGCTACCAGACGCTCGCCGCCGCCGTTCGCGGGGACCAGCACAACCAGCTCGCCCTGGCCGCGTACCTGGGGATCGACCGCACGGTGATGACCTACCTGATCGACGAACTCGTCGCGGCCGGCCTGGTCGAGCGCCGGCTCACCCCCGCCGACCGGCGCCAACGCAAGATCGTCGCCACCGCCCAGGGCGTACGGACCCTGCAGGACCTGCAGCGGCGGGTACGGGAAGCCGAGGACCGGCTCCTGGCCGCGCTCGACGAGAACGAGCGCCAGGCGTTCCGAACCCTGCTGGGCCGAATCGCCTGCGACGTCCGGGACATGGACCTGAGCGATGCCCCGTGCGACGACACGTCCGACTCGTGCGACCTCGCCGAACCGGAGTCCTAGCTCGCCGGGTTGAGGGTGCGTCAGCCCGCACAGGGGCGGGACACCCGAGGTGTTTTCGGTGCCGGCGGCCCCCGGGTCGGCTACCCTCTGGCCGACGGTCGTCGTACCTCCTGGGGATGGCATGGTCGCTGTGGAACTGGCCGCGCGTGCGGCCGAGTTGGGGACGGACCGGTACGACCCGGCCGCGCTGCTGGGGGAGTTCCGGCGCAGTGCCGTGCTGGTGCCGGTGACCGGTGAGGGCGGGTGGTGGGCGGCCGACGCCGGTGGGATCCGGTGGATCCACGCCTTCTCGGGCGAGGAGGCGTTCTCCCGGTTCGCGGTGGAGCGGGACGGCCGCGCCGGGGTGGAGTGGTCGTACGTCTCGGTGTACGGGGCGCGGCTGCTGGACGTGGCGGTGCCCGCCGCGCCGGTACCGACCGGGGTGGTGCTGGACGTCGCCGGGCCCGCACCGGCGTTCTTCCCTCCGGTGCGGGGGATCGTGCCGGACGCGGCGGCGCTGGCCGGTGCGGGGGCGGACGACGGTGACCGATAGCTATGCGGTGGACCCGGCGGCGCTGAAGCTGGCCGCGGACGGCATCAACCAGGCGATCACGGAGCTGAAGACGCTGGGGATCGACGAGTCCGCCGAGGTGGGCCGGGGATTCTCGAACGTCGACCTGACCGCCCTGCAGGTCGGGCACGGCGGTCTGCACGGCGCGTTCTCCGGCTTCGCCGAGCGCTGGGCGTGGGGCGTGCGCTCCCTGGTCCAGGACGGCAACGAGATCGCGGTGCGGCTCGGCCTGTCGGCCGGGCTGTACCACGACCAGGAGCAGTACGTGTCGGGCACGCTCAAGGACGTGGTGAACGCCGCGATGGGCAACCCGGACCTGACGCAGGAACAGGTCGAGGCGCAGTCCTGGGGGAAGACGCTGTCCGACAACCCGTACACGCAGCTCCGGGACGCCGACTACTCGGCCCAGTCCGCGGCCGAGGCCGCCGACCACATGAAGCAGAGCTGGCAGGCGGAGGGCCGCGACCTGATGGACGGTCCGATGGGGATCAACCGGCAGGCGAACGAGGCGCTGGGCCTGGGGGACGCGTACGACCAGGCGCAGACCGACCTGTTCGGCACCCGGCCGGTGCCGCGGCAGCGGAGTGACGGCGGGGAGGGCTGAGGTGGGCTTCGGTGACTTCCTCGACAGCGTCGGCGACAGCCTGGAGAGCGGCTTCGACACGGTCAAGGCCGGCGTGGGCTCGGTCCTCGACGCGGAGGCCCACCTGGTCGGTGACGGCCTGGACCTGGTGGGTCTGCACGGCGCCGCGCACGCGGTCGACTCGTTCGGGGACAGCGTCGCGGACTCGCTGGGCGCGCAGATCGGCGAGGCGCAGCTCGGCGAGTCCGAGGACCCCGAGGACCTGGTGCACGGCGACGTGGGGGCGATCGGCACGTCGGTCGGACACCTGCGGAAGTTCTCGGCGGCGTTCGAGTCGACCGGCGAGGGCCTGACCCGGCTGGACCACGACCACTGGCAGGGGCAGGCGGCCGACGCGTTCCGGGCGAAGTTCGCGCCGCACCCCAAGCTGTGGCTGACGGCGGCGGACGCCTGCCGGACGGCCGCGGACGCGCTGGAGCAGTACGCGCAGACCGTGCAGTGGGCGCAGCAGCAGGCCCAGCAGGCCGTCGACGCGTACCGGGCGGCGAAGCAGGCGTCCGAACAGGCCAGGGACGCGTACAACCAGGACGTCGACCGGTACAACCGTCAGGCGCGGGCCTGGAACGAAGAGGCCGGGGCCGGGAACGACCCGGGTCCCGCGCCGACCAGGCCGGCCGCATTCAGCGACCCGGGCGAGGCCGGGCTGAAGGAGGCTCAGGAACTGCTGCGGACCGCCCGGCAGCAGCGGGACTCCGCGGGCGAGGCCGCGAAGGCCGCGGTGGACGCGGCGACCGCGACCGCGCCGGCCGAGCCGAGCTTCCTCGAACGGATGGGCAAGGACCTGTCGGACGCGTTCCAGGGGTCGATGGTCGGTCAGCTGCACCTGGCCGGCGGCATCGTCAAGGGCGCGGCGGACATCGTGAAGTTCGCCCGCGGGCTGAACTCGATGGACCCGTACAACACGACCCACCCCGCCCAGTACGCCGACCACGTGTCGACCACGGCCGTGGGTCTGCTGCACGCCGCGAACCACCCGACCGAGCTGCTGTCGGCGGTGGTCGGCTCGGGGTGGGGCTCGGACCCGTTCGAGGCGGGCGGCAAGCTGATCACCAACCTGGCGTTCGGCGCGGTGACCGGCGGTGGCGGCGAGGCGGCCGCGGTCGCCGAGCGGGCCGGGCTCACCGTCGCCGAGGACGCCGCGGAGAACGCCGCCCGCAACGTCGCCGAGGACGCCGGGCAGAACGCCGCGCGCAACGCCGCAGAGGAGACCGCGGAGAACGCCGCCCGGCAGGACGCCTCGGTGGCCGCCCGGGACGCGGCGGAGGACGCGCCGAAGGAGGCCCGCGCCCCGGAGGAGGTCAAGACCTGCGGCGACCCGGTCGACGTGGCCACCGGGCAGATGGTCCTCCGGCACACCGACCTCTCGCTGGCCGGCTCGCTCCCGCTGCTGTTCGAGCGCGCCCACACCTCCGCCCACCGCTCCGGCCGCTGGCTCGGACCGAGCTGGGCGAGCAGCCTGGACGAGCGGCTGGTGATCGACGCCGAGGGCGTGCTGCTGCTGCGCGCGGACTGCGGACTGCTGTCCTACCCGCACCCGGTGCCCGGCGTGCCGACCATGCCGGTGGCGGGCACCACACGCTGGCCGCTGGCCCGCGACGCCGAGGGCGCGTACACCGTGGTGGATCCGCGGGCCGGGCTGACCCGGACGTACCTGCCGGAGCCCGAGGACCCCTCGATCGCGCTGCTGACCGAGGTCCGCGACCGCAACGGCCGCTGGATCGCCTACGACTACGACGACGCGGGCGCCCCGGTGGCGATCCGCCACCACGCCGGACACCGGGTCGAGGTCGACGTCGCGGACGGCCGGATCACCGCGCTGCGCCTCGCCGACGCGGGGCCCGACGGCGCCGAGATCGTCCGCTTCGCCTACACCGACGGCCATCTGACGGGCGTTCGGAACTCCTCCGGCCTCGCTCAGCGCTTCGCCTACGACCAGCGGGGCCGGATCACCGCCTGGCTGGACCGCAACGACCGGCGCTACGACTACGCCTACGACCACCTCGACCGCTGCACCGACCAGGGTGCGCCCGGCGGCGAGCTGCGCTACCACTACGACTACGCGCCGCGCGACCCCGCGACCGGCCACCGGACCACGGCCGCCACCGACTCGCTCGGCCACACCACGCGGTACCTGGTGGACGAGCAGAGCCGGGTGGTGGCCGAGACCGACCCGCTGGGCCACACCACCCGGTACGCGTTCGACCGCCACGGCCGCCCGGCGACCGTCACCGACCCGATGGGCCGGGTCACCGCCTACACGTACGACGAACGCGGCAACGTCACCACCGTGATCCGGCCCGACGGGGCGCAGATCCTGGCGGTCCACAACGAGCTGGACCTCCCGACCGTGGTGGTGGACGCCGACGGCTCCACCTGGCGGCACAGCTACGACGAGCGCGGCAACATGACGGTCTCGGTCGACCCGGAGGGCGGGACGACCCGGTACGCGTACGACGGGCTCGGGCACCTGGTGGCAGTGACCGACCCGCTCGGCGCGGTCACCCGGGTGGTGCGCGACGAGGCGGGCCGGCTGCTCCGGGTCACCGATCCGCTCGGCGCGAGCGTCAGTTACACCCGGGACGCCTTCGGCCGCGCGGTCGCCAGCGAGGACCCGGTGGGCGGGGTGACCCGCTACCGGTGGACGGTGGAGGGCCGCCTCGCCGAGCGGGTGACACCGGCCGGGGGCCGCGAGCAGTGGCGCTACGACGGCGAGGGCAACGTCGTCGAGCACGTCGGCGCGGCGGGCGGGGTGACCCGCTTCGCCTACTCCCACTTCGACCAGCTCGCCGCGCGCACCGGCCCGGAGGGCTCCCGGGTGGAGTTCGGGTACGACACCGAGCTGCGGCTGGTCCGGGTGACCAACGCCGAGGGGCTGACCTGGGACTACGTCCGGGACGCGGCGGGCCGGGTGGTCTCCGAGTCGGACTTCAACGGGCGGACGCTCGCCTACCGGCGCGACGCCTGCGGGCGGGTGACGGTCCGCACCGACGGGGCCGGCGGAACCGTTCGCTACGAGCACGACGCACTGTCGCGGGTCGTCCGCAGGCTGGTGGACGGCGCCGCCACCGGCTTCGAGTGGGACCGGGCGGGCCGGATGGTCCGCGCGGTCGGACCCGACGTGGAGCTGACCCGCGAGTACGACCGGCTGGGCCGGATCACCGCCGAGGTCTGCGACGGCCGGCGGATCGAGAGCGCCTACGACGGCGCGGGCCGCCGGGTCCGCCGGGTCACGCCCTCCGGCGTGGCGAGCCACTGGCAGTACGACGCGGCGGGCAACCGCACCGCGCTCAGCTCCCTCGGCGGCCGGATCGACTTCGGCTACGACCGGGCGGGCCGGGAGACCGAACGGACGCCGGGGCCGGACCGGCGGGTGACCGTCGCCAGCCGCTGGGACGCCGACCACCGGCTCGCCTGGCGCGGCCTGCTGCGCGCGCAGGACCCGGCCGAGCCGGTGCCCGCGAAGCCCTTCCACGGGCGGAGCTACACCTACCGCCCGGACGGCCTGCTCACCGCCGTCGACGACCACCTGTCGGGCCGTCAGGACATCGCGCTGGACCTCGACGGCCGGATCACCGCGGTGACCGGCCAGGAGTGGAGCGAGCGGTACGTCTACGACACCGCGGGACCGATCGCCGAGGCCCACTGGCCCGAGTCGGCCGGCACCGAGGGCACCACGGGCACCCGCGCGTACGCGGGCACCCGGGTCGTCCGGGCCGGGCGGGTCCGCTACGAGTACGACGCCCAGGGCCGGATCACCCTGCGGCAGAAGACCCGGCTGTCGAAGAAGCCCGACACCTGGCGGTTCAGCTGGGACGCCGAGGACCGGCTGACCGGCGTGGTCACACCGGACGGCGCGTCCTGGGCGTACCGCTACGACCCGCTGGGCCGCCGGGTGGCCAAACTCCGGCTGGAGGCCGACGGCTCCATCGCGGAGGAGACGCGCTTCACCTGGGACGGGTTCAACCTGGCCGAGCAGCGCAGCCGGGAGGCCGGCTCCCCGGACCTCCACGTGCTCACCTGGCAGCACAAGGGCACCCACCCGGTCGCGCAGATCGAGCAGGTGGTCCGTGGCGGTGGGCCGGCTGCCGTCGACCAGGCCGCCGTCGACCACCGGTTCTTCGCCATCGTCACCGACCTGGTCGGGGCCCCGACCGAGCTGCTGGACGCGTCCGGTGCGATCGCCTGGCGCAGCCGCCGGACGGCCTGGGGGTCGACCACCTGGCCGCGGAAGAGCGCGACCTACACCCCGCTGCGCTTCCCCGGGCAGTACTTCGACCCCGAGACCCGGCTGCACTACAACGTCCACCGCTACTACGACCCGGAGTCCGGGCGGTACGCCTCGGCGGACCCGCTGGGCGCCGCGCCCGGCCCGGACAACTACGCGTACGTCGCCAACCCGACCGGCTGGATCGACCCGCTCGGCCTCACGCCCTGCCGGGAGGCCGCCAAGCAGCAGGCGCTGCGCGACGCCGGGGTCCCCGAGGGTGCGGAGCCGCTGGAGGAACGGCTGGTGCCCGCGACCACGCCGCGCGGCAAGCAGATCCTGGACGCCAACCACCAGCCGGTGTACTTCAAGGAGGAGGTCTACCTCAACGCCGACGACGAGCTCGTGGTGTTCCAGGACCACCACACCGGCCACCTCTACGGTGAGGGCGGCGTGGGCGACCAGCCCCCGCACGTCCACGTCCGCCCGTTCGACGACCCCCGCAACGGACAGATGCCGCCCCCGGCACAGGAGCACTACTACTATGACCCCGACCTGGGTTGACGCCCTGCGCAACCCCGAACAGCTGCTCGCGCTGTTCCGCTACCCGCCCGCCGACGAGCCGCTGCGGCTGCACTCCTGCCACCTCAACCGGCGGGGACCGGCCGTGACCCTGCGGCTGTCCACGCTGCGCTTCGTCGACGTCCCGCCCGCCGAGTGGCGGGCGGAGGAGGGGCTGGACGTCTTCGAGTTCCAGCTCCGCTTCCTCGACGTGGCGCAGGTCGCGATCACCGGCGGGCGGCTGCCGGTGGAGTGCCGGATCTCGCTGGCCGAACGTCCGGAGAACCGCTTCGCCGTGGTGGTGGAAGGGCCGGGCGTCCGGCTGGAGTTCAGCGCCAACCGGGAGCTCGCCATCGGCCACCTGAACGCCCACGCCTCGGCCGCCGGCCCGTACGGCACACCGCGCCGCCACCTCGGCAAGGTCGACGCGATCCGTTATCCGCAGACGCCGGACACCTGGGAGAAGACCTACTTTGAACGGCTCTGACTGGACCTCGCTGCTGCGCAACGGCGACGTGCTCCGCGGGCTGTTCGACCCGGTGCCGGCGCTGGAGTCGCTCGACCTGTTCTCGCTCCTGGTGGACGAGCGCGAGCACGGCCTGACCCTCGGGTTCGAGTCGCCCGGCCTGCCGGCGCAGGCCCCGCGACCCTGGGTCGAGCAGGGGCTGAACACCGTGGAGTTCCACCTGGTGTTCACGGGCCTGCGCCACCTGGACATCACCGGCTGGTCGTCCACCGGGATGACCGGCTACCGGTTCGAGCCGGAGGCCCACGGCGGCCTTCACCTGCTGATGACGGGGCCCGACGCGTTGGTGCGGCTGTCGGCCGACTCCTGCCGCGTCGAGGGCGTGCGCGCCTACCGGGCCGGCGGCGTCTAGCACGTTCACCGACCGAGACTGCCGGTCCCGGTGCCAGACTTGGTGGTGAGGGTTGGAGGCCGTGATGGGGTTCTACGCCGAGCAGGTCGTGCCGCGGATCGTCAACGTCGTCTGCGGGATGAAGGAGGCCGAGGAGCTGAGGCGCCGGGTCTGCGAGGGCCTGGAGGGCGAGGTCCTGGAGCTCGGGTTCGGCTCGGGCCTGAACGTGCCGTTCTATCCGGCGGCCGTCACGAGGGTGGACGCGGTCGAGCCCTCCGACGTGGGCTGGAAGCTGGCGGCGAAGCGGCTGGCGGCGACCTCCGTCCACGTGGAGCGCGGGGGGCTGGACGGCCAGGCGCTGCCGTTCGCGGACCACAGCTACGACGCCGCACTGTCGACCTGGACGCTGTGCACCATCCCCGACGCCGGTGCCGCGCTCCACGAGGTGCGGCGCGTCCTCAAGCCGGGCGGGACGCTGCACTTCCTGGAGCACGGCCTGGCCCCGGTCGAGGACGAGAGCGTGCGGCGCTGGCAGCAGCGGCTCGACCCGCTGGAGCAGCGGCTGTTCGCCGGGTGCCACCTGACCCGCCCGATCGTCGACCTGCTGACCGAGGCGGGCTTCGTCGTCACGGACCTGGACGTGTTCTACGAGAAGGGCGCCCCGAAGCCGATGGGCGCGGACTCGCTCGGGATCGCGATGTCACCCGCGTGAGGTGACCCGGGGCCGCGCGGTGCTCGAAGCCCCCGCGGTGCGGCGGGCGGGGCTTCAGTGGTCCGTGTGCGTTCTCGTCGCGGTGGCGAGGCCGGGTTGGAGGCGGCGGGCCACGTCGACGTGGTCGCCGGTCCAGATCAGCCGGATCGCGGCCGCCGTGGGCCTGCCGGTCCGGCCGGTCAGGTCGGTCCGGACGGATTCGACCAGGCGCGCCTCGGCGGCGGGACGGTACGCGACCGGTTCGGGGATCGGCGAGCGCTGCTCCAGGCCGGCCGCGAGGCCCCGGTACCACCCGGTCACCGCGGCGGTGGCACCGATGACCTCCCGGTGGGCGCCGGTGCGCGGGTCCGCCGCCCGCCCCGTCTCCGCGCGCCGCCACAGCGACACCACCGAGTCGGCGGCCAGCCGCAGTCCGACCACCCCGGTCACCAGCGTGGTCATCGCCGCCAACGGCACCCGCTTCGCGCCCCGCTCGGCGAGGTAGCTGCGGAACGCGTCGTCGAGCCGGCGCGCGGCGGCGGCCGCCGCCCGACTGGCCCGCTCGGGATCGTCGCCAGGCTCGGTGGTTCCGGCCGCGCCGGGGCCGAGGGCGTGCCCGACCGCGGCGGACAGGTACCCGGCGCTGGCCGTGTAGGCGTCCGCCAGGGCCCGGTCGATGGCGGCCGAGGCACCCCGGGGCCAGAAGAACAGCGCGACCAGCACGCTCACCGCGCACCCGAGGCCGATGTCCTGGACCCGCAGCAGGACGATGTGCCAGTCCGGGGCCTGGTTGATGTTGAACAGGATCGCCAGGGTGACCGTGAAGGCGGCCTGGCCAGCGGTGAAGGAGATCGCCGCAGGGGCGATCCCCGCCAGCAGGACGGCGAGCGGCAGCAGGAACCACAGGACCGTGCCGTGATGGCCCAGCAGCTGCAGCAAAGCCGCGCCCAGGACCGAGCCGATGACCGTGCCGAGCACCGCCCGCGCCGCGTTCTGCCCGGTGTTGAGGGCGTTCGAGCGCAGCACCGACAGCGTGCCGAGCAGCACCCAGAACGAGTGCTGGGCGCTGGTCACGTTCGCCAGCAGCACGCCGACGCCGAGGCCGACCGCGCCGCGCAGGCTGTTGTGCAGCCAGACGGAGTGCGGCTGCAGGTGGGCCGCCGCCCGCTGCCGTGCCGAGGCGAGCGGCATCGTCACCGCGCCGGGTTCGCGCCCCAGCAGCCGCTCCGGCCAGCTGCGCCGCTCGGCGGAGCCGGCCCGTTCGACGTTGCCCGCGACCTGCAGAACCGCGAACGCGAGTTCCTGGGCGCGGAACGACGGGTCGAGCGCGGCCAGGTACGCGTGGACCTCGGTGAGCGCCAGGCCGTCGGCACCGGTCGGCGGAGGTCCGGCGGGCAGCCGGGTGGTCGCGCCGGCCTCCAGGTCCGCGAGCGCCGCGCGCAGGTCCGCGGCGGCGGCGTGCAGCGGTCCCTGGTCGCCGCGCAGGTCGTCGAGGAGCTCGGCCGTGCGGTCGAGGACGGCCGCGGCCGAGCGGCGCACCGTGCGGGCGGCGGGATCGCAGGCCGGCGGCGTGTCGGTGTACACGGGGCGGTCGGCCAGGATGTCGCACAGCCAGGTGAGTTCGTCGACCAGCCGGACCAGGGCCCGCGAGGTCGTGGACAGCCCGGTCGGACGGTACGGCGTGGCGCCGAAGGCCCGGCGCAGGTCGGTCGCGGCGCGCGCCGTGCGCTCGGCCGCGGCGAGGCACGCGGACCGGTCCGGGGCGCCGCTCCCACCGGCCAGGAGGGCGGCCTCCGTCCGCAGCCGGTCCGAGGCGGCGCGGCACATCCGGGCGGCGGGTCCGCTGAGCGGGTCCGTGCCGGACAGCGGCCACAGCAGCGCGATCGCGGGGAGGGCCGCAGCCGTCGCCAGGCCCGCGCCCGCCAGCCGTTCCGGCAGCTGCGACACCGCCGCCGGCGCACTGACCGGCAGGACGAACGCCAGCAGCAGCGCGGTCGACGCGCCCGCGAGCACCGAGCTGACCACGCCGGAGAAGAGCACCAGGAAGGCGACCGCCATGGTCCCGACGACCGCGGTCCAGGTGTGCTGGGCCGCCAGCGTGCCGAGACAGATCAGCACCGCCCACGCGAGTCCCAGGCCCGCCTGCGCCCGCAGCCGCTCCACCATCGGCCCGCCGAAGTCGACCAGCAGCAGCATCGAGAACGACCCGAAGGCGGCGTAGCTCGCCATCGCCGGAGAGTGGAACACCTGGTTGCACAGCGCGAACAGCGCCGGCATCACCAGTGCCGTCCGGGCCGCCCGCCTGGTCGCCGCCAGCCGTGGGTCGCGAGCGCGCAGCCAGGCCGACACCCGTCCGGGCAGCAGACGCTCCGGCCATCGCACGGCTCAGCGCACCTCCCCTCGGCGGGCGGACACACCTACGAGTCTGAGCACCGTCCCCGATCCCCGCCCGCCGTACCGGCGGAAGGCGATCGCTCCGGTCTCTTTACCCGATGTTGGACGGGGCATTGCGGAGGCCGACCGGCGGGCCCTAGGCTCACCCCGCCATCAGTTAGGAAAGTTTCCTAATGTGAACAGGCATGTGAACCGGCACCCATCCCGTCCCCACACGAGGAGTGGCATGTCCTTCATCGGAACCGCCCGCGGCACCGCGATCGCCGTCGCCGCCGCGGCCACCGGCGGCCTGCTGGCCGCCGCGATCGGCACCACCACGGCGACCGCCGCCAGCACCAACCTCGCGCTGAACCGTCCCGTCACCGTCTCCTCCACCGAGTCCAGCAGCTACGGCGGTGCCAAGGCCGTCGACGGCTCCGGCACCACCCGCTGGGCCAGCACCGAGGGCGTCGACAACCAGTGGATCCGGATCGACCTCGGCACCGCCACCGGCGTCAACCGCGTGGTGCTGAAGTGGGAGGCCGCCTACGCCAAGGCGTACCGGATCGAGCTGTCCGACGACGGCTCCACCTGGCGGCAGATCTACTCGACCGGCACCGGAGACGGCGGCACCGACGACCTCGCGGTCAGCGGCACCGGCCGCTACCTGCGGGTCTACGGAACCCAGCGCGGCACCGCGTACGGCTACTCGCTCTGGGAGGTCGAGGCGTACGGCTCCGGCACCGCCACCCCCAGCCCGTCGCCGACCCCCACGTCCAGCGCCAGCCCGTCGCCCAGCCCCAGTCCGACGTCCTCGCCCTCCACCGGCGTGAACCTGGACGACCCGGCGAAGAAGGAGATCGCGATGAAGCTGGTCTCCAGCGCCGAGAACTCCTCGCTGGACTGGCGTGCCCAGTTCTCCTACATCGAGGACATCAACGACGGCCGCGGCTACACCGCGGGCATCATCGGGTTCTGCTCGGGCACCGGTGACATGCTCGACCTGGTCGAGGCCTACACGGCCAAGAAGCCGGGCAACGTGCTGGCCCCCTACCTGCCCGCGCTGCGCTCGGTCAACGGCACCAGCTCCCACCAGGGTCTGGACCCGGGCTTCCCCGCCGCCTGGCGGCAGGCCGCCACCGACCCGGTCTTCACCCAGACCCAGGAGTCGGAACGCGACCGCGTCTACTTCAACCCGGCCGTCGCCCAGGCGAAGTCGGACGGCCTGCGGGCGCTCGGCCAGTTCGCCTACTACGACGCCGCCGTGATGCACGGCCCCGACGGCCTGGCCGCCATCCGGAAGGCGGCGCTCGCCAAGGCCAAGCCCCCGGCGCAGGGCGGCAACGAGACCACGTACCTGAACGCGTTCCTCGACGCGCGCGAGACCGAGATGCGCAAGGAGGAGGCGCACAGCGACACCACCCGGGTCAGCACCGAGCAGCGGAAGTTCCTCAACGAGGGCAACTTCGACCTGACCCCGCCGCTGTCCTGGAGCGTCTACGGGGAGCCGTACACCCTCAACTCCTGACCTGACGGCACGCCGCTTCCCCGGTCCGCGCACGCGACCGGGGAAGCGGCATGCCGGCGCCCGATGTCATGACGGCAGGTTGAACGGCCGCCAGTTTCCCTCGGAGACGATCTCGACCTCGCCGTCGACCACCATGACGGCGGTCTGGTCGTCGATGGCGTACGCCGGACCCGTGATCTCGGTGGCGGCCCACCGCTCCGCCTCGGCCGTGGTGTTCTCCGGGCAGGCCGGGTGGTCGAGGTGCGGGAAGAGGGAGAAGTCGACGACTCCCAGGGTGCGGTCGTCGCCGGTGGGCGACCTCCAGCCGACGAAGGCCTCCCCGATGCGGGGCGTCAGGACCATGCTCCCGGCGCTGAGTCCGACGTAGACCGTGTCGTGCAGCGACGGGAGGAGGGCGGCGAGTCCGGACTCCCGCATCCAGTGGCCCAGGTACAGCGCGTCCCCGCCGTTCACCAGCAGGACGTCCGCCTCCCGGACCCAGGAGACCCAGCGCTCCTCCTCGATGCTGGGCAGCGCAGTGAGCTCGAGCAGGCCCACCGACTTCCACCCCAGGTCGGTCATGGGGTGCTGCGTCCGCCCGCTGACGAACCGCCACGGACCGGTCGGACCGCCGTGCGGGCCGCCGTACCCGGCGGTGGGGATGCACAGGGCGGTGGCCTCGGCGACGGGCTTGCCCAGGAGCTCGACCAAGGCCGCCAGGATGCTGGGGTTCGTGACCCCGGAGTCGGTCAGCAGAAGCTTCATCGCACCACCGTAGGGCGGGGGTACGACACCGGCGGCGGCCTGCCTCGGCGGGCGTCCGGATCGCGCAGCCGATGGCGAGAGCGGGTCGTGACGGGCCGTCAGTCCTGCGACGTCCCGGAGCCCGCGCCGCTGTCGGGGCCGGGGGCGGGGTCGGCGAGGCCCTGGCGGGTCCAGCCCGGGGAGTGGATCTCCAGGGTGAGGTCCGGGTTGCGCACCTCCGTCCCGCAGGTGCGGCAGGTCCAGGCCGCGTCCAGCGGGTGGTCCGGGTGGTCGGAGTGGTCGGGGTGGTGGCGCAGCACCACCGGGGGCTCGGGCGACAGCCAGCGGTCGCCCCAGGCGAGCAGGGCCTGGGTGACCGGGGCGAGGTCGCGGCCGGCCTCGGTGAGGTGGTACTCGAATCGCGGCGGGCGCTCGCTGTAGGCGCGGCGTTCGACCACCCCGGCTTCCTCCAGGGCGCGCAGCCGGGCGGTGAGCCGGTCGCGCGGGGCTCCGGTGTTGCGGGCGATCCGGTCGAACCGGTGGTTGCCGTAGAAGAGTTCACGCACGGCGAGCAGCGCCCACTTCTCGCCGAGGACCTGCAGCGCGGCCGCGATGGAGCAGGGACGGCCCGGCAGCGCGGCGGCGGAGCGGGCGGCGGTGGGCTTGGCATCGGTGTGCGGGGTCACCCTGCCAGCCTGCCATGGAGGGTTGCGAATTCAAACTCACTGCCGCTAGCGTTCCCGGCCATGGAGACAGTTGGAATATCAAACCCACTAGTCGCGCCGCCCGGTCGGGCCCAGCCCCACCGCCGCGCCGCGTTCCTGGTGGTCGCCGCCGCGGTGTTCGTCTCGAACCTCGACCTGTTCATCGTCAACGTCGCCCTCCCGGCGATGCAGCAGCACTTCCACGGCAGCAGCCTGGCCACCCTGTCCTGGGTCCTGAACGGCTACGCCATCGTCTTCGCCGCGCTGCTGGTCCCCGCCGGACGGCTCGCGGACCGCATCGGCCACCGGACGGTGTTCCTCGCCGGACTGGCCGTCTTCACCACCGCCTCCGCACTCTGCGCGCTCGCCCCGGCCGTCGGCTGGCTCGACGCCGCCCGGGTGGTCCAGGCGGCGGGCGCCGCCGCGCTGATGCCGACCTCACTGGCGCTGCTGCTGGACGCCACGCCGCCGGCCGAGCGGCCCGGCGCCATCCGGGCCTGGGCCTCGATCGGCGGGATCGCCGCCGGGCTCGGGCCGGTCCTCGGCGGGCTGCTGGTCGAAGCAGACTGGCGCTGGGTGTTCATCGTCAACGTCCCGGTCGGCATCGCCGCCATCGCGGTGGGCGCACGCGTCCTGCCCAGGCTGCGCGGCAAGGAGGACGGACCCCTGCCGGACCTGTTCGGCGCGGTCCTGCTCACCGCCGCCATCGCCGCCCTCACCGTGGCCCTGGTCAAGGGCGACGACTGGGGCTGGGTCTCGCTCCGGGTCCTGGGCAGCCTGCTCGCGGGCGCCCTGCTGACCGCCTGGTTCCTCCGCCGCTCGGCGCGCCACCGCGCCCCCATCGTCGAACTCCCGCTGCTGCGCGTGCCCAGCTTCGCCGCCGCCAACACCGCAGCCCTGCTGTTCACCCTCGCTTTCGCCGGCATGCTGCTGACCTCGGTCCTGTGGTGCCAGCAGATCTGGGGGTACTCGGCGCTGCGCACCGGCCTCGCCATCGCCCCCGGACCGCTGCTGGTACCGCCGGTCGCCCTGGGCAGTGCCGCACTGGTGTGCAGGCTCGGCCCCGGACGACTGGCCGCGCTCGGCACCCTGCTGTTCGCGGCGGGCATCGCCTGGTGGGCCACCGCCATCGACGTCCGCCCCGGCTACGCCACCGAACTCCTGCCCGGGATGCTGCTCACCGGCCTGGGCGTCGGACTGACCCTGCCCACCCTCATCGGATCCGCCGCGGCGGCGCTCCCGCCCACGCGCTTCGCCACCGGTTCCGCGATCACCACGATGGCCCGGCAGATCGGTGCGGTGGTGGGCGTCGCGCTGACGGTCAGTCTGATCGGCAGCCCGCACGGGCCGCAGGCCGCGCTGGACGGCTTCCGCCGCGGCTGGACGGCCGTGATCGTGGCGGCATTGCTGGCTTCCGCGGCCGCCCTGGTGCTCGCTGCCGCCCAACGTCGGGCCGCGGCGAAGTAGCACCGTCCCCCTGGGGCCCGCGGGGCTCGGCTGCCTGTCTCAGGACGCGGAGGCGAGCGGGGCGGCTCCGCAGTGGTGGGTGAGGCGGGCGACCAGGTCGCGCCAGCCGGCGGCGAGGTCGTCGGGGGTGCGGCCGCGGCGGGTCAACAGGTCGTGGACGAGGGCCGGGTCCAGCATGCCGAGCAGCGTGTCGGCGAGGAGTTCCAGGTCGCCGTGGACGCCGGCCTGGCGCAGCAGGACGACGACGTGCCGGGCGCGGACGGCGCGCGGTGCGGCGGTGTAGCGGGTCGCGGTGCGCTGGTCGGACTCGAGGTAGACGTCCATGTGGTCCAGCTGGTGGCGCAGCGCCGTCTCGCCGAAGGCGTTCAGCCGGGCGAGCGGGTCGGCTCCCGGTCCGAGCGGCGGCGGGCCGAACATGAAGGCGGCCTGGAACTCGCGTTCGCTGCTGTCCAGCACGGCGTACAGCAGGCCGATCCGGTCGCCGAAGCGGCGGAAGACCGTCCCCTTTCCGACTCCGGCTGCGGCGGCGACCGCATCCATGGTGAGGTGTTCTGCGCCCCGTTCCTGGATCAGTGCGGCGGCCGCCGCGAGCACCTTGGTGCGGTTCCGTGCGGCATCCGCGCGCTCGAACGACTCCTGGTCGCAGAGCGGCAGGACGAGGCCGGCGGCCGGTCCGGCGGCCGGCGTGGGCGGGACCGGTTGACACGGGCCGCAGGGGTCGGACGGGCCGGGGGAGGAGGTCATGGCGCCAAGCCTAGCCCCCGGAAGACGAAAATGGACTGTGGTCCGCTTTCGTGGCAGACTTCAAGCGGACCGCAGTCCGGTAGTTCCGGTCCGATCCTTCCCCGCGACCCGGCAGGGTCTCGGGCAGATGCCGTCTCTCGGGAGTCTCCATGTCCGTCCGTATCCTCGCCCTCGTCGGCAGCCTCCGCGCCGGCTCGCACAACCGTCAGCTCGCCGAGGCCGCCGTCAAGCTGGCGCCCGAGGGTGCCGAGGTGACCATCGCCGAGGGCCTGGCCGAGATCCCGTTCTACAACGAGGACATCGACGTCGAGGGCAGCGTCCCGGCCGCCGCCGTCGCGCTGCGTGAGGCCGCTGCCGCCGCCGACGCCCTGCTGCTCTTCTCGCCCGAGTACAACGGCACCATCCCGGCCGTCCTCAAGAACGCGATCGACTGGCTGTCCCGCCCCTACGGCGCCGGCGCCCTGACCGACAAGCCGGTCGCCGTGGTCGGCACCGCCTACGGCCAGTTCGGTGGCGTCTGGGCCCAGGACGAGGCCCGCAAGGCCGCCGGCATCGCCGGTGCCAAGGTGCTCCAGGACGTCAAGCTCTCGGTCGCCGGCTCGGTCGTCCGCTTCGCCGAGACCCACCCGGCCGACGACGCCGAGGTCGCCGACCAGCTGACCGCCGTCCTCGGCCAGCTCACCGCGGCTGCCTGACCCACGCGTTCTCGCTGCCCGCGACGGCCGCGCTCCGCTTCCCCGGAGCGCGGCCGCGCGCATTCCGGGAGCAACTTGCCGGTAGCCCGAGCGCCGTTCCGCGTGGCTGCAGAGGCAGGAAACGTCCGGCTCCCGCCATGCCGCAGGGGCACTGGTCGAGACGGACCGCCGGGCGCGGGACGCCGCCGCCGATGCCTCGCCCGTCGGGAGCCCGGGGGAGCCCCCCCGAGGGCTGGCCGGTTCGGGCCTGCCTCGAGGGCGGTCTGCAGCCGGCTCTGCCTACCGTCTAGGTCCCGCCCGTGCTGACGGGCCGTCAGCGGGCTGGTGTCAGTGCCTGCGCGGGCGGTGGCGGTCGGTGGGCCTGCGCCTGCGCCGGATCCTGAGCGCGAGGAGGACCAGTCCGGCCGCGGTCGCCAAGGCAGCGGCGGCGACCGCCGCGAGCGTCCTCCAGGGCGTGCCGCCAGCCCGGGCGGCGGCCGTACTGTCGGCGGACCCTGCGGGGGCCGAAGGTTCGGGCTGGCCGGGGGCCCCGGCCGTGGAACTTGCGGACGGGGAGGCGGATTCGGTGGTCGCCGTGGTGGCCGTCAGCTCGAGGTGATCGGTCGTGCGGGCGAGCGAGAAGGTCGCGCCTGCCACGCTGAGGGTGTCGCCGGAGAGGGCGGCGTCCTGTGAGCCCACGGTGAAGTCCTGGAGCCCGCCGGGCAGAACGATCTTCGCGCCCGGGACGACCTCGAGCCTGCGCAGCGTCGTCGATTTCGCCGCGCCGAGGTCGAGGACCGCGGACGCGCCGGTGAGGGCGACCCCGCTGGACGAGGTGAGCGAGGTGCCGGTCACCGCGAGCGTCCCTTTGGCCACAGTGGTGGCGCCGGTGTAGGAGGCGGCGGTCAGCGTCGTCGTCGCGGTGCCGTTCTGCGTGACCGATCCGGAGCCGGACACCGTCGGGAGGGTGACGGGCGTCCGGACGTTCTGAACGACCAGCGAGCCCTCGTCGCTGATCGCGTCGAGGGCGCCCTTCGTGTAGAGGCTCCCGTCCGCTCCTGCCGTCCCGGATCCGAGGCGCAGCGTCGCACCCCGCTGGATGGTGGTCGAGCCGTCGTAGAACTGCGCGGCGGCGAAGGTGACGTCGTTCCCGGACGTGCCGGCGATGACGATGTCGCCCGCCCCGGGAGCGGCGAGGGTGTCGTGGTACTTCCCGCCGCCGATGGGCAGGCCGAGGGTGACCGGGCCGTTGTAGTCGAAGGTCAGCCGCGAGCGCTGCGAGTTGGCGTGCAGGTTGATGTACGCGGTCTCGGGGTTCCCGGCATGAAGATCTGGTGGGTGCTGCCGTCCCCCCAGTGGACGTCGGCGCCCTCGATGTTGGTGCCGCGCTTGTTCAACTGGTGGGCGACCGGTACCAGGTTGAGGTTGCCGTTGCTCAGCGCCGGCGAGGCCGTGCCGGTGTTGTCGCTGTAGCTGTAGGTGCCCGTCAGGACCACCTTGCTGCCGGGCCGGGAGTGGACGTTGACGTCGTTGCCGTATTCGCGGCTGTAGAAGTTCTGGCGCTGGACGACCGTCTGGTTCAGCGGGGTGTCGATGATCCACGAGCCGCGGTTGATGACGGCCTTGGCGTTCGGCAGGTCGGCGGCGCAGGTGGTGGCGGCGTAGTTGGCGCCGGTGCCGATGTCGAACACCCCGGAGAAGGGACTGCTTCCGCACAGTTGGAGCGTGCCCCACAGGTTGCGGGGCTGGAAGACCGTCCCGGAGCCGCTGATGGTGCCCAGGTTGAACAGCCGCGTGAGCGACAGGTTGAGCGTGCCGTCGACCCGGATGTTGTCCTGGTTCTGTTGGTAGCCGGGCGAGTTGTAGGGGAAGGCACCGATCAGGCCGGTGCTTCCGCCGTTGCCGTACTGCAGGGTGGCGCCGGCGTCGACGGTGATCGCGGGCCGGTCGGGGTTGTCGACCACCACGTAGGGGTGGTTCCCGCCAGGGATGCTGACCGACTGGCCCTGCTGGGAGCCGGGCAGGGTGAAGGTGCTGTCCTTGGTGAGGATCAGGGTGCCCGTGCCGGAGACCCGCAGGGACCCCTGCCCGCTGATCACCCCCGAGTAGGTGTGCGCCCCGGGCGGTACGTTCACGACGGCGTTTCCGCCGAGGACGACGTCGCTGTTGGCGAGGATCGACGAGGTGATGTCACCGTCGGCCGCGACGGCGCCGGTCGGTGCCAGGGCCACGGGCGCGGTCGTCGCCGCCACGATCGCGGACGCCAGCAGTGCATGCCATGAACGTTTCATCGGGGTGCTTCCTGGGTGCGGGCAGGGAAAGTAGGCGGTGCCGGCGCGCTCCTCGGAGGCGCCGGCACCCGGTCGGGTCAGCTGGTCACGCGGAAGGTGGCGTCAGCGCGACCGGTCGCGGTGGTGATCGGGTCGAGCTTCAACTCGTACGCGTAGTGCCGGATGTAGTGGTCGGGGTGGTTGTACGACTGGAACGAGGACCAGGTCGGGTCGGCGAGTCCGGCGACCTGGCGGAAGGTCGCGTCCTCGGCGAACTGGGTGGTGCCGTCGTTGTAGACGAGCTGGAAGTCGTAGTTGAAGTGCCGCAGGAAGTACTCGGGGAAGTTCACCGACTCGAAGGAGACGGTGCCGGTGCCCGCAAGGCCGGGCCGCAGCCGGAACCGGGAGTCGTCGAGGGGGCTGACGTTCGGGTCGATGCGCGCGTCGAAGTCGGTGTGCCGCACGTACCGGTCCGGGAAGTTGAAGGACTGGATCCGCTGGGCGGGGGTGTTGGGCCAGCGGGCGAGCACGCGGCTCTCCTCGGCGGCCGTCAGGTTCAGGATCCAGCCGTGGCGCTTCTTCGTGCCTCCCATGTCGTAGGCGCTCGACGACTGCCGCTGGTAGACCGCCGGGTTGGACGGGTCGGTGGTCAGGACCGGCATGTAGCCGCGGTTGCTGGCGTACTGGTCGAGGTAGAGCCCCCACTTGTCGGTGCCGTTGAACTTCATCCACATCGGGCCCTCGACCTGCGAGCCGGTGAGGCCGATGCCGGAGAGGTCGCCCAGGTTGGTCCACGTCCCGAAGATCGAGCTGCTGCCCTCGAGGGTGATCTGTCCGTCACCGGAGGCCCGCACGTAGCGGAAGTTGCCGACGCCCGGCGGCACTTCGATGATCTGGGTGTCGATGATGCCCTGGGTGCCGGGGCGGTCGATGTAAAGCTGCGGGGTGGTGATGGTGTGGAAGTCCGTGGTGCGGGCGGCGTAGATGCGGTGCTTCAGCACGCCGTTCAGGGTCGCGTTGGTCGCCCAGTACAGGACGTAGCTGTTGCTCTCAGGGTCCCAGATCGCCTCGGGCGCCCAGGCGTTGCGGCCGTCGGGGATCGCGCCGGCGACGTTGAGCAGCCACGGCTGGGACCAGGTGGCCAGGTCGGTGGACTCCCACACCACCAGGTTGCGGCTGGCGTTGTTCACGGCCTGGTCCCAGTTCTGCCCGCAGCCGATGCACAGGTCGGTCGCGATGATCCAGTACCGGCTGCCGTCGGGGGAGCGCACCAGCGCGGGGTCGCGCACGCCGTGCGTGCCGACGGTCGAACGCAGGACCATCCCGCCGCCGTTGAGGTCGGTCCAGTGCACGCCGTCCGTGCTGTGCGAGAGGTACATCTGCTGACCGGTCGATCCGTCGCCGGTGAAGTGCACCATCAGGTAGCCGGGACCGGCGGCCGCGGCCTGCTGGGGGACGGCCGCGGCCAGGCCGGTGAAGAGCAGGCAGGCGGCGAGCAGCATCGCCGACAACCGTGCGCGAAGCGTGGACATGGACATCTCCTGTCGATCTGCGGTGCCACCGGGTGGATGGGTCCGGGCAGCGGTGTGGGCTGAACCGGAGGTGGCTGCACCGTTTCGCTCTCGGGAGAGTGTTAACGCTAACAATTCTGCGGGCAAGACGCCGGGGCGCGCGTTACCCAATCTTGACCGGTCGCGCACAAGTCTGCTGAATCCGGCGGCCCGAGCCCGAGTTGACGGCCAGTCGGCAGACCCGGGCTCAGGTCGCCGGGCCGGCGGTTCGGATGTGCCGGGTCGGGAGGCGGGCCACTGAGGGCGGCGCTGCCGGATCGGCTCTGTCGGTTCACGGGGGCCGTGGGCCTGGGGTGACGAGGCTGTCGCGGATCTGAAGGGCGTCGAGAAAGCTGAGGCGTTGGAAGCCCGTACGCGTGGCCGGGCTGTCCGGCCGCGGATCTTCGACGGCGGCGCGTCGCTTCTCGACGACCCGGACGAGACGGTTCGGGAAGCGCGCTCGGCCGGCGGCCAGGGCGACAGCAGCCTCGACTTTGCCGAACCCCGGAAACGTCAGCTCCAGGCAACCCTCGACGCCAGCGGCACCACCGTCCTGACCTGGGGAAACGCCTGGCCCCGGCCTGTGTGCGTGCCCTGCTCGCCTTCCCGATGGACCCCGCGAGCGACGCCACCCACCTCGTGGACAACACCATGGCGATCAGGACGGCCGGGGAGCAGGCGCAGCAGGACTGACAACCCGTGGTGCGGCGTACGGCGCTGAATTGCATGCACCGTGGACAGGGCGAAACGGGTCAAGCGGGGTGAGTGCGGGCGCAGCCTGTCGCGACCGCAGTCGAGCTGACCGCCCGGGCGTGACGCGTGATCCTCGCGGGCCGAGAATGGAGGTGCCGCGGCCCAGGAAGGGAGCTTCCCCATGGCATGGCGTATCGAGGGGACGTATTTCGAGAACTGCAACTGCAACATGGTGTGTCCCTGCTCCACCTCCGGCCTCTCGGCTCCGGCGGACTACGACCGCTGCCGGGTGGTCCTGGCCTTCCACGTCGACTCCGGACAGGTCGACGAGGTCGACGTGAGCGGTCTGACGGTCGCCGTGGTGGCCGATGCCCCGCCGCTCATGAGCGAGGGCAACTGGCGGCTGGGCATGATCATGGACGAGGCCGCCTCCCCGGAGCAGGCCGAAGCGCTCGGGGCGGTCTTCTCCGGTCAGCGCGGCGGCCCGATGGGGGACCTCGCACCGCTGGTCGGCGACATGCTCGGGCTGGAGGTCGCCCGGATCGACTACGCCGATGACCGCCGGATCCACCGCGTGGCGATCGGCGACGCGGTCGACATCGAAGTCGAGGACTTCGTCTCCCCGCTCGACGCGACCGGAAAGGGCATCAGGGTCAGCGGGGTGGGATTCCCCGCGGACACGCTCGCGGCCGGAGTCGCGACGAGGTCGCGGGTGAACGCGTTCGGCCTCGAGTTCGGCAACGAAGGGAAGAACTCCTTCTCGGCGCCGTTCTCCTGGGCGGCCTGAAATCCGCCGCGGCTTCGTCGACGGGCCGCGGTCCCGGGCGAGCCACCCTCGGGGCGGCGCCGCTTGACACGCGCCCAGGTTCCGGACGGACTGTCAGCCCGGAGCCCGCGGCGTCAGCGCACCCGGATCCGCACCGGGGCCGCCACTCGTCCCGAGGTTGAGCTGCCGCGCGGCGACCTGGGCCGGCGTCCTGTACAAACCCGTGCGGGACAGCGTCGAGTTCCTCTTCTTCGAGTCCACCCCGTGCGGTCTTGGTGCAGTGCAGCGATGGAGTCGTTGAAGAGGAACTTGGTCAGCGTGGTCGACCTTCCGGGTCGCCCTGCTCGGCGCCGCCGTCTCGTGCTCGCAGGAGCGGGTACTGCGCCACGAGGCCCGTGCCGCCCGCCGCCCGCAGACGTTAGCTGTTCGACGGATGCGTCGCGGCGCTCGCGCAGATGCCGTGCGAAGTGTTCTAGACAGGGTGCGCGCCCGCCGTTCCGGGCTCGTCGCCCGGTCCCTGCGTCACTCCCAAGTCATCGAGTGGCGGGCCGCGTGCGATGCTCATCGGCGCTGCAGGCCGGCGGCACATGGCCTTTGACCTCACGCGGAAGCGGCCGGCGGTGCGCGGGCAAGTCGACTCCGGGCAGCTACGGGATGCCAACCGCATGGCCGCTACGGTCCTCCCGGTGGCCGCGCGGGCCAGTCCGCGCTGACCTGCGGGTCCGTAGGTTTCCCTCATCGGCGGATCGCGACAGAGGGAGGCGGACCCGTGGAAGACATCCAGTACGACACGTGTGTGATCGGAGCGGGACCTGCTGGACTGGCGGTCGCGCGGGCGCTGGCGGAGCGGGACATCCCCTACACGCACATCGAGCGGCACACCGGCCCAGGGGGTCTGTGGGACATCGACAACCCCGGTGGTCCGATGTACGAGTCGGCCCACTTCATCTCCAGTAAGACCCTGTCGGGCTTCGGCGGGTGGCCGATGCCGGACCACTTCGCGGACTACCCGTCGCACCGTCAGATCTTCTCCTATCTCACGTCGTTCGCCGACGTGTACGGACTGACGGACCGGATCGAGTTCGGCACCGAGGTCCGCAGCATCGGGAAGAACGCGGACGGCAGTTGGACGGTGACGCAGGCCGACGGGCGGCAGAGCGTCCACGGGCAGGTCGTGGTGTGCACGGGCTCGCAGTGGCATCCCAACGTCCCCGTCCTGCCTGGTCACTTCACCGGTGAGGTACGGCACACGGTCGGTTACCGCAGCGCGGACGAGCTGCGAGGCAAGCGCGTGCTGGTCGTCGGGGCCGGGAACTCGGGCTGCGACATCGCCTGCGACGCGGCCCGGGCCGCCGACCATGCGGTGATCAGCATGCGGCGCGGCTACTGGTTCATCCCCAAGCACCTCTTCGGCCGGCCGGTGGACACGATCGCGCAGAGCGGGCCGAAGCTGCCGATGTGGTTGGAGCAGCGGGTCTTCGGTGCGCTCCTTCGCGTCATCAACGGCGACCCGCGCCGGCTGGGCCTGCAGAAGCCCGACCACAAGCTGTTCGAGACGCACCCCGCGATCAACTCGATGCTGATCCATCACCTCCAGCACGGGGACATCACGGCCAAGCCGGGGATCGCCCGTACCGAGGGCCGGACGGTGCACTTCACGGACGGAACCCGCGACGACTTCGACCTCGTCCTGCTGGCGACCGGATACGTGCACAAGGTGCCGGTCGCACAGCAGTACTTCGGCAGTGAGCAGCACCCCGATCTCTACCTGTCGTCGTTCTCCCGCGAGCACCGAGGGCTGTTCGGCGTCGGCTTTGTGGAGACGAACTCCGGGGCCTACCAACTCTTCGACACCCAGGCGCAGTTGATCGCCGGGTTCATCCAGGACACGCAGCGCGGGCTGCCGAGCGCGCAGCGCTTCGCCGAGCTGATCCGAAGCGACCGTCCGGATCTGTCCGGTGGACTCAAATTCGTCGCCTCGCCCCGGCACACCGGCTACGTGGACGGCGGGGCCATCGTGAAGCACCTGGCCAAGGTGGCCGGTCAGATGGGCTGGCGCACCCAAGGCAACCCGCCCTCGGCCTCGGCCTCGGCCCGCCAGGCGGCGGTGCGGTCATGAGCTACGACTTCAGCGGCAGGGTCATCCTGGTCACGGGCGGTGCGGGCGGGATCGGCAGCGCCCTGTGCCGCCGGTTCGCCGCCGGCGGCGCGCGGTGCATCGTCGTCGACATCGACGCGGCCCGCGCCGAGCAGGTCGCCGGTGACCTGCCCGGGACGGGGCACGCCGGGATGGCATGCGATCTGCTGGACCGCGCTGCGGTGCAGCGGCTGTTCGACCAGGTCGCGGCCACCCACGGACGCCTGGACGTCCTGGTCAACAACGTCGGCATGACCAGCGCCGAACGCTTCGACGTGCGCAGCATCGAGAGCATCGAGCGGGAGATCGACCTGAACCTGCTCTCTCCGCTGGTCACGACAAGGATCGCGATCCCGCTGCTGCGGGCGTCGAGCGACGCCCGGGTGGTCACCACGGTCTCCCTCGGGGGCATCTTCCCGCTGGGCGAGACGCCGATCTACACCGCCTCGAAGTTCGGGCTGCGCGGCGCGATGCTCTCCATCGCTCTCGACCTGCGGGACAAGGGCATCCTGGCCGGGTCGGTGCTGCCGTCGGCCACCGACACCCGGATGCTCCGTCAGGAGGCCGTGGACGGCGGCAACGCCATGCAGTTCCAGGACCCGCCCCAGCAGCCCGCCGACGTCGTGGCCGCAGTGGTGAGTCTGCTGGACAGGCCCCGCCTGGAGGTCTATCCCAAGCCGAGCGAGTCCCTGCTGGTGCGGCTGGCGATGCTGGCCCCGAACCTGCTGCCCAAGGTCTTCCCGCTCTTCCGCGGGCGGGGCGAGCGCGGCATGGCCCGCTACCTGGAGGACCTGCGAAGCCGAGGGCTGGCGCGCCAGGTCGGCGGCCGCTGGGAACTCGTGGAGGAAGCATGACCGTGACGGATGCGACTGAGGAAGCGGTGCTGCGGGTGACCAACCCGGCGACCGGAGAGCTGATCACCGTACTGCCCGCTGTGAGCGCCCGTCAGGTCGCCGAGGCGGCCGAGCGGGCCCAGCGGGTCTTCGAGAGCGGGTCGTGGTCCCGACTGCCGCCCAGGGAACGGGCGTCGGTGCTGCTGCGGCTCGCCGACCTGATGGAACGGGACGCCGAGACGCTGGCCCGTCTGGACAGCGAGGACGCGGGCAAGCCGATCACCGAGTGCCGCACCGGCGACGTGCCCGGTGCGATCGAGTCGATCCGCTGGTTCGCCGAGGCGGCCGACAAGCTCTTCGGGCGTCTCGCCCCCACCGGCCGGGACCACCTCGGGCTGATCAGCCGTGAGCCGGTCGGGGTGGTCGCGGCGATCCTGCCGTGGAACTACCCGCTGGCCATGGCCGCCTGGAAGGTCGGGCCCGCACTCGCCGCCGGCAACTGCCTGCTGCTGAAGCCGGCCGAGGCGACACCGCGCTCGGCGCTGCACCTGGCGCGCCTGGCCACCGAGGCCGGTCTGCCGGACGGGGTGCTCACGGTGCTGCCCGGTCACGGGCCGGTTGCCGGCACGGCACTGGCCCGCGATCCCCTGGTGGGGGCGCTGTCCTTCACGGGCTCCACCGCCACCGGGCGCCGGATCCTGACCGACGCGGCGCAGACCAACTTCAAACGCGTCTCGCTGGAGATGGGCGGCAAGAGCCCCCAGATCCTGATGGCCGACGCGCTCGGCTTCGGCGACGAGCTCATCGACGACATGACCGAGGCCGCCTTCCTGACGATGGGTCAGAACTGTACGGCCGGCTCCCGCGTGCTGGTCCACCAGGACGTCGCCGAGGAGGTGCTGGCCCGGTTCGTGGCCGCGGCCGCGTCGCTGGTCATCGGCGACCCCGCCGAACCGGAGACCCGCGTCGGCCCCCTGATCAGCCACACCGCCCGTGACCGGGTCGCCGCCGCCGTGGATGCCGCCGCCGCGGCCGGCGCGCGCATCCACACCGCGGGCCTTCCCGACGGTCTGCCCGGCGCCGGCGCCTACTACCCGCCCACCGTCGTCACCGGAGCCCCCGCCGGCAGCGACGTGCTGACCAAGGAGCTCTTCGGACCGGTCGTCACCGTCCAGACCTTCACCACCGAGCCCGAGGCGATCCGCCTGGCCAACGCCACCGAGTACGGGCTCGCGGCCTCCGTGTGGACCCGCGACCTCGACACCGCGCTGCGCCTGTCGCGCGAGGTCCAGGCCGGCGTGGTCTCCGTGAACGCCTACAGCGAAGGGGACATCAGCACGCCGTTCGGCGGTTGGAAGCAGTCCGGGTTCGGCGGTGCGGAGAAGTCCACCGCGGCCTTCGCCCAGTGGACCAGGGAGAAGACCGTCTGGATCCGCACCCGCTGAAAGCCGACGATGACCCATCACCTTGCCCACCCCGTACCGCCGCCCGCGCCGGTCGAGGAGCGGCCGAGGCTGCGCGGCGTCCTGCACGCCGCGACGGCCCCGCTCGCCCTGTCCGTCGGCCTCGCTCTCACCGCCACCGCTCCCGACGGCCGGGGCCGCGCGGCCTGCGCGGTCTTCGCCCTCACCGCCACGCTGTTGTTCACCACCAGCGCCGCGTACCACACCGGCCGGTGGACCCGCGGCACGGAAGAGGCGCTGCGCCGCCTCGACCACACCAACATCTTCCTGGTCATCGCCGGGACTTACACCCCGCTGGCGGTCCTGCTGCTGCCAGCACCGGCAGGTCGGGACCTGCTCTGGACGGTCTGGGGCGCGGCGGCGGTCGGCACCGCACTCCAGTGGCTGTGGCCCGCCGCACCTCGGTGGCTCTCCGCCCCCGTCTACCTGGCGGTCGGCTGGATCGTGTTGCTGTTCCTCCCGGACTTCGCCCACAGCGGTCGGCCCGTCGTCCTCGCCCTCGTGCTGGCCGGGGGCCTGCTCTACAGTGCGGGCGGCATCGTCTACGCCCGCAAACGCCCCGACCCGTCACCGGCCTGGTTCGGCTTCCACGAGGTGTTCCACGCCCTGACGACGGCGGCGTTCGCCGCGCACGCCACCGCCATCGGCCTGCTCACCTCCCGGTGACGCCGCCGGGCTCCTCGGACCGCTCGAACCGCCTGCGCAACTCCAGCGGGGCCATGCCGTGCCAGCGGCGCACGGCTCGGCGAAGGGCGCGTTCGTCGGAGAAACCGGCCTGGTGGGCGACCTCGCGCAGGGTCGGTTCCGAACGCCGCAGCAGCTGTTCGACCCGTTCGCGTCGTACCCCGTCGACGATCGCCTCGTAGGTGGTGCCGCAGTCGGCCAGCCGCCGGCGCAGGGTGCGCTCGCTGGCCGCGTGCCGGCGCGCCTGCTCGGCGAAGGACGGCACCGACGGGAGGCCCTGCGCGATCGAGACCTCCAGCACTTCGAGCAACTCCTGCTGGTCGCGCCGGGCCGCCACCTGAGCGTCCAACAGCTCGAGCACCGAGGCGAGGATGACCGGGTCGCGGCCCGGCATCATGGTGCGGGCCCACGCCGGAGGGACGACCAGCCGGTTGTCCTGCGCCCCGAAGCCCACCGGGCAGGCGAACAGGTCGCTGAACGGGGTGAGGTCACGCGGGGCGTGATGGACGAACGCGACCCGGCTCGGCGCGAAAGCCGGGCCGACGATGAGGCGGGTCAGCGTGACGACGCTGGAGAACGCCTCCTCGGTCAGGAAGACACCCACCGCCGGGTCGAGGGCGGGGTCGGGCAGCCTCGCCCGCAGCACGAAGCCGTCCTCCTCCGCCCCCGCCGACCAGACCGTCATCGCTCCGGACAGGTTCTGGTACCTCACTCCGGTCGTGATCGCGTGCTCCAGGGTGTCGCAGGCCATCAGCGCGAAGCCGAGCAGTCCCCACGCGGTCAGGTGCTGCGCCGAGCCCACCCGCAGGCCCAGACGGTCGTCCCCGGTCAGCGCCAGCGCGCGGCGGATGACGGTGCTGCCCTGGCGGTACGAGACCCGCAGGGCGGCGGACCGCATCACGGCCTCCTCCAGGCCGACCCGGGCCAGTTCGGGCCGCAGGTCGACACCGTCCTCGGCGGCCACGACCGAGAGGGAGCGCAGGATGTTCGGCGGAATGGTCGCCGAGGTGCTGCGGCTGGTTCCCGGCGGACTCGCCGGGCCGGGGGTGTCGGGCATCGCGGTCCCTCTCACCAGGGCCTGGACAGGGACGGTAGGACCACTGTAGACGGGCGGACACCTCCGGTCCGCGTGCTGGCCGCCGGAGTCCGGCAGATGGCCTCCGGCGCCCTGAGTCCGGCCCGATCCGCTCCGTACGGTTGCGGCAATCCGATCCTTCGAGATGCGCCGGTGCCCAACGAGCGCCCGGCAGTCAGGCGCGCCATGACCCTCTTCCTGCAGGCCGCGGTACCGGCGGACGATCGACGCACAGGCCCGCTCGCGGGCGCCCGACGAGTCACCGCAACCGCGTTCGCCGCCCAGGGCGCCGCCGTGGCGGCGGTGTTCACCACGGTGCCGGGCATCCAGCAGCATCTCGGGCTGTCGTCGCTGATGACCACCGTGCTGATGGTCACCGTCGCACTCGCCGCGGGCGCCGGCAGCTTCGCCGGGTTGGCCGCGATCCGACGGGTGGGCGCGGTCGCCGCCATGCGCTGGGCCGCTGTGGCGACCGCCGCCGCCCTGCTGCTGATCGGGTGGGCGCCCGGTCAGGCCAGCGTCACCGTCGCCTACCTGCTGTTCGGAACGGCCCTGGGTGGCATCGACGTCTCCGTGAACACCCGGGCCTCGGCGGTCGAGCGAGCGTACGGGCGCAGCATCTTCTCGTCGTTCTACGCCCTCTGGAGCGTGGGAGGCGTCGCCTCGGCCCTCCTGACGGCGGGCATGGCTCGCCTCGGCAGTCCGCCCGAGCAGACCCTGACCGCTCAGGCCGCCCTCGTCCTGGCTCTCGCCCTGACCATCCGCTCCCACCCGATCGCGGACCCGACGGCAGCCGGCACACCGTCCGAGAGCGCCGCGGTGCCGCTCGGCCGGAGGATGTGGGCCAAGCTCGTCCCGTTCGGCCTGGTCCTCCTCGTCGCGTACGTCATCGACTCCACGGTCTCGGCCTGGTCGACCGTCTACCTCCACCAGGTCCTCGCCGCCTCCCTGCCGACGGCTCCGCTGGCCTACGCGGCATACCAGGCGGGCACCATCACCGGACGAGCCTGCGCTGATCACCTGATCCGCAGAGCGGGGCCGGCCGCGGTGGTCCGCGCCGCCGCGCTGGTCGCCGCCACCGCCCTGGCCGCGCTCGCCGCGGCTCCGAGCTGGCCGTACGCGATCGCGGGCGCGCCTGGTGGCTCCCTCGCGGGCTCGACCGCATGCTGCCCAACGTCGACATCGAAGGCAGCCGACTGCCCGCGCGCACACCGACAGGAAACACGCCGGAGACCACTCCGATTCGGCAGCACGAGCCCGAGCCGAGCATCCGCTGATCCACAGGTGTTGCCGACCCACAGCTGTTGACGACCGCTCAGCGGGATCCGGATGCTCCGGATCCCGCAGAGCAGGAGGCCGCGGCCAGAGCGGCGCGTGATGGCCCGGCTCCGTCGGGGCTTGACCTTCGAGTCGGGTCGAAGGTCTACCGTCGGCGGTGTGACGAGCTACCGCATCTCGCAGCTCGCCGAACGCTCCGGTGTTCCGGCGACGACGCTGCGCTTCTACGAGGGCGCCGGGCTGCTGCCGGCCGAGCGGACCCCGGCCGGGTACCGCGTGTACGGGGAGGAGGCGGTGGAGCGGCTGGGGTTCATCTCCTCGGCGAAGCTGCTGGGCCTGCCGTTGGAGGAGATCCGCGAACTCCTCGACGTCCGGGAGCAGGGGGTGTGCGCGCCGGTGCGAGGGCGGATGCGGGCGCTGGTCGCCGACCGGATCGCCGACACCGACGCGCGGATCGCCGAGCTGACCGCGTTCTCCTCCCGCCTGGCCGCTGTCCACGCCGCCCTGGAGGGCCCGGCCCCCGCGGGCGGGTGCGGGCCGGACTGCGGCTGCACCACCACCGCGGCCCCCGCCGGCACCGGGCCGGTGGCCGTGGACCTGTCTCCCACGCGCACCGCATCCGAGTCGGGAGCGGGGGAGGGGGAGGAGTGGCGGCGGGCCCCGGTGGCGTGCACCCTCGGCGGCGACCAGGTAGGCGAGCGCAGCGCCCAGTGGCGCCAGCTGGTCGCCGAGGCCGTACGGCGCGAGAAGATCCCCGACGGACTGCGGCTGACCTTCCCCGCCGACCCGCGCCTGGCAGGCCGACTCGCCGAACTCGCGGCGGCCGAGCAGAGCTGCTGCGGATTCCTCGACTTCGCCCTGCATCTCACCCCCACCGCCGTCCAGTTGGCCGTGCGCGCCCCTGAGGACGGCGCCGGCATGCTGGCCGACCTGTTCGGAGCGACCCCGTGACCCGCACCCCTGCCCGCGCGTCGAAGCCGTGGGGCCTGCTGGGCACCGGCACGGCCGCGGTCGCCGCCTGCGCGGTGTGCTGCGCCGGTCCGCGGCTGGCCGCCCTCGGCGGTGTCGGCGTACTCTCCGCGATCGGCGCCCTGTGGGTGCCCGGCCTCGCCGTCCTGGCCGCGGTCGCTGTCACCGCGCTGGTGGTCGTGCGTCGGCGCCGCCGTGCCGCCGCGTGCTCCACCGGCCCGGCGAAGGCCGACCTCGGGATGCCTTCGCTCGGCCCGCCCGGCGGGAGCGACACCACGGTTCGGCGAGGCTGGAGCCGGTGACGGCTTTCGCCCGTCGGCACGGGCGAGCGATGTCGGGCTCGGCTCGGCAGGTTTCGATCGGCAGGCGGGTGCAATTCAGGTCAACTGCGTGGGAATCGACTCCATGGGGCGGGCTGCTGCGGCACTCTCGATGCTGAGGATGCCGACCGAGGGGGAGAACGTGGCGCCGTACGACCCGATGGAGCCGTTGAGGAGCAGCGCCCGCTCCGTTGCCGGCGTGGCCGACGACATCGCGGTGGGGCGTACCGGGTGGGGGCGGCCGTCGGACGTCGCCAACTCCCTGGACTGGACGCAGCGCCTGGCGGCGGCCCTCGCGGACGTCGTGCGACACCAGGCCGAGGCGCTGCCGGGGCTCACCGGTGATCCGCGGGCGTCGGAGGCGGCGAAGCTCATGTCCGTTGCGGCTGCCACCGCCGCGCAGTTGACCGACGAGCTCAAGCAGGCCCTGGACGCGGCCGGCACCGTTCGCTGAGGGCAGTGCGGCCAGATCCGCGGCGGGGTCCGCCGCGGGCGGCAGCGTCGCGGCATGCCCGCTCAGCAGGACCCGAACGGTGATGCCGACCGCCCCGGCGTGGGCTCTCGGGGCGCGCCGATGGCGGCGGCTGTGGTCGAGGGTCCGGCCGGGCAGGCACTCGACCGAGGTCGTGGAGCGAGGCGGTGCGGCGCTACGGGGTGCCGGGGTGGAAGCGGAAGAGGCGAACGCCGCGTCCCTGGCCACGGCTTCGGCCAGGGACGCGCGGAGCTGATAGCGCGTCAGCGTCGTGGGCGTGGCCAGTCCCGAGGCGGCCTCCCGCTCCAGTCGCGCGACCGCGCCGCCCGCGCCGAGGTACTCCACGACCACGTCCCGCACCCGGCCCGCTGCCGCCCACGCATCCCCTGCGGCCGGGCGCTCTCCGTCCGGGCGCGCGGTGTACGCGGCCCACGCGAACACGCAGTCCACGACGACATCCACCTCGGACACCCGACCCCCACCCGACCCGCACCGTCCCTGCGCCGACCGTACCGACAACACGGCCCGCCCGCTGGCCAGTTGTCCGAGGCGTGTGCGGCAACGGGTGCCGGATTCGAAGGCGGCGCAGGCGGGCGGGGACCGGGAGCCGGGACGAGCGCCTACCTCAGCACTTCTCGGAGGAGTGGTCCGAGCTGTTGTAGCCGTTGTAGAAGTCGTGGTAGTTGCCGTGGTAGTCGTGCTCGCCGATGCAGGTGGGGAACATGTGGCCGCTGACCGGCCCCATGATCACGGTGGTGACCCAGTTGATGGCGATGTGCGGGGTCGAGTAGTAGTAGCCGTTGAAGTCGCCGGTGTACCCGTCGATCGGGATGAACTGGGAGCCGTTGAAGCCGGTGAGGTCCTTGCCGCCGAAGTAGACCTTGCCGGCCTGGTGGCCGTAGGCGTCCTCCAGCCAGATCGAGCCGGAGTTGGCGTGGTAGTCCGAGTTGGTCCAGCGGACCTCGGCGTACTCCTTGCGGCAGGTGCCGCCGATGTAGCCGATGTAGAGGACGCCGAGGTGGTCGCCGTACATGTCGTTGATCTGCGTCGGCACGTTGGACACGATCGGCGCGGGGCACGCGCCCGCGGCGGAGGCCGGGGCGGCGAGGACGGTCACCGTCGTCGCCGCTGCGGCGAGCGCGACCAGTCCGGCGACGGCGGTCCGGACGGGCCGGTTGGACTTCGAAGTCATCTCGGAGTTCTCTCCTGGGCTAGATGCAGATGGGCTTGGACTGGGCGCCGTAGTGCCAGACGCCGGACTCGGTGAAGAACGTGACGGCCGTGTAGCAGTGGCCGGTGTGCCCGATCCCCCCGGTGCCGTTGGACGGGTCGCCGTCGCTGATGGAGCCGTTGTACGAGCCGTTCTGATAGGTCGTCAGGTTGCCCGTCGGCCAGCTCTGCGAGATGTACCAGCCGCTGTAGGGGCTGCTCGGCGGGGCCTCCATGACCGCGAATCCCATGCGGATGTCGGTGCTGCCGCCGCGGTAGGACGCGAAGCGGGTGAACTTGGGCGTTCCCCACTCCAGCCCGGTCATCGTCAGGCAGGCCTGCGCCGTGTAGTTGTAGTTCACCGCATGGGTGGGCCCGCAGAGCCGCACCGGGCTGTCGGCGTGAGCCGTGCCCGTGGCGGCGGTCAGCAGGCCTGCTGTCGACAACAGCGACAGGCCCGTAGCGGCGATCCTTCGAAAACGCATACGTCCCCCTTCTCGTGCGGGTGGTGAAGGGGGCGATCCGCCGGGACGCCGGTGCCTCGACGGCGCCTGCACGGCACCTGCCGATCGGCGTCCCGGCGGCCTCCCCCCGTGACTCAAGAGTCCCGTGGGTGGCGGCTGCGGTCACGGATCCCACACGACCCCACACACGTCCTAGACTCTGGCCGACACGGACGGGGACGGCATCGAGGGGGACGGCTGTGGCGGATGCGATCAACGGTGCTCCTCCGGATCCGCTCCGGGCCGCCGACCTGGCCGAATTCATCGGCCTGTTGGGCGAGTTACGCCGGTGGGCGGGGCAGCCGTCCTACCGCGTCCTGGCCGCCCGGACCGGACCGCTGTTGCGGCCACCCCGCACGGTCTCGGCGTTCACCGTGGTCGACGCCTTCAAGCCCGGTCGGCGGCGGCTCGACCTGGACCTGGTGGTCGGCATCGTCCGAGCCCTCGGGCTGGGCGAATCCGAGGTGGCGCAGTGGCGGGAGGCGTGCCTCGCGGTGCACGCCACAGCCAAGTCCGGAGGGTCTTCCGGGGTGTTCCGGCAGCTGCCGGCCGACCTGGCCACCTTCACCGGTCGCGACCGCGTGGTGCGCGAGGTGATGGCCGCCGCGACCGGTCCCGGCCGCCGCGCGGCCACCGTGGTGATCTCGGCGATCGAGGGGATGGCCGGCGTCGGGAAGACCCGGCTCGCCGTGCACGTGGCACACCGGCTGGTCCGGGACGGACGGTTCACGGACGCGCAGCTCTACGTGGACCTGCACGGGTTCGACCCCGAGCAGGAGCCCGCTGACCCGTCGGAGGTGCTGGCGGCGTTCCTGCGCCAACTCGGCGTACCGCCCGCCCAGGTGCCCACCGGCCGCGCCGAACGCGCGGCGATGTTCCGGGACCGGCTACAGGACCAGGCCGCGCTCGTCCTGCTCGACAACGCGGCCGACGAGGAACAGGTCCGCGACCTCGTACCGGGCGGCCCCGACTGCCTGGTCCTGGTCACCAGCAGGCGCAGCCTCGCCGGCCTCGACGGAGCCGACCTGTACCCGCTGGACGTCTTCACCGAGCAGGAGGCCCTGGCGCTGCTCGCGCGCATCGTCGGACCGCAGCGGACGGAGGCGGAACCGGCCGCCTCCCGGGCGATCGCCAAGGCCTGCGGATACCTGCCGCTGGCCCTCGCCATCGTCGCCGCGCGGCTGCGCGCCCGACCGGCCTGGTCGCTGGACCACTTCGCCGAGCGCCTCGAACGCGGTCTCTCCGAGCTGGAGACCGGCGGCCGCCGGCTGCGGCACGTGTTCGCGCTCTCGCTGCGCAGCCTTCCGAACCCGCTGCGCGCGTTGTTCCACACCCTCGGGCTGCATCCGGGCGCCGACTTGACCCCGGACTCGGTCGCCGCTCTGCACGGAGTCGACCCGGCGCGGGCCGAGGACCTCCTCGAACGGCTCGTCGACGAGCACCTGCTCCAGCAGCCGAGCCCCGGGCGGTACGCCCTGCACGACCTGCTGCGGGTGTACGCGGCCGAACTCGCCGCCGCAGCACCGCCGGAGGCCCGAGCCGCCGCGCAACGGCGGCTCGCCGACTGGTACGTGGACACGGTCCACCGCGCGGCGCTCGCCATCAGGACACCGGAGCTGCCGGAGCCCGGACCGTGCCGGTGGTCGGGAATCGCGACCTCATTCGACTCGTACGACCGGGCCCTCGCATGGTTCGACGCGGAGGCGGCCAACTCCGGTGCGGTGGTGCGATGGCTGGCGGCCTGCGACTTGCCCGACCACGTGTGGCGGATCGCGCTCTACCAGAAGGGCTACTTCATGCTGCGCTGGCGCCTGGAGGAGTACGTCCAGAGCCACGCCCTCGCCCTCGCCGCCGGCCGGGCCCTGGACGACCGGTACGCGCAGGCACGGGCCCTGCACGGGATGGGCGTCGCGCAGAGCCAGCTCGGCCGTCTGGACGAGGCCGAGCCCCAACTACAGGCGGCGGTCGACCTGTTCCGCGCGATCGGCGAGCGCGGTCTTGAGGTGGCGGCCCTCGCGGACATCGGTCTGATCCACGAGGCGCGCAAGGACTACCGTGCTGCACTCACGGCGTACGACGGGGCCCTGGCCGTCATCGGAAGCGCGGACGGCAAGCTGCGCAGCCGCGGCGTGATCCGCTTGAACGCCGGGTGGTTCCGTCACCTGCTGGGCGACCACGCCGGGGCGCGCGCGCAGTACGAGGACGCCATGGCGGACCTCCGCGCCGCGGACGAGATCCGCGGTCAGGTCATCGTCCTGGGCAACCTGGCCCTGCTGCACCGCGACACGGGAGACCACGCCTCCGCCCTGAGCTGCTTCCAACAGCAGTTCGAGACCAGCCGGTCGATCGGCGACGAGTACTTCCAGGCGCACAGCCTGATGGGAAGCACCCTCGTGCTGGAGGCCCTGGGGAGGGACGCCGAGGCGCGGTCCTTCCGCGAGCGGGCGCTCACTTTCGCGCGGAAGGCCGGAATGTCCGAGGAGGAGATCCTGGCCAGGCTGAACTCCACCGGTTGACGCGAGGCCGAGTCCAGGCCCTGGATCGTCTCGGATCCCCGGCACCGGATCCCCGGCACCGGATCCCCGGCATCGGGTTCGCGTGGCACCAGGTCCGGGTGCTCGTGGTGCCGGTCAGCGGCCCGCGCGGGTGGCGAGGCCGTCGAGGACGCAGTCGAGGCCGAATGCGAACTCCGTGTCGGGGTCGGGTTCTTGGGTCTCGTGGACGCGGCGGGCGAGCATCGGGTGTTCGCCCGCCGCGAGGACGGCGCTGATGTAGGGGCCGAGGCTGCGCTGCCACTGTTCCTCGGTCAGGCCGGTGCGTTGTTCGGCGCGCCGGGCGGCCTGCTGGGTGGCGACCGAACCGAGCACGTAGGCGTGCAGGGTGCTGAGGGCCTGCGAGGCCAGGGTGATGTCGGGGGTGAGGGCGACGGCGGCGCGGAGGGCGGATTCGGCCCGGCGCAGCGTATTGGGGCCGAGTGAGGGCCGGCCCGCGAGTTCGGCGGCCAGCCACGGGTGGCGCAGCAGGGTCGCGCGTTGGGCGTGCGCGACCGCGGCGAGGTCGGTGCGCCAGTCGGGGGTGGGCTCGGGGAGCGGGTCCTCGCCCTGGGCCGCGTCGACCATCAGGTCCACCAGCTCGTCGCGGTTGGTGATGTAGCGGTAGAGGGTGGCCGTGCCGGAACCGAGGTCGCCGGCGACCCGGCGCATCGAGACCGCGGCCAGGCCCTCCGCGTCGGCGACGGCCAGCGCGGCGGCCACGTACTGGTCCACGCCCGGGGCGCGGCGGGCCGGTTCGGGGCGGGGCCTGGTCCACACCGACCAGGGAGCGGGTTCGGTCATCGGGGGCTCCCATTCTCGTTGACCGGCATTCTAGCTTCTGGCTACGGTGTATCCATGACGGAAACAGTGTATCCAGAAGTGCCGGTCGTGGTGGTCGGAGGCGGCAGCGTCGGGCTGCTCACCGCTGCGTTGCTCGCCCACCACGGCGTCCCCGCGGTGCTCGTCGAACGCCGCCCGGGGCCGTCCGTCCACCCGCGTGCCACCGGCATCGGGCCCCGGACGGTCGAGATCCTGCGCGAACTCGGGCTGGACGCCGCCGTCGACGCCGTCGCCGTCGACCTGCGCGGTGCCACGGCCAAGGCGGTGGCGCGGACCGTCGTCGAGATGGGCGCGGGTGACGTCGTGGCCGTGCCCATGCCGGTCCCGTCCGCCACCGAGCTGGACACGACGCCGTTCCGGCTGCGCGGCGTCTGCGCACAGGACCGGCTCGACGCCGCGGTGGCGGCCGACCTGGCGCGGCGCGGAGCGGACGTGCGCTGGTCGACCCGCCTGGTCGGCATCGCGCAGGACGCCGACGGGGTCGACGTCGAGCTCGAGGGACCCGACGGTCGCTACCGGCTGCGCGCCGCGTACGTGGTGGCCGCGGACGGTGCGCGCAGCCCCGTGCGGACCGCGCTCGGCGTGGGCACCTCCGGCGCGGGCGACCTCGGCAAGTCGAAGATCAACATTCTGTTCCGCGCCGACCTCCGTCCCCACCTGCGGGGGATGTCCTTCGGCACCTGCACGATCACCACGCCCGCGGCGCCCGGCCTGCTGGTCACCGTGGACGGGGCGACCACCTGGGTCTTCCACGTCACCTGCGACGTGGACGGCGGCGAGCACCCCGAGGACTACACCGACGAACGCTGCGTCGAGGTCGTGCGCGCGGCGGTCGGCGATCCCGACCTGGACGTCGAGGTGCGCAGCGTGTTGCCGTGGCGGCCCCGCAGTGCCCAGGCCGACCGCTTCGCCGTCGGGCGCGTGTTCCTGGTCGGCGACGCCGCGCACACCGTGGCACCCCTGGGCGCGTTCGGCCTCAACACCGGCGTCGCCGACGCCCACAACCTGGCGTGGAAGCTGGCCGCCGTCCACCACGGCGAGGCGGGCGCCGGCCTGCTCGACACCTACGCGCAGGAACGCGAGCCGGTCGCCGCGGCGACGCTGGACCAGGCCATGCGCAGGTACGCCGACCCGGCACTGCACTGGGGACGTGGACCCGAGGCCGACGCCGCCCGGGCAGCGGCGGGGGTCTGGGCGGCGCCGGTCGTCCACCTCGGTCAGCGGTACGACTCAGCCGCCGTCGTCGACCCGCGGCCCGAACTCCCATCCACGGTCGACCTGGTGGCGTCGCTGGACGGGTCGCCCGGTTCCCGGGTGCCGCACGCGTGGGTCGACGACGTCTCCACGCTCGACCTGGTCGCCTCCCGGTGGACTCTGTTGGTGGGCGTCGCGGGGAAGCGCTGGCGCGCGGCCGCGGTGGCCATCGGCCTGCCGGCGCATCAGGTCCGGACACCGTGGCTGCCGGACGACGGGGCGCTGCTCGTGCGACCGGACGCGATCGTCGCGCTGCGGGCCGAGGCGCCGGTCCCGGACCCGGCGCGGCACCTCGCCGACGCCTTGGACCAGGTGCTGGCCCGCCCGGTCGCGGCACCGGCCACCTGACCCGCCGTCACCCGTGCGGCGGCGCCCGACGCACGGTCGTCCACGGGTGCCGGCCGGGCCGGCTAGCGGCGGCTGAGGTAGGTGAGGACCGCGAGGACGCGGCGGTGGCCGCTGTCGTCGGGGGAGAGGCCGAGCTTGGTGAAGACGTTGCCGATGTGTTTGTGGACGGCGTTGTCGGTGATGACGAGGCGGGCCGCGATCGTGGCGTTGTCCATTCCTTCGGCCATCAGGGCGAGGACCTCGCGTTCGCGTCGGGTGAGGGCGGCGATCGGGTCGCGAGCGGGACGGGTGAGGAGCTGCCCGATCACCTCGGGGTCCATGACGGTGCCGCCGGCGGCGACCCGGCGCAGCGCGTCGACGAACTCGCTGACCCGGCCCACCCGGTCCTTGAGGAGGTAGCCGATGCCGCCGAGACCGTCCGAGACCAGCTCGCCCGCGTACTGCTGCTCGACGTACTGCGAGAGGACGAGCACCGGCAGGCCGGGGTGCCGGCGGCGGGCGCGGATGGCGGCGTGGATGCCCTCGTCCCGGAAGGTCGGTGGCAGTCGCACGTCGACGATGGCGACGTCCGGCCGGTGTTCGGCGACGGCGGTGGCGAAGCCGGGAGCGTCCCGGGTGATCGCGGCGACGTGGAAGCCCTTGGCGGTCAGCAGGAGTTCCAGGCCGCTGGACAGCAGGACGTTGTCCTCGGCGATCACGACCCGCACGGCAGGCTCACCTCGATCGTGGTCGGGCCGCCGCGCGGGCTGTGGATCCGGACGGCGCCGTCGAACGCCAGGACCCGGTGGCGGATCCCGGCGAGGCCGGTACCCCGGGTCTCGTCGGCGCCGCCGACGCCGTCGTCGCTGACCTCGATCGACAGGTGGTCGTCGGCGCGTGCGACGCGGACGGCGGTGCGGGTGGCCCGGCTGTGCTTGGCGGCGTTGGTGAGCGCCTCGGCGACGGTGAAGTACGCCACCGCCTCGACCGCGGCGGGGATCGTGCCGAGCTCGCCGACGTCGAGGGCCGTGTCGATCGCCGATCGGGTGCCCAGCGCGGCCAACGCCCCGGCGAGGCCGCGGTCGGCGAGGATCGGCGGATGGATCGACCGGAGCACGGTGCGGAGCTCCACCATGGCCTCCTCGGTGTTCCGGTGCGCCTCCTCCAGCAGCGCGGCCACCATCGCGGGGTCCTCGTGCAGCACCTCGCGGGCCACGCCCAGCCGCAGCGCGATGGCCACCAGCCGGGCCTGGGTGCCGTCGTGCAGGTCGCGTTCGATCCGGCGGAGTTCCGCGCCGTGCGCCTTCATGGCGTTGGCCCGCGTCTCGGTCAGCGCCCCCACCCGCTGCGTCAGGCGGTCGGCGGCCGAGGGGGACAGCAGCACCGTGCAGATCCGGGCGTGCAGGCGCGCCAGCGGGGGAACCAGCCAGCAGGTCAGGGCCGCGAAGGCGACGGCCTGGGCGGTCCCCAGGGTCAACGCCGTTCCCCACCCCGAGAGTTGGAACCCGGCGGCGAAACCGCCCGCGCGGGTGCCGGCGGGCAGCGCCCACCACACGGGCACGGTGACGGCCGCGGTCACCGCGTTGCCCGCGCACAGCACCACGACCGACCCGAACGCCAGACCGGTCACGATCCAGCCGCCCAGCCAGCCGAGGACCCGCCACCCACCCACGACGACGGGACCGGTGGCCGGGATCGCCAACTGCCGTTCGGCGCGGCGCCGTTGCCAGGACGCCCAGGCCCCCGCCGTGGTCGGGACGAGGAGTACGGGCAGCGCGAGGAGGGCGAGCGCGGCGGTGCCGAGGCTGCCCAGCAGGTAGCCCAGAGCGCGCCACGTCGCCGACAGTCGATCGGCCACGGAGTGGTTCATCCGCGCAAGTCTGGGCCATCGCGACCGCGCCCGGCACTACAGCCCGCTCCACCTTTTTCCCACCCGTGGGCTGTACTGCCCGCGCTCCCCGACCCGACCTAGCGTCAACGCCCATGACGAACCCACAGATTCTCCCGGTCCGGCGACGCGGCAGGTCCGCCCGACGGAACCTGGTCCTGGCCGCCGTGGTGGCCGCGACCCTGTCCACCTGCGTGCCCGGCGTGGCGGCCGCCGGGCAGGAGGACGGCCGGCTCCGGCACCGGCTCCAGCTCCAGCGGGACGCCGATGCGATCGCCGCACTCGGTGTGACGGGTGTCCAGGCCCGCCTGGTCAGCGCCGACGGGCGGGACCTGACCGCCACGAGCGGCGTCGCCGACCTGACGAGCGGTCAGCCGGTTTCGGCGGACGGATACTTCCGGGTGGCCAGCGTCACCAAGGCGTTCGTGGCCACCGTGGTCCTGCAACTGACCGGTGAGGGCAAGCTCTCGCTGGACGACCCGGTGGAGCGGTGGTTGCCGGGCGTGGTGTCCGGGAACGGCAACGACGGACGCAAGATCACCGTCCGCCACCTGCTCCAGCACACCAGCGGCATCCACGACGACTACCCCGACTACACCTCGGCGGACGACTTCCAGGAGCACCGGTACGACACCTCCACGCCCGAGCAGACCGTCGCCCGGGCGATGCGCCACCACCCGGACTTCCGGCCCGGCAAGCACTGGCGGTACTCCAACACCGGCTACGTCCTGCTCGGCATGATCATCGAGAAGGTCACCGGAAGCCCCTGGCACCAGGATGTGGCGGACCGGATCGTCCGCCCGCTCGGCCTCGACCACACCTTCCGGCCGGGCACCTCGCCGACGCTGCCCCAGCCGCACGCCGAGACCTACCAGCGGTTCGCGCCCGACGGTCCGTTGGTGGACGTCACCGAGCAGGTCGGCTTCGGCACCAACGGAGAGGCGGGGCTGGTCTCCACCACCGCCGATCTCGACCTGTTCTTCCGCGCCCTGCTCGGCGGCCGGCTCCTGCCCCCGGCGCAACTCCGGCAGATGACGCGGACCGTCCCCGTCGGCGAGGAGTTCGAGCCGCTGATGCCGGGCGCCCGCGACGGACTGGGGCTCTTCTCCCGCCCGCTGTCCTGCGGCGGGGTGTACTGGGGCCACGAGGGCGGCGACGCGGGTTGGATCACCGCGACCGGCGTCACAGCTGACGGCCGACGGGGCGTCACCGTCTCGCTGTCGGGCGTCCTCGCCGCATCGACCGAGGACGTCCTGGGGGTGACGCAGGCGGAGAGCAGGCTGGTCGACGACGCGCTGTGCGGCGCGACGGACACCGACCGGCGCTAGCCGGGCCCCGTTCCGTACGAGGCTGCGGAACCGGGCGATCGGCGGCACGGGGAACGCGTCTTCGGTACGACGGATGAGATCCGGATCCTCCTGTCGGAGGCACGTGGCCTGCGGGCGAACGCCGTGGCGACGCGTTCCGGACGCTGACGGGAGTCGGCCTGATGACCAGCCAGAACCCGGCGCCGCCGCGGCCCGTGCCACCGGACGGGTCCCGAACCGGCCGAGCCGAGTGGTGGCGGGAGTTCACCTGGACGGCTTGCTCGTCCTGCGCCCGCTCCTACGGGTTCCTAGAGTCTGGGCGTGGGGGGCGATGCCCTCCGGCATCGCACGGGCGCTTCCGCGTCGTCTCGGGAGTCGTGCCGGTGCACTCCAGCTCTGAGGAGAGTCACGTGACCACTGCATCCGACACGCCCGTCCTCGACACGCTTGCGGCCATGACGATGGATTCGATCGAGCGCTGCGGTCTGCCGCAGGACATGCTCATTCTCACCCGCATCGCGGCCCTCGCCGCGATGGACGCCCCGCCGCTGTCCTACCTCGCACACATCGAGCCCGCGATGAAGGCCAACCTCACCGCCGCCCAACTGCAGGACGTCCTGGTCGCCATCGCCCCGATCGTCGGGACCGCCCGCGTCATGTCCGCCGCCGGACACATCGCCGAGGCGCTCGGCATCGCGATCGCCGTCGCCGACGAGGAAGTCTCGAAGGGGGCCTAGGCCCCGGCAGCCGCTCGACGGCTGCGCCGCCTGTCGGAGCTGTCGCTGCCGACGTCGAAGGCTCCGCCGGGTGGAACCGGCGGAGCCTTCGACGTCGCGGCGGAAACCGAGCGGGTGTCAGCAGGTCAGGACGGGACCGGCCCAGTCGGCGTGGTCGCTGTTGCTGCCGTCTCCGCCGTCGGTGACCACGAGGTGGAGCTCGTTGGCGCCGGTGAGGTCGGCGGTGAGGTGCTTGACGCCGGTCGAGGCGGTGACCAGGCCGCTGTCGGCGGCCTTGGCGCCGTCCTTGTAGATCTGGAAGGCGACGGTGCCACGGCCCATGGCTTCGGTGTCGACGCCGACGTCAGTGGTCAGCGTGGTGCAGGAACCGCCGAGGTAGTAGACGATCTCGCTGGACGCGTTGACGCCGAGGCCCTTGGCGTAGGTGGTGGTGCCGATGGTGAGGGTGTGGCCGTCGCCGGACTGGTTGTCGCCGTTGCTCATGTCCTTCTCGACCTGGCCCCAGCCGTTGCTCGCGGAGGACCAGGTGAGGTCGGAGAGCTGGTGCGCGCCGGCAGCGGGGCCGTTGCCGCAGGCGATCTCGGCGTCGGCCCAGTCTGCGTGGTCCCAACTGGTGCCGTCGCCGGCGTCGGTGACCACCAGGCGCAGGGTGGTGGCGCCGGTGAGGTCGGCGGTCAGCTTCTTGGCGGGGTCCTTGCCGGTGAGCTTCCCGCTGTCGGCGGCCTTGGTGCCGTCCTTGAATATCTGGAAGACCGCCGAACCGTTGCCGTAGGCCTCGTCGTCGATGCCGACGCTGGTCACCAGGTTCTTGCAGGCGCCGCCGAGGTGGAAGGTGATGTCGCTGGACGCGTTGACGCCCAGGCCCTTGGCGTAGGTGGTGCCGCGGATGGCGAGGGTGTGGCCGTCGCCCGCTGCCCAGTCGCCGTTGCTGTGGTCGCGCTCGACCGGGCCCCAGCCGCTGGACTGGCTGAGGAACGGCAGGTCGCTCAGGTAGCTCATGCCGGTGGCCGGCGGGACGGGCGCGCTCGGGGTGACCCGGAACATGGCCGTGCCGTGGCCGGGAACCGTGGCGCTGATGCTGCCGGTGCTGGTGGTGGTCTTCTTCGACCACAGGTCCTTGACCGTGTACGAGGGCGCACCGGCGATACCGACGGTCTGGACCGTGGTGGTGATGGTGGCGTCGTAGGAGCCCTCGTTGGTGAGGGTGACCGCGCGGCTGCCGTCCGCCAGCGGCTTGCTCATCACGACCAGGCCGTTGTCGCCTGAGACGACGGAGCCCTGCTTGCCGAGCGGGTCCTGGTCGACGGCGATGACGTCGGTGTTGGTGAGGATGTCGAGGGTCTCCTGCTGGGCGGTGCGCAGGTCGGCGCCGATCAGCAGCGGGGCGTTCATCTCGGCCCACAGGCTGAAGTGGGTGCGGTACTCGGTGCCGGTCATGCCGCCGTTGCCGACCTCCAGCATGTCGGGGTCGTTGTACGCGCCGGGCTTGGCGTAGGCGGACAGGCCCTGGTTGGCGTGCGCGATGGCGATCATGCTCTGCCAGGTGTCGCTGATGTCGCCGGTGGTGCGCCAGGAGTTGCCGACCGGCGGTGCCCAGTTCCACGGGCCGGTGGAGCCCCACTCGCAGATGCTGTACAGGATCGGGCGGCCGGTCTTCTTCAGCGCGTCGCCCATCGCCTGGTAGCGGGTCTGCGCGTCGACGCCCTGGTTGTTGCAGTTGTCGTACTTCAGGTAGTCGACACCCCAGGACGCCCACAGGTCGGCGTCCTGCTGCTCGTGGCCGAGGCCGCCCGGAAAGCCCCGGACGTCACAGGTCCTGGTGCCGGCACTGGAGTAGATGCCGAACTTCAAGCCCTTGCCGTGCACGTAGTCGGCGAGCGCCTTGATGCCGTGCGGAAAGCGCACCGGGTCGGGGACCAGGTTGCCGGCGGCGTCGCGTTGCGGCAGCGCCCAGCAGTCGTCGAGGTTGACGTACCGGTAGCCGGCCGCCTTGAGGCCCTTGCTGACGAACAGGTCGGCCATGCCCTTGACCAGGTCCTCGTTGAACTCGGACCCGCACCCGGTGGTGTTCCAGTTGTTGAACCCCATCTGCGGGGTCAGGTTGATCCCGTTGTCCAGCGCCGACGCGGCCGGTGCGGTGGCGAGTTGGAATCCGACGGCGAGGGCGCCGCCTCCGGTGAGCAGACTGAGCGCGGTCAACGCCGAGGCGAACCGACGGCGCGGCGTGCTGCGTGATGAGCGCAAGGCTCTTCCTCCTGTGGTGCAGGGATGCGGAACGGGACAGGTGGTGCTGGTACGGGTCGCGCCGGCCGCGGCGCGCGGCTCCGGCAGGCGCGACCCGGGCTCACGGGGTGACGGGCCGTCAGGACAGCAGCGTCCAGCTCTGGCCGGGGGTGTTGCCGTTGGGGGTGTTGGTGACGACGCCGGAGGTGGGCGTGGTGGAGGTGGTGTCGAGAATCAGGCCGGTGGCGACGTTGGTGATGGTCAGTGCGCCGGTGGCGGTGTTCTGCACGACCTTCCACTCCTGCCAGGGGTTGCCGGCGGAGTAGTTGAGCAGGTAAGCGCTGTTGCCGGGCTGGGTGCCGGCAGCGAGCACGGTGTGCTGGTGGGTGGGGGTGTAGCAGTTGTCGCTGATCCGGACGGTGCCGTCCGGGTTGGTGGTGAAGGTCCACTGCTCGGAGGTGTGGTCGGTCCACCAGGTGTTGATGTCGGCCGAGGAGCCGAGCGGGGAGCTGCAGGTGCCGGAGACCTCGAGGGCCTGGCCGCCGGTGCCGCCGGCGGTGAGGGAGTGGTAGCGGCCGTCGCCGACGATGGTGGCGGGGATGGTGGTGGGCAGCGGCTTGAGCCGGTACATGGCGACGCCGTGCGCGGGGATCGAGGCATTGATCGGCCCGGTGATGTTGCCGGTGGCACCGGTCCACAGCTCCTTGGAGGAGTAGCCGGGGCCGGTCAGGCCGAGCGCGCTCAGGCTGGTCGAGACGGTCTGGGCGTTGGTCGGGTCCTGATTGAGCAGGAGGACCGCGGTGTCCCCGCCGGAGAGTTGGCGCTTGAGGACGATCGGGGCGGTGCTGCTGTTCGGCGGGTTGCCGACCAGGGTGGCGGGCTTGGCGAGGGCGTCCTGGTCGACCTTGATGACGTCGGCGTTCTTGTAGATCGCCAGTGCGGAGGCGCCGATGCCGGTGGACCAGGTGAGGCCGTTGTCGGTGTGCTGGGAGTCGGCGGTGCTGCGCAGGTCCGCGCCGGAGATGAGCGGGGAGGCCATCATCGCCAGGACCGACATCTCGCTGCGCGACTCGGTGTCGCTCATCGGCTTGTGGCAGGTGCACGTGTCGGTGACGCCGTAGACCCCGTACGGGTTCAGCCAGCCCGCGAACATCATGTCCATGTCGTTCCAGCTGCCGGCCCGGACGTTGCCCGGGTACTGCAGGGCGGTCCGCAACTGGCCGTTGTACAGCACGCCCTCCAGGTCGGGGCCGCGGTCGCCGCCGATCCGGCAGAGGTTCGCCACCTGGCCGCACCAGACGCCGGTCGGCGCGTAGCCCGGGGCCTGACGGGCGGGGGTGCCGGTCGCACGGATGACCGGGTCGGTCCGGGCCGGGTCGTCCCCGGCCAGCAGGTACGGGACACCCGAGTGCACGGGCTGGGCGGAGACGCTGAGCGCGACCCGCGGCTTCCCCTGGGCGGCGGAGGCGGAGTCCAGGGCGCGCTGGAAGTCCTGGGTGCGGGCGTAGATGGAGCGGGTCAACTCCCGTCCCTCGCCCTGGGTGTAGTAGTCGTACCCGTCCGGGCCGATGATCTGCGGACCGTAGGGGCAGTCGTCGTACTTGACGAAGTCCACGCCCCAGGCGACGAAGTCGGTCGCGTCCGTGGACTCGTGCCCGAGGCTGCCCGGGTGGCCCTGGCAGGTGGTGTACGTGTCGGTGGCGTAGAGGCCGAACTTCATGCCCTTGCTGTGGGCGTACCAGGACAGGTACTGGATCCCGTTCAGGGTCTGACCGTTGACGACGTGTGAGGGGAAGTGGTTCGGGTCCGGGATCAGGTGGCCCGTCGTCGGATCGAAGCCGCTGCCGTCGGTGCCGCTCGTCGGGTTGCGGTTGGAGTCGTACAACTGCATCGCACCGTAGGAGTTCTTCACCAGATCGGTGCTCTGGCCGTCGCGGTGGGACAGCGACCAGCCGTCGTCGATCGTCACGGTGTTGTAGCCGGCCTGGACCATGCCGTTGGCGGACATGAAGTCGATCGTCTGGACGACCTGTTCCTGGGTCACCGCGGTGCCCAGGGTGTTCCAGGAGTTCCACCCCATGGGAGGGGTGAGGGCGAGTCCGTTGTCGAGCGCCGCCGCAGGGGTGGAGGTGGCGACGACGGCGGTGAGTCCGGATGCCGCGAGCGACAGCGCGGCGAGGGCGTGCAGCACGGCGCGGGGCATGGGTGGGCGCAGGGGTGGGCGCATGGGGGTGCTCCAGGTGAGCGGGTGGGGGTGTGGGGTATCTCGGCTGTTTCTGTTGAATCCATCTCCAGAGGTCGACGGCTGGAGGAATCTTCAAACAGAAAGCAACGCATGCTAGCCACGTGGGGGGCAACTACTCAAGACCCTGCACGCATCGGCCTCGCGAACCCGCTTGCCGGACCACCTCCTTGACGCGCCGTCATGGAGCGCAGGGGGCGGTGCACGGGTCGGGCGAGGCCGGAAGGAGCCGCTCGGACGACCCGGTGTCGGCGCACAACCGGGCAGAATGTCCGGAAAACAGGCAACTTGCCTGTAGCGGTCGCTAGTTGCCTACCTCTCCGCACGCGAGCATCACGGGGCGACATCGCCCGGCGATCCTCTTGACTTCGTAGTGCAATGGCACTGTGATATGTCACGTAACGTTTGAGCCTGTTGGTTTCTGGTGGTTTGACGGGCCGCCGGAGCCTGCATGTCAGCCCCATGGCCGCCCGACCGGTCACCACTCACCTCGAACCCCCACCCGCGCCTGGGCCGCCCTGCGGCGAAGGCGCAAAGGAGCGTCCCCTCATGTTCCGAACCACCAACCGCCGTGCCGCCGCCGGTCTGCTGATCGCCCTCGGTCTGACCACCACGGCCTGTTCCACCGGCCAGGAGTCCGCCTCCGGTGCCGCCTCGGTCGCCCCGGTGAACGGGAAGGTCTCGATCACGTACCTGCAGAAGCAGGGCGACCAGGAGTACTTCATCGGCGAGGCGGCCGGCGCCAAGGCGAAGGCGGCCGAACTCGGCATCGACCTCAAGGTGGTGAACCTGGGCAACGACGCGAACAAGACGGTCAGCGAGGTGCAGGCGGCGATCGCGCAGAAGACCAACGGCGTGATCATCGTCGTCCCGGACCCGGCGGTGGGCCCGCAGGTGGTGCAGACCGCCAAGGACGCCAAGATCGCCCTTCTCACGTCGGACGACCAGGTCTGCGCCACCGGGCCGGACCCGGCCGCCTGCGCGAAGTCCGACCTGGTGCCGCGGATCGGCTTCTCCGGCGCCCAGATGGGCGGCGAGGTCGGCAAGCGCGCCGCCGAGGAGTTCAAGAAGTCCGGCTGGAATCCGGCCGACACGCGGATCATCTCGGCCTGGAAGCAGGACGTCACGGTCTGCGGCGACCGGGTCAAGGCCGCCAAGGAGGCCTTCACCTCCGCCGTGTCCGGCGTGCAGAACGTCGACGTCGCCACCGACAACACCCCCACCGGCGCGCAGGACAAGGTCGCCGCCACGGTCACGGCCAACGCGGGCGTCAAGCACTGGGTGGTGTGGGGCTGCAACGACGAGAACGTCCAGGGCGGCGTCACCGCCCTGCAGAACGCCGGGGTCAGCCCCGCCGACATCGACGGCGTCGGCCTCGGCGCCTACCTGGCCTGCAAGGACTGGAGCGGCGGCAAGCCGTCCGGCATGAAGGCCGCGCTGTTCATCAACGGCAAGGACGTCGGCGCGCTCGCCGTCCAGACCATGTACGACCGGCTCAAGAACGGCAAGGACATGCCGGCCGAGGCGTTCGCCCCCACCACCATGGTCGACGCCGCCAGCTGGAAGAGCGCCGGCGTCGGCTGCAACTGACCACTTCGCCCGGCAGCCGCCCGGTGGGGCGGGCGGCTGCCTCCACTCCTTCGTTCCGCACATGAGGTGACCCAGCAGTGAGCAGAGCACGCCGCTCGACCCCGGACCGCCGCCCTCCCGAGCCTCGGCCTGCCGCCACCGGAGCACGGGTCGAGCGCATCACCAAGCGATTCGGGGAGATCCAGGCCCTGAGCGACGTGACCCTGGACTTCCCCAGCGGAAGGGTCACCGCCCTCATGGGCGAGAACGGGGCGGGCAAGTCCACCCTGCTGAAGATCCTCACCGGAGACCATCGGCCCACCGAGGGCCGGGTCCTGCTCGACGGGCAACCGGTCGACCCGCGTTCCCCGGCGGAGGCACGGGCCGCGGGCATCCGGATCATCCCGCAGGAACCCGAGATCATTCCGCACGTCTCGGTCGCCGAGAACGTCTACGCCGGTTCCCTTCCCCGGGCATTCGGCCGCCGCCTGGACCGGGCCGAACTGCGTCGTCGCATCACCGCAGACCTCGATCGTCTCGGCTTCGCCGACGTCCTCGACCCGGACCTGCTCGGCTCCCAGCTGACCCCCGCCCAGCGCCAACTGGTGGAGATCATGCGGGCGTTGACCGGTACGGCACGGGTGATCGCGTTCGACGAGCCGACCTCCTCGCTCTCCGAGCACGAGGTCGACGCGCTGTTCGCGCTCATCAACCGCCTGCGCGACCAGGACATCGCCGTCGTCTACGTCTCCCACCGGATGCAGGAGATCTTCCAACTCGCCGACCGCATAGCCGTCCTGCGCGACGGCGCCCTGGTCGGCGTCCAGGACGCCCGGACCACCACCGAGGACGACCTGGTACGCCTGATGGTCGGTCGCGACCTGTCCACGATGTTCGTCCGGCGGCCCGTCGCCACCGACCGGGTCGTCCTGGACGTCCGCGACCTGACCACCGACCAGGTCCACGGCATCGACCTGCGCGTCCACGCCGGTGAAGTCGTCGGCCTGGCCGGCCTGATCGGCGCCGGACGCTCCGAACTCGCCCTCGCGCTCGCCGGCGACCTGCCCGTCCACAGCGGCAGCATCACCCTGGACGGTCGTCCGCTGCCGTCCGGCGACCCCGGCGCGGTGATCCGCGCGGGACTCGGCCTGGCCCCGGAGGAGCGCAAGGCGCAGGCCCTGTTCCTGCACCGCACGATCCGCGACAACACCTCGATCGCCGTACTGGAGCGGCTGCGGCGTTTCCGCTTCGTGCGGCGCGGCGCCGAGCGCGAGCTGGCGCAGGAGTACACCGACCGGCTGCGGGTGCGCACCCCCTCGATCGAGCACGAGGTCCGCAAGCTCTCCGGCGGCAACCAGCAGAAGGTCGTCCTCGCCCGCTGGCTCGCCCGCAAACCGAAACTGCTGATCCTCGACGAGCCCACCCGGGGCATCGACGTCGGCGCCAAGGCCGAGATCTACCAGATCATCGCCGACCTCGCCGAACAGGGCACCGCACTGCTCGTCATCTCCTCCGAACTGCCCGAACTGCTCGGTCTCGCCGACCGGATCGTCGTCATGCAGAACGGCCGGGTCACCGGCGAGCTGAGCCGGCAGGCAGCCACCGAGGAGGCCGTCCTGCAACTCGCCATGGCCGACGACATCAGCGCAACCGCATCAGGAGCACTCTCATGACCACCGCCACCACCCCGCCGACCGTCGCGGACACCAAGAACCGCAGCCTGCCCGGCAAGCGGCTTCCCCTGCTCGGCACCGTCGGCGGGCAGAACCTCAGCCTGATCGGTGCCCTCGTCGCGGTGCTGGCCGTCTTCGGGGTGCTCAACGACAACTACCTCAGCCTGAACAACATGCAGGTCATCGCCGAGGCCGCCACCATCACCGGGCTCCTCGCCGTCGTCCAGACCGTCGTCATCATCTGCGGCGGCCTCGACATCTCGGTCGGCTCCCAGGCCGGCGTCGCCTCGGTCGTGAGCGCCATGGTCTTCACCTCCACCGGCTCCGACGCCCTCATCGGCATCGCCGCAGCGGCAGCCGTCGGCCTGCTCATCGGCGCCCTCAACGGCGCGGTCATCGTCTACGGTCGGGTCAACCCCACCATCGCCACCCTGGCCGGGCTCGCCGCCTACAAGGGCCTCGCCCAACTGCTCTCCGACGGCCGGGCCCAGGGCTACGTCCTCAACAACCCCGTCTTCGTCTTCCTCGGCCGAGGGAAGATCGCCGGACTCCCGATCATGGTCTGGATGCTCATCGCGGTCGCCGGCGCCGTCCATGTCCTGCTCAGGTACACCGACATCGGCCGCAACCTCTACGCGATCGGCGGCAACGACACCGCCGCCCGGCTGGCCGGCATCAACATCAACAAGTACCTGATCGCCGTCTACGGCCTGATCGGCGTGGTCGCCGCCCTCGCCGGCGTGCTGCTCACCGCCCGCACCGGCAGCGGCCAGCCCACCTCGGGCAGCGAGGGCCTCGAGCTGAAGGCGATCACCGCGGCCGCGCTCGGCGGGTGCGCACTCAAGGGCGGCAAGGGCGGCGTCGGCGGCACCCTGCTCGCCGTCGCCCTGCTCGGCGCGCTGGAGAACGGCCTCACCGTCCAGGGCATCAACTCCTTCTGGCAGAACGTCGCCCAGGGCGCCCTCCTCGTCATCGCCGTCGTCATCCAGCAGCGCCGCACCAAGGAACGCGCCATCGGACTCCCGGCCTGACGGCGCCAGGCCACCGCTCATCCTGCTCGCACGGCAGGCAAGGCGGTGGCCTCCGGCCCGTCATGACCGCTCGGTCACGGACGGCCGGACGATTTGGAGAAGCGGCAGGGAGCGACGCATCCATCGGGCTGGCCATGACCAGCCGTCAGAGGCCGTAAAAGCAGCCGGTGTTGGCCGTGCCGTAGACGATGACCGTCGATCAGCGTCGGTGGCAGCCGTTACGGTGACGGCCGTGACCGACACCAACTACTGGCGGCTCCCGCCCGGGCGGGAGCTCAAGGGATACGGCGAGTGCGCCATCACCGTGGTCCTGCCGCCGTTCCGGCCGTACTCGCCTGCCACTCCCGATGTCGTGGCGAGGTTCGGCCCGCACGACCCGGTACGGGCTCGGGCCTTCGTCGAGTCCTTCCCCACGATCGAGGCCGTTCTCGAGGAACTTCCCCTCACCGACGCCGGGCCCGAGTCCCCGCGGACGGTGGCCGACCTGGACCTGGTCCGGGTCGGATGCTGGGGCAACGTCATCGCGATCTCGGACTGCGCCCTCTCGGGTCGCGGCCTCCACGACTCGCTGCTGGAGCAGACCGATGCCCTGGCCGACCGATTTCCCGACGCCCGGATCGTCGGGTCGGCGAGCGTGGACTGCGGGGAGAACCACACGGAGACCAGTGTCCACCTGCCCGGCGGGCTCAGGCTGCACACCGAAGGGTGGACGGCCACGGACCAGTGCCACGTCGACGGCGACCCGCACGCGGTCGTGCGCGCGCTCGGGATCAGTGCCGACGTCCTCACGGGGGAGTGGGTCGACCTGGACGGTGACCTGACGTCCGTGCCCTGGGAGCACTTCGGCCACATCCTGCTGACGCCGTACAGCCCTTGGGGCTATGACGCCCTCGCGATGTCCCAGTTCCGGGTACGCCACACCGAGGACGCCACGATCCGCATGGAAGAGGCGTGGCTGCTGGAGTGACTGCCGGTCAGGACGAGCGCGCATCCACCATGAGTACTTCGCTTCGCCCTGGATGGGTACGGTCCCGGCATGGAGAAGGTCGAGGCGGTACCCGAGAAGGTGGCCTGGGTTCTGGTGCGCGGCGGCCGGGTGCTGGTGACGCGTGTCCGCGGTGTGGACGTCTTCTACTTCCCCGGTGGGAAGAGGGAACCGGGTGAGTCCGATGCGGAGACCCTGGCGCGCGAGATCGACGAGGAACTCCGGTCCCGAGTCGACACGGCCACGATGGTGCACGTCGGCACGTTCGAGACGCGGAGGGAATCCGACGGACGCATCGAGTTCCGGATGATCTGCTACACCGCCGAGCACACTGGTCCGCTGGTTGCCTCGAGCGAGATCGAGGAGTTGGACTGGTTCGGATACGGCGATCGCGCACGGGTCTCGGCAGTGGACCAGATGGTGTTCGACATGCTGCATTCGGCCGGCCGGCTGCCCTGAGGAGGCACGGTCAGGAGATCGTTGCGGTGCCGGAGGCTCTGGCAGAACGCGTCCGACCGGTTCGGCGGGCCGGCTGAGCCGGTGTCAGGTCGACGATGACGTCCGGGTGCCAGGGGAGGAGGGTGAGATCCTGTCCCTGCAGGGCGAGGACGAGGGCGGTCTCCGGCAGGGTACGGCGTAGTGCGTGGAGGAGTGCGACGGCGGTCGGTCGGTCCAGGCCGGCGGTGGGTTCGTCGAGGAGGAGGATGTGCGGTCGGCGCAGGACGGCGCGGGCGATGGCGAGGCGGCGTCGCTGGCCCTGGGAGAGGGCGCGGCCGGCCGGGCCGACCGGGGTGTCCGGGGGGAGGGTGTCGAGGCCGACCCCTGCCAGGGCTGCTTGCATCTGCGCCGTGGTGGCGAGCGGGGCGGCCAGGCACAGGTTGGCGGCGACGGTCGTGTCGGCGAGCCAGTCGTCGGCCTCGACCAAGGTGAGCACCTCGGCGACGGCCTCGGCCGGCAGGTCCTCGACGGGGGCGCCGCCCAGCCGGATGTGGCCGGAGGTGGTCGGCACGCGTCCGGCGAGCAGCACGGTGGCACGGGCCGGGGCGTACTCGGTGAGCCACTCGGTCAGCCGTGCGACCTCTCCGGTCAACGACTCGGCCAGGTCGGCGTCCCCCGGCCCGCTCCGGTCGGGGCCGGTAGCGGGCAGCGCTGCGGCGAGCAGGCGTCCGCGCAGGGCCGTGCGCACCCGGCGGGCGCCACGCGCGGCAGCCGCGTCGGCGGCGGAGAGCAGCACGGACCGGACGGCGATCCCCGCCAGGACGAGCCCCGCGCCGGGCAGGACCTGCCCGGGCCGGCCGTAGAGCCCGCGCTGCGCGGCCCAGGCCAGACCGGCCGCCCACAGGACGGTGCCCAGCGGCGCCAGCCCGCGCAGCACGCCCGCCCACCGCAACTCCGCACGACCGGGCGCGGCCCACCCGTCCAGCCAGGCGGACACCTCGTCGTCCCGGCCCGCGGCCGGCGGCTGCCCGCCGAGTTCGGCCAGCAGCGCGGTCGGCGCGCTCACGCCCCGCCCCGGGCGGGGTCCGCCTCGGCGCGGTCGAGGTCGAAGACCCCGGCCCGGTGGTCGCGGCGGTCGCCGGCGATCCACGCGGCCAGCGCCGTCCCCGAGAGGAGCGCGATGCCCACGGGGTCGATCCAGGTGGCGACGCCGCCGAAGACGTCCTGGGACACGGCTGCCAGCCCGACGCCCAGGACGGTGAGCAGCGCACGCCGGACGAGGACCACGAGACCGCCGCGCTCGGGCCGTGCCCGGACGGGCCCGGCCGCTCGTACCCGCAGCGGCCCGAGCGGCGCCTCGGGCAGCGGCGTGAACTTGCCCCGGAACGCCCACCACGCGTACGCGTTGTAGGCGAACACCACCGGCATGCACAGCCCCACGACGACCACCAGGAAGGCCTGCGAACCGGGCGGGCTGGACGCCTGATGGAGCGTCAGCCCCGGTGGCACGACCACCGGAGCGGTCGCGGCCACCAGCGCCAGCAGCCCGCAGACCTGGGCCGCGACCACGCCCGCGAAGGGCCGCCAGTCCGGCCGCCGTCCGAAGCCGTGCCAAGCCACCGCACCCGCGATCACCGCTCCGGCCACCGCGCTCCAGTACAGCGCCGCCCGCACCGGCTCGCCGAAGCCGAACCGCTGCGGATCGGCGTCCTCCAGGTCGGACGCGAGGACCAGCGCGGCCACGGCCGTGCCCGCCAGCAGCGGACGCCCGGCCCGCACCGCCCGCTCGCGGGCGGTGCCCTCGGTCTTGTCCTGCAGCCAGGCGGCACCGGCCAGCAGGTAGAGCACCACCAGGCCGAGCGCGCACAGCACGCTGTACGGGGTGAGCCAGTCGAAGGCGCCGCCGCCGAACGAGCCGCCCTGCTGCCGCAGGCCGGAGAGCACGCCGCCGAGCACCAGTCCCTGACAGAGGGTCACGGCGAGCGAGGCGGCGCCGAACAGCAGTGCCCAGCCCCGCCGGTACCCGGCGGCGGCACTCTGGAACTCCAGCCCCATGCCGCGCAGGATGACCGCGAGCAGCAGCCCGATCACCGGCAGGTAGACCCCCGGCAGCACGGTCGCGTAGACGCCGGGCAGCCCGGCCCACAGGGCGACGCCGGCCAGCACCAGCCAGCTCTCGTTGGCGTCCCAGGCGGTGGCGATCAGCTCGCCGTACTCGCGGCGCCGCTCGCCCCTGGCGAACAGGCTGAGCATGCCGACACCCAGGTCGTAGCCGTCCAGGACGACGTACATGCCGAGCGCGAGCAGGACGAGCGCGTAGGTCGCGTACTCAAGCAACGGGGGCCTCCGTTCCGGGAGCGGGCTGCGCGGCGGTGTCCGACGGCGCTTCGGGGCCGGCCTTGACGGTGCGGACGATGTAGCGGACCCAGACCGCGAGCAGGGCCGAGTAGAGGAGCACGAAGGCGGCCAGCGAGGCGGCGGCCTCGGCGGTGGTCAGGTGCGAGAGCGCGTCCGTGGTGCGCAGCTTGCCGTAGACCACCCAGGGCTGCCGCCCGGTCTCGGCGGTGATCCAGCCGCCGGTGATGGCGAGGACGCCGGCCGGGGTCATCCACACCAGCCAGCGCAGGAAGCGGCGGGAGTCGAACAGCCGCCCGCGCAGGCGCAGCACCAGCCCGGTGAAGGCGGTGGCGAACATCGCCAGCGCGGTGACGTACATGGCGCGGAAGCCGTAGAAGGCGCTCCACATGTTCGGCCGCTGGTCGGGCGGGGTCTGCAGCAGGCCGGGCACCTCGGCCCGGCCGGTGAGGTCGTGGCCGATCACCGCGCCCAGGTGCGGCACCGTGACGCGCAGGTCGTTCTCGCCGCGGTCGGTGTCGGGGACGACGAGCAGGTTGTACCCGTTGTTGTCGGTGCGCCAGTTCCCCTCGAAGGCCTGCAGTTTGGCGGGCTGGTGCTCGGCCATGAAGACGGCGGTGGCGTCGCCCAGGTACAGCTGGACGGGCATCAGGACGGCGAGCACGCCGAGGGCGATGGACAGGCAGCGCCGGGCGAGCGGCAGGGCGGCCCGGCGCTGTTTGACCAGGTACCAGGCGGAGATGCCGCCGACGAACCAGCTCGCGCTGATCAGCACGGCCAGCAGCATGTGCGGGAACCGGTAGGTGAAGGCCGGGTTGAGCAGGACCTCGGTCCAGTCGCTCGGGTGGAACTGGCCGGCCGTCTCGGTGTAGCCGGCCGGGTCCTGCATCCAGCTGTTGGCGGACAGGATCCAGGTGGTGGACAGCAGGGTGCCGATGGCCACCATCCAGGAGGCGAGGGCCATGGTGCGGGGCTTGACCCGGCCTTCGCCGTAGAGCATGACGCCGATGAAACCGGCCTCCAGGAAGAACGCCGTGATGACCTCCATCCCGATGGTCACCCCGATGACGGGCCCGACCGCGTGGGCGAAGACGCCCCAGTTGAGGCCGAACTCGAAGGTCATCACGGTGCCCGCGACGACGCCGAGGCCGAAGCCGACCGCGAAGATCTTCTTCCAGAACCGGAAGATCTGCTGGTAGAGCGGGTTGCCGGTGCGCACGTACACGGTCTGCACGACGGCGAGCAGCACGGAGAGGCCGACCGTGAGGGCCGGGAAGGACATGTGGAAGATCGCCGTGACGGCGAACTGCCACCGGGACAGTTCCAGGGCAGCCGGTGAGGCCATGAGGTCTCCGGGAGGGACGCGGGACGGGCGGGAGAAGGGGACTGCTGTACCGGGCTACTCCCGGTACAGCAGGACGGTGGCGCCGGCCAGCACCGCGCTGGCCACCAGCGCCCACGCGGTCTGCCCGTGCAGCACCAGGACGGCGCCCGGCGCGGCCCCGGCGAGCATGGTGACGACCGCGAGGATCCGGCGGCGCTGGCGCGGCGCCGTGCCGCCGGCCGGGCGGGAGTCGGCCGCCAGGCCGGTCAGCGTGAGGGTGAGCACGGTGGTCGTGAGGTCCGGCACCCCGAGGCCGCGCACGGTGCCGTTGCGGATGCCCATCGCCAGCGCGAGCAGCGCGATGACGACGTACTGCGCGGTCCCGGCCACGCCCCAGGCGAAGACGGCCGCGGCCGCCACGCCGTGCAGCGCCACCTCCAGGGCCAGCGCGGAGCGCAGCCGCCGCCCCCGGCCGGAGTCGGGCTGCGGACCGGCCAGCCGGCCGGCCAGTCCCGCGCCGAGCAGGAAGGCGGCGAGCGACGTCACCGAGCCGAGGACGGAGAACCCGGGGGCTCCGGCCAGGGCGAAGCCGATGACGACGACGTTGCCGGTCATGTTCGCCGTGAAGACGTGGCCGAGGCCGAGGTAGCTCACGGCGTCGATCAGCCCGCTGACGGCGGTGAGGGCGAACAGGGCCAGGGCCAGCGGATGGCGGTCGTGGACCTGCGGGCCGGGAAGCGGCTTCGGCCGGTCGACGGCGCCGGAGTCGGCTGCGGGCGTGCTCATGCGGGTTCCTCTCGGAAGTGACGGGTCGTCAGAAGAAACACGGGTCCAGCGGCGCCGCACCCTGCGCGGGCAGGGCGAGGCCGCGTGCTTCGCGCCAGCCGCGCTGCTCGTCGGAGGCCGCGGCGGCCTCCGCCACCAGCTCGGCCTGCCGGAGGCCCGGGCCGGGCGCGGGGGTGGCGTGGTAGCCGCCGAAGCGGGCGACCGGGCTCCAGGGCGGTGTGATCGCGGGCAGGTCGGGGGCGAGGCCCTGGTGCTCGTGGGTGCCGTGGACGATCCGTCCGCCGACCACGGTGAGGACGGCCTCGATGTGCGGGATGTCGGGCTCGGGCACGGCGAAGTAGTCGGCACTGAGCACGGCGACGTCCGCGTAACTGCCCACGGTCAGGCGGCCCTTGACGTCCTGTTCGCCGGTCAGCCGGGCGCCGCCCAGGGTGTACAGCTCCAGGGCCTGTTCGCGGCTGAGCCGGTTGTGCGCGGCGGCGAGGCGGCGTCCGGCGACGTTGCGGCCGGAGACCAGCCAGTGCAGGGCGACCCAGGGGTTGTAGGAGGAGACCCGGGTGGCGTCGGTGCCCGCCGCGACGGTGAGGCCGCGGTCCAGCATGGCCCGCAGCGGGGGCGCCTCGGCGGCGACCGGTGCGCCGTAGCGGGAGAGGAAGGCCTCGCCCTGGAAGGAGAGGCGGTTCTGCACGGAGACGGCACCGCCGAGCGCCGCGATCCGGTCGAGGCTGTCGGGGCTGACGGTCTCGGCGTGGTCGAAGAGCCAGCGGTTGCCCTGCGGGAAGAGGCCCTCGGCGGCGAGCCGCTCGAAGACAGCGAGGTCGCGGCGGATCGTCTCGTCGTAGCTGGCGTGCAGCCGGAAGCCCCAGCCGTGCTCCGTGAGCAGGCGGACAGCCTTCTCGAACTGCGCCTCGTACGGGCCGAGTTGCGGGCGGGGTTCGGTGAAGTTCTCGAAGTCGGCGGCGGCCCAGGTGAGGTTCTCGCCGGCGCCGTTGAGGCGCAGCCAGGCGTCGCCGTCGCCCGGGCGGACGGTGCTGACCCAGCAGGTGAGGTCGTCCAGTTCCTGTCCGGCGGTCTGCGGGAAGAGGTGGTAGGCGATCCGCAGCGTCAGTTCGCCGCGGGCGGCGAGTTCCATGACGGTGCCGTAGTTCTCGGGGAAGGACTGGAAGCCGCCGGCGGCGTCGATCGCCGAGGTGAGGCCGAAACGGTTCAGCTCGCGCAGGAAGTGCCGGGTGGAGGCGGCCCGGTCGGCCTCGTCCAGGGTCGGCGCCTTGGCGAGGGTGGAGTAGAGCAGCAGCGCGCCCGGCGCGGCGACCAGCAGACCGGTCGGGGTGCCGTCGTGGCCGCGGACGATCTGGCCGCCGACCGGGTCCGGGGTGGTGCGGGTGAAGCCTGCGGCGCGCAGTGCGGCCCGGTTGAGCAGCGCCGACTGGTAGAGGTGCAGGACGAAGACGGGGGTGTCGGGCGCCGCGGCGTTGAGCTCGTCCAGGGTGGGCAGCCGCCGCTCGGCGAACTGGTCGGCGGACCAGCCGCCGACCACCCGCACCCACTGGCCGGGCGGGGTGCGCTCCGCCTGGACCCGGAGCATGGCCAGGGCCTGACGCAGCGTCGGCACCCCGTCCCAGCGCAGCTCCAGCACGTAGTTGAGACCGCCGCGGATGACGTGCACGTGTGCGTCGTTGAGTCCGGGGACGGCCCGGCGACCGAGCGCGTCGACGACCCGGGTGTCGGGGCCGACCAGCGGGACGACGTCCGCGTCGTCACCGACCGCGGCGATCAGTCCGTCCCGGACGGCCAGCGCGCTCGCCCGGGGGCGACGCGGGTCGTTGGTGTGCACCTTGGCATTGCGGAGGACGAGGTCGGCGGGCCGGTCGGGCGCGCCGGGGCGGATGCCGGTGACGGGCATGCTGGACAACGGGGGTTTCCCTTCGGGCGGTGGCGGTCGATGGCTCGGCGTGCGGGAGGTCAGTGCGGACTGAGCGCGGCGGGCGGCCGCACGGGGTTTCAGGCGGCCGGCCGTGGCGCTGCCGCGAGGGTTAGCGCGGCGAGTTCGCCTTTCCGCTGACAGGCCGGCCCGGTGGGACCGCCCCGGCGAACCTAGGCGGGCGACTGTGTCCGGAGTGCCTTCGCAGTGCACTGCCGATGGCCTCGCAGTGCACGGTGCGGGGCGGCTGAGCTGCGGTTCGCCGGCGGTGCAGTGTCGGAACAGCCCCGGGCACGGAGCGAGCAGCCGGGGCGGGCAACGCGCACTAGCGTCGCCGGACGTGACGCCCCGTCGACCCGGCGGGAGCGTCCTGACGATCCGTCAACTCCCTCACGTGCCAAGGAGAAGAACCATGGCTGACATCGCCGCCGTCCAGGCCGGCCCGAGCCCCGATCTGCTCACCCCGGACAACGCGATGATGCTGTTCGTGGACCACCAGCCGCAGATGTTCTTCGGCACCGGCAGCGGCGACCGCACCTCCATCATCAACTCGACCGTCGGCCTGGCGAAGGCTGCGAAGGTCTTCGACGTACCGGTGGTGCTCTCCACCGTGGCGGCGGAGTCCTTCTCCGGTCCGATCCTCCCGCAACTGCGGGAGGTCTTCCCCGACCAGGAGGTCATCGACCGGACCAGCATGAACGCCTGGGAGAATGCGGCCCTGGTCGAGGCGGTCAAGGCGACCGGCCGCAGCAAGATCATCCTGTCGGGCCTGTGGACCGAGGTCTGCCTGGTCCTGCCTGCGCTGTCGGCGCTGGAGCAGGGCTACGAGGTGTACGTGGTCGCGGACGCCTCCGGCGGCGTGAGCCCGCAGGCGCACGAGCACGCCCTCCAGCGGATGACCGCCGCCGGGGCCGTGCCGGTCACCTGGGTGCAGGTGCTGCTGGAGCTCCAGCGCGACTGGGCCCGGGCCGAGACCTACGTGGCCGTGACGGACCTGGTGAAGGAGCACGGCGGCGCCTACGGCATGGGCATCGTCTACGCCCAGTCGATGATCAACCCGCACGCCGCCGGCTGACGGCCGGCACCGAACCACCGGAGTCCGACATGAACACGGGCCTTCTCCTGCTGCGACTGGTCGCCGGCCTGCTCGTCGCGGGTCACGGCGTCCAGAAGATCAGCTTCCACCTCGGCGGCAGCGGACTGGCCGGCGGCACCGCGGAGTTCCGCGGCGACGGCTTCCGCGGCGGGCGGCTCACCGCGCTCGCCGCGGGCGGCACTCAGCTCGGCGCCGGGCTGCTGCTCGCGCTCGGCCTGCTCACCCCGCTGGCCGCCGCGGGAGTGATGGGCGTGATGACCGTCGCCCTCACCGTCAAGTGGCCGCACGGGCTGTGGGTGCAGCACGACGGGTTCGAGTACCCGCTCGTCCTGATCGTCATCGGCGCGGTGCTGGCCGCCACCGGCCCCGGCCAGTGGTCGCTCGACGGCGCCCTCGGCCTGGCCCACTGGCCGCTGTGGTGGCTGCCGCTGGCCGTTGCCCTCGGCGTCGGCGGCGGTCTGGCCACCAGGCTCGCCCTGCACCGGAACTGACCGTTTGTGGCGTGGGCCCCGAGGCTGCTTGCGCCTCGGGGCCAACTTAGGTCGGCTCAGAGGCCGAACCTGGCGCGGTGGGAGGCGGGAACCAGGTCGGCGTACTCCGGGTGCTTGGTGATCCACCCCCGGATGAAGGGGCAGTAGGGCAGCACGGCGAGCTTCTGCTCGCGGGCCGCGTCCAGCGCTGCGCGCGCCAGCTTGCCGGCCAGGCCCTGGCCTTCGAAGCGCGAGTCGACCTCGGTGTGAATGAACGCGATCTCGTCGCCCGAGCGGTGGTACTCCGCGAAGCCGGCGCGCTCGCCGTCCACGTGGATCTCGAACCGCGACTTCTCGGCGTTGTCGACGACGATCTGCTCCATGACTCCTCCTTCTCGCGGCGGCCCGGGCGGGCCGACGCTCACACTGTAGTTGAATCCTCAACATCTGTCTCCCCGGAGCGAGTCAGTGACCGCTCGGTGATCCGGTGACCAGGCTCAGTGGTCGTCGGTGAGGTGGCTCAGTTCGGCTTCCCAGTCGATGAGTTCGGCTTCGGTGCCGCGTGGGACCAGGGCGTAGCTCTCGTTGCGGAGCCAGCTGCGCAGTGGCCTGGCGGGGAGGCCGAGCAGGGCTGTGCCGTCGGGGCCGATGAGCATGATCCGCAGTTGTCCGCGGCCGCGGCAGACGCACGGTGGCCAGATCCGTACGTCGCCGAGGCCGGCGGGCTTGTGCAGGCCCTCCCAGAGCAGGTCGCGGGAGAAGCTCCACGCCTCGCTGCGAGCCGCGGAGTCGGGGAACTCCAGGACCACGGCGAAGGGTGCGTCGCGGGAGTACCGGAAGCACACCGACAGGTCGAGGAACTGGCCTTCCCCGAGGAGAAGTCGGGCCTCCAGCGGGAGCGCCGTGGGAGCGGGACCCTGGTCGTGCAGCGGGTGGCGTCCGGGCACGGTACCTCCTGGGTGGTGAGGGTGGTGCGGCCGGTCAGCCGGTGGCCTGCGCGGCTTCGGTGATCGTGCGGGCGACCGTGTCGGGGGCGGTCAGCAGGGAGAGGTGTCCGGCGGGGACCTGCACGATGTGCGAGCCCGCCCGGCGTGCCATGGCCAGCTGTTCGGTCGGCGGGATCACCTGGTCCTCGGTCCCGACGACCGCCCAGGACGGGAGGGTCTTCCAGGCCGGCGGCCCGGAGGGCTCCGAGCCCGCGCTGACGGCGAACGGCCGCTGCCCCGCGGCCAGCAGCCGGGCCTGCGCCGCCGGGACACCGTTCGCGAAACACTGGCCGAAGCCCCGATAGGCGCCGTTGGGGGCGTACTTGAGGTACGCGTCGACATCGCCGGCCGGTCCGCCGGGGTACGGCACCAGGTCGAGGAAGGTCGTCGGATCGGCCGTGACGCAGGAGCCGGGCTGCGCCGCGTTGAGCGCGAACACGGTGTCGCCCTGGTCCGGGACGTACGCGTCGACGTAGACGAGGGCCCGTACGTTGGTGGTCTGGGTGGCGGTGTTGGTGATGACCATGCCGCCGTACGAGTGGCCGACCAGGACCACCGGGCCGGGGACGGTCGCGACGAAGTCGGCGACGGTCTCGGCGTCGGTCCGGACGCCGCGCAGCGGGTTCGGCGGCGCGACGACCGGGTAGCCGGCCTTCACCAACCGGCTGATCACGGGGTTCCAGCTGGACGCGTCGGCCCAGGCCCCGTGGACCAGCACGATGGTGGGCTTGTCGTGCTCCGGCTGCCGGTCGACGGCCATGACCGCGGGCTGATCGGCGGCCACGACGGCCTGTGCCGGGGCCAGCGTGGCGGCGGCGGCACCGAGCAGCGACGCCAGTGCGAGGACGCGGCCCGCACGGCGACGGGTCGGGATGGTGGGCAACGGGGTCTCCTTCGAACGGAGTTGACGGGAGGTCAGGGCGGGCGGGGCCCGTCGGTGGGCGGGCCCCGCCCACCGGTCACGCCCCGGGTCGGGGGGTGACCACGAGGTGTTCGGCGAGGAACCAGACCTGGGCCTCACCGGTGCGGATGACCTGGGAGACCAGGAGGTCCTGGGTGCCGTCGTCGCCGAGCTGCGCGGTGCGGCCGGCCGCGTCGCGGGCCTCGGCCAGGATCGTCTCGTGGGCGTCGAGGAGCCGCGAGAGCATCGCGGGCACGTCCTCGACCCCGTCCGGCGGACGCGGCACGCCGGTGATCTCGGCGGCGTGGCGGGGATCGCCCACGGCGACGCCGCCCAGGCTCTGCACCCGCTCGGCGAGCACGTCGACCAGGTTCAGCTGCTCCTGGGCGTGCTTGTCGAACAGCAGGTGCAGCTGGTACGAGGTCGGGCCGTGCGCGCCCCAGTGGTGCTTCTTGTACAGGGCGTACAGGAACTGGGTGTCCGCGAGGATGCGGTTGAGCCGCTGGCAGGAGTACTGCCGGGCGTCGTGGGCCAGCGCGATCGGCAACTGCGTGACGGTGCCGAACGCGTGGACCTCGGGGCCGTGCTGGTGGAGTCGGGGCTGGCTGGTCATGGGTTCTCCCGGTCAGGCGGTGACGGAGCGGACGGCGGTGCGGATCAGGTCGGCGACCTGCTCGGGCCGGGAGAGCATCACCAGGTGCGAGGAGTCGGCCTCGACGGTGGTCATCCCGGCCCGCCGGTAGCCGAACCGTTCGACCTCGGGGTTGATGGTCCGGTCGGCGGTGCAGACCAGCCCCCAGGACGGCTTGGTCCGCCACGCGGCGACCGGCGCGGCCTCGGCGAAGGCCGCGGCGGCGAGCGGGCGCTGCGAGACCGCGAGGACCCGGGCCAGCGCCGGGTCCACGTCGGCGGCGAAGATCGCCGGGAAGCGGTCGGTCTCGACCGAGACGTCGGTGCCCTCGCCGCCGCCCTCCAGCGGGAACGGCCGGTACACCAGCGCGTCCGCGAGCTCCGAGGCGGGGAAGCGGCCCTGCAGCGCGCCCAGGCTCTCCCCTTCCTCCAGCGCGTAACCCGCCAGGTACACCAGCGCCTTGACGTTCTCCTCGGCGCCGGCGACGGTGATCACGGCGCCGCCGTAGGAGTGGCCGACCAGCACGACCGGGCCGGGGATCTGCCGGACCACCGAGGCGAGGTACGCGGCGTCGCCGGTCAGACTGCGGTTGGGCACGGCCGGTGCCACCACCTGCAGGCCGTCGGCCAGCAGCGCGGGGATGACCCGCGCGAAGCTGGAGGCGTCGGCGAACGCGCCGTGCACCAGCACCACGGTGGGAGTGTCGTTCGTCATTCCGACTCCTTCAGGGTGCCGGGGGTGTCCTGGTGGAGCGCCTCGCGGAGCGTCTGGACCGCGAGCGTGATGGCGCCCTGCGCGGACCTCGACGGCCGCAGCGCGTTGAGCATCACGAAGTCGTGGATGGTGCCGAGGAACCGGACGGCGGTGACCGGCACGCCGGCCTGCCGCAGCTTCACCGCGTACGCCTCGCCCTCGTCGCGCAGCACGTCGGCCTCGCCGGTGATGACCAGCGCCGGCGGCAGTCCGGTGAGCTGCTCGACGGTCGCGCGCAGCGGGGAGGCGGTGATCTCGGCGCGCTGGGCGGGGTCGGTGGTGTACTGGTCCCAGAACCACTGCATGCCGTCGCGGCGCAGGAAGTAGCCGGTCGCGAACCGGTGGTAGGAGTCGGTGTCGAAGGCGGCGTCGGTGACCGGGTAGAACAGCACCTGCAGCACCAGCGGGACGCCGCCGCGCTCCTTGGCCATCAGGGTGAGCGCCGCGCTCATGTTGCCGCCCACGGAGTCACCGGCCACGGCGAAGCGGGTGGCGTCCAGCCCCTTGGTGGCCCCGTCGGTCACCACCCAGCGGGCCACCGCGAAGTTCTGCTCGATCGCGACCGGGTAGCGGGCCTCGGGTGACAGGTCGTACTCCGGGAAGACGACCGCGGCGTGCGCGCCGACGGCCAGCTCGCGCACCAGGCGGTCGTGGGTGTGGGCGTTGCCGAACACCCAGCCCGCGCCGTGGATGTAGAGGACGACGGGGAGCGGACCGGTGGCACCGGCCGGGCGCACGATCCGGGCGCGGACCGAGCCGGTCGGGCCGCCCGCCACCTCGACCCACTCCTCGTCGGTCTCCGGCGCGGCGACCTCGCCGGACTGCACCTGGTCGACCGCCTCGCGGCCCTTGGCCGGGGCCAGTTCGAAGAGGTACGGCGGGTTCGCGGTGGCCTCGGCGAAGGCCTGGGCTTCGGGCTCCAGGGTCGGGCCGGCGCCGACGCCCTGCTGCTCGGACATGGTGATCACCTTCGGATCTCGTCGTTCTGACTGGTGCTCACCAGGCTAGGAACGTGCAGGTGGGGGACTGTCCCGACGGCGCACACCTTCCAGCCGCTCCGCGCACTCGATCGTTTCGTCCATCTCCTCCGGGACGGTAAGAATGGTCCGGAAGACCACGGCGGAACGGGCTGGAGTGCGATGAGTGACGAGGGCGGGACGCGGTTCGGCCGGCTGCTGCGGGAGCTCCGGCAGGCCCGCGGTCTGACGATCGAGGAGCTGGCGGAGGCCTCCGGCGTCTCGGGGCGCGCGATCGGCGACATGGAACGCGGCCGGAGCCTGCGTCCGCAGCGCGGCACCGTCACCGCGATCGCCCAGGGCCTCGCGCTGGACGAGGCCGCGCACGCCGAACTCCTGGCCGTCGCCCGCACCGGCCGCACCGGCCACCGGCCCGCGGCCGCCGTCACCGCCCCGCCCTGCGCGCTGCCCCGCGGCGTCCGCGACTTCGTCGGTCGGCGGGCGGAGCTCACCGCGCTGCGCGAACTCGCCCACCGGAGCGCGGCGGACGAGGGGAGCGCGGCACCGCCGGTGGCGGTGGTGTTCGGCGCGCCGGGCAGCGGCAAGACCTCGCTGGCCGTCCGGCTGGCCGAACAGCTCGCGCCGGAACTCGCCGACGGGGCCTTCCTGCTGGACCTGCAGGGGCTGGACGCGCAGCCGCTGTCGCCGCAGGAGGCGGTGCTGCGCCTGCTGGCGGCCTGGGGCGCGGGTGACCAGGACCTGGTCCAGCTGAGCCCCGAGGAACGCCTCGCGCGCTACCAGGCAGCCGCGGGCAAGGTCCACGGGGTCCTGGTCCTGGACAACGCCGGCCACGAGTCCCAGGTCCGCCCCCTGCTGCCGCGCGAAGGGCGGCTGCTGGTGGTGGTGACCAGCCGTCACACCATGGCCGGCCTGGAGGGGGTGCGGCGGGTGGAACTGCCCGCACTCGATCCGCAGGAGTCCGGCTCCCTGCTGCGTGCGGTGGTCGGCGCCGCCCGGGTGGACGCGGAACCCGACGCGGCCCGGACGATCGCCGAGCTGTGCGGCCAACTGCCGCTCGCCGTGCGCGTCGCCGCCAACTGGGCCGCCACCCGCACGAACTGGAGCCTGCAGCGGCTGGCCACCCGGCTCACCGACGAGGACCGCCGGCTGGACTCGCTCAGCGCGGGCGACCTGCGCGTCAACTCCGCCTTCTCGCTGTCCTACTCACGCCTCGCTCCGGCGGCCGCCCGGATGTTCCGGCTGCTGTCGCTGATCCCCGGGCCGGACTTCAGCATCCCGTTGGCAGCCGTCCTCGCACAGGTCTCCCCGTTCGACGCCGAGGACCTGCTGGAGGAACTGCTCGAGGCGGGCCTGCTGATGACCCATCGGGAAGACCGGTACCGCCTGCACGACCTGCTGCGCCTGTACGCCAGGGCGCAGCTGCGCCAGGAGGACGGCGAGGCGCGGTCGGCCGCCTCCGGCAGCCGGCTGCGCAGCTGGCTGCTCGACACCGCCGCCACCGCCGGACGGTGGCACGAACCGGGCCACGGCGCGCCGGCCCCGGACCGCGGGCAACCGGCCGCCCTGGCGAGCCCCGAGCAGGCCATGGGCTGGCTCAAGGCGGAGCGCGCCAACTGGCTGGCCGCCTTCCGGGAGGCCGCCGAACTCGGCGAGCACGCCGCGGTCGACGAGATCGGTGCGGCCATGTGCCTGGTCTCCGACAACTGGGTGTCCGCGGACCACTGGATCGAGGTCTTCGACGCCGCGGCCCGGGCGGCCGCCGCCCTGGGCGAACCCGCGCACCAGGCCGGCCACCTGAACGACCTCGCCTGGGCGTACTGGGTGTGCGAGGGCCGGTACGAGGACGCGGTCGCCGCCGCGACGCAGGCGCTCGACCTGGCCCGGGCCTGCGGCGACCTGACCCAGCAAGCCCGGGCGCACAACCGGTTCTGCGTGCTGGACGCCGCCGTCGGCGCGACCTCCTCCGCTGCCGACCACTGCCGGCTGGCCATGGACCTCTTCATGGCGGTGGACGACGTCAACGGCTACCTCCCGGCCTGCAACCTGAGCCTGCGGCTGCTGGAGATGGCCGGCCGCTTCGAGGAGGCGATCGAGACCCACCGGGAGGTCCTGACGGTCCTCGCCGATCCGCACTACGCCGACCGCATACCCGAGAGCGTGCGGGGTCTCACCCGGCTGATCGCCACCTACTACGTGTCCCTCGTGCACCTGAACCGCGGCCACTGGGCCGAGGCGGTCGACACCCTGCGCCCGACCCGCGGGCAGCTCGAGCTGCGCGGCTACCACCGGGTGGCGGCCAAGGCCCACCTCCACCTGGCCCACGCCCTCGTCCACCTCGGGGAGCACGACGAGGCCGGGGCCGAGTACCGCACCGTCCTCACCTTCGAGGACCGCGTCCCCGCCGACCTGGTCGAGCTGGCCCGGACCGCGCTCGCAGCCCTCGCCGTAGGGACACCCGCCCCGCCCACCCACTTCGACTGAGGCTCCGGCGATCCGACAGACCGTCGGTCATACCCCGCCCGCGATCTGACAGACCATCGGTCGTGCGCAGCCGTGATCCGACAGGCCGTCGGTCAGGCGGCGACGCCGTACCTGACGCCCTCGCGCCACTCGCTCGGGGAGACGCCGTAGGCGGACCGGAAGGCCCGGCTGAAGTGACTGGCGCTCACGAACCCCCACCGGCCCGCGACCGCCGCCACCGTCAGCTGACCCGCCGTCGGGCGGGCCAGGTCCCGCCGGGCCATGTCCAGCCGCTGCCGCTGGATCCAGCGGGCCACCGTCAGGCTCTCGAAGTGGAAGAGCTTGTGCAGGTACCGCACCGACAGGTGGTTGGCCGCGGCGATCCGCTCCGGCGACAGGTCGGGGTCACCGAGGTGGCGCAGGATGTGGTCCTTCACCCGCGCCAGCGCGACACCGGCCGCCTCCGGCGCGTCCGGCACCGACCGGCCGCGGCGCTCGTCGGCGAGCACCGCGAGCAGGTCCAGGGCCGTGGTGGCGAGTCGGCCCGCGACGGCCGGTTCGAGCGAGTCGGCCGAGCGAGCCAGGTTCTGCAGGTAGGCGGACACCAACGCCGCGGTGCCGCTGCCGGTGTCGAAGGCCGTCGCCGTGAGCACCCGCAGGTCCTCGTCGGACACGCCCACGGCGGCGCGCGGCCAGTGGAAGGCCGTGAAGTCGAACGGCTCCGACAACTCCTTGGTGAACGGCCGCCCCGCGTCGGAGATCGCGAAACCGCCCGGCCGGAGCAGCACCTGGTGGCCGTCCTGCGCGAGCCGGGCGGTCCCGCGGTGCTGGAGCGCCAGCGTGAGGTGGTCCTCGCCGCCGCCGGCGATCAGGCCGGCGCTGCGCACCACCTGCTGCGGACCGGCCTGCACCCGGGAGACCTGCAGGGCGCCCACGCGCCGGCTGGTGATGGTCGCGGCGGCGGGCGCGCTCTCCAGCAGCGACACGTCCAGCGGGATGAAGGTGTGGGAGACCGCCTCGTGCCAGTACTCGGCTCGTTCGGCGGTCGGAACCGGGGCGGTGTCGAGAACGACGGGCATCGGCACTCCTCGGGCGGGTTCTCGGACGGACCGGACCATCCCATCGCCGTGCACCGCCCCGGACCAGGAAGAACCGCAGGAGGAAATCGCCCCGGCCGCAGCGCCCGGACCGTCAGCCGGCCTCCGCGGCCCTGAGCTCGCGCCACTCGCGCGGCGAGACGCCGTACGCGGCCCGGAAGACCCGGCTGAAATGGGTCGGGTTGACGAAGCCCCACCGCTGGGCGATCGCCGACACGGTCGGGGCGGTCCGGCTGCGGCGTCCCAACTCCCGGGCGCAGGCGTCCAGTCGACGCCGCTGGACGAGCCGGCTCACCGTCACCCCTTCGTCCTCGAAGAGCCGGTGCAGGTACCGCACGGAGACGTGGTGGGCCCGGGCGATCGACTCGGGCGACAGCTCCGGGTCGCACAGGTGGTGGTCGATGTGCTCCCGCACCCGGCGGACCAGGTGGCCGTTCCGGGCGCCGGGCTGCTCGGCCGCCCGCACGGCGGCCAGTTGGGCCACGAGCGTGCTCACCACGTCGGCGACGCTTCCGGCCAGCCGGTCACCGACCGGGGCCGGGTAGGCGTGCGCGGACGTGGCGAGGGTGCCGAGGAACGGCAGCAGCACCGGCCCGCACCCCTCCGCCGGGCCGACGGCCGTACCCGCCACCTGCCGCAGCTCGCGCTCGGGCACGCCCAGCAGCCGGCGCGGCAGGTGGAACAGGTGGGTACGGAAACGCTCCGGGTAGTCGACCGCGTACGGCCGCGCCGTGTCGTACAGGACCAGCCCGCCCTCCGGCACCTCCGCCCGGCGCCCGTCCTGCTCCAGCACGGCCCGGCCCGCGACCTGGACCCCGACCCCCACCTGCGGCTCGGCCCGCGGGGAACCGGCGATCAACGCCGCCGTACGGGAGACCCGCACCGAGTCCGCCTCCAGCGTCGAGATCCGGACGTACCCGAGCCGGTGCGCCGTCAGCCGCCCGTCGAACGGCCGCCCGGCGCGCGGGACGACCTCCACCGGCACCAGCGTCCGCGACACCGCGCCGCCCCAGAACTCCGCCTTCTCCGCGTCCGGAACCGACCCCGTCGTCACCTGCACATCCATCGGGCCGCCCTTCCGTTGCACTCCCAGGACGCCAGCCTGATCCGGGGGCCGGCGGGCGGCTTAGGTCATCTGACTGCCCGGCTGCCGCGGTGCACCCCGGGACCGGCCGGGTGCACGGAGAGCACGGTCAGTCGTCGCCGAGGGCGAGCGCGAGGGCGGCCCGCGAGGTGATGCCGAGCTTGGGGAAGACCTTGTACAGGTGCGCGCCGACCGTCCGGGGCGACAGCCGGAGCAGCAGGCCGATCTCCTTGTTGCTCAGGCCGGTGGCGGCCAGCCGGGCGATCCGCAGCTCCTGCGCGGTCAACCCCGCCGTCTCCGGTGCCACCGCGCCCGGCGACGGCGCCAGTTGCTCGCCGGCGGCCCGCAACTCCTCCTCGCACCGCTGCACCCAGGGACCGGCCTCCAGCCGGAGGAACACGTGGCGCGCCGCCCGCAGCGCCTCCCGGGCCCCGGGCCGGTTGCGGCGGCGCAGCCACGAGCCGTGGGCGAGCCGCAGCCGGGCCAGCTCGAAGACCCAACTCTCCGCGCCCGGCACGGCGTACGCGGCCCGGTAGGCGGCCTCGGCGTCCTCGTCGTCGGCGGCCAGGGCGGTGGCGGCCGCCAGCAGGAAGGCGTGCCGGCCGGAGATCTCCGCGGAGCCCGCGGCCCGCCCCGCCGCGGCCTGCGCCCGGGCCTCCGCGCGCCGTCCCGTGTACACGGCGGCCGTCACCAGGTCGAGGACCAGCGCGTGGCGCCAGGGCGGGCCGTCCAGCGGACGGCCGGGCGGGGTGAGCTCCCCGAAGTGCGCGTACGCCTCCTCGTACCGCCCGTGGGCGAGCGCGGCCAGACCGCGTAGGTGGGCCAGCCGGTCGAGCACGAACCGCATCCGGGCGCGGGTCGCGGCCGGCCTGATGATCCGTTCGACCTCGTGCAGCCCGGCCTCGTCGCCCCGCGCGGCCAGGAAGTGCGCGTAGTACTGACGGAACATCAAGGCGTTGCAGTGGTAGCCGAGTTCGTCCGCGCTCTCGGCCTCGCGGCGGCACACCTCGGCCTGGTCCCAGCGCCCGAGCAGGTAGTCCTGGTGGCACCTGGCCTTGGCCACCGAGCCCTGGGTGGCGTAGCCGTGCAGCCCGGTGGAGCGCCGCCACAGGTCGCTCTCCGGGCTGTCGAGCGCCGAGGCGGTCCACAGCAGGAGCCAGGCCGCGCCCGCCTCCTGCTCCTGCGTCATGCCCACGGTCACCGCCCGCAGCGCCTCGAAGACCCCCGGGCCCGGGTCGGTCCAGGCCCGCAGGCAGAGCCGGCCCGCCTCGGAGACGTTCTCCCGGTGCCGCTCCAGCGCCCGCCACGCCCAGGGGTCGTCGGTGTACGTGGCGGCCAGCAGCAGCTTGAAGTAGGCCTGTTCGACCAGCCCGAAGGTGTCGGCGCCGGGCGCCGTCAGCGCGTCGAGGACCCCGGGCAGCAGAGCGGTGGACGACGCGAAGTCGATGTGGTGGCTCTGGTCGGCGTAGACCACCGCGTACGCGAACAGCGGCGCGACGTCCTCCGGCACCGGGCCGGCCTTCAACTCCTCGACCAGGGCGGCGCTGTGCCGCAGCTGACCGCCCCGGGCCGCCATCACCGCGGCCCAGGCGAGCCGGCGAGCGCGGTCGGCCGGATCGGGGCTGAGCGCGGCGGCGCGTTCGAGCAGGAGCGCCCCCTCCGCGTCACCGCCGCGGCGGGCCAGCCCGCGGCCGACCTCCTGGAGCCGCTGCGCGAGGCCCTCCTCCGGCACCTGCGCGGCCGAGGCCTCGTGGACCAGCCGCCGGGGGTCCTCCGGCGCGAGGGAGTCGGCCAGCGCCCGGTGGGCCTCCCGCCGTTGGGCGTCCGAGGCCGCCGCGATCACGGCGGTGCGGACCAGCGGGTGCCGGAACACCAGCCGCCCACCGGCGTCGAGCCGGGCCAGGCCATCCGCCTCGATCCGCTCCAGGGCGTCCCGAAGACCCTCGCCCTCACCCACCCTCGGCAGCACCCGGCTGCTGAAGTCCGCACCGGTCGCCAGCGCGCCCATCAGCAGGAGCCGCGCGGCTTCCGGCGTCGCCGCGCCCAGCCGCTCGGCGAACAGCCGCTCCAGATCACGCCCCAGCGGGAGGCGGTCCGGCAGCGGGACGAGACCCCGCCGCTGGGCCTGGGCCAGTTGCCGGGGCAATTCCACCAGCGCCAGCGGGTTCCCGGCCGCCTCTGCCAGGACCCGGTCCGTGGTCGCCGCCGCCAGCTCGGGGTAACAGACCCTCAGCAGCAGGGTCGCATCCGCCGGGGACAGGGCCGCCACCTCGACCGGTTCGGCCGACCACGTCTGCGCCGCCGGGCCGCCGGGGCGGCTGGCCCCGACGATCACCAGGGGCAGCTCGGCGCAGCGCCGACCCAGGAAGGCGAAGACCGCTGCGCTCGACGAGTCGACCCAGTGCAGGTCGTCGAGGGCCAGCAACACCGGGGCGGCCTGCGCCGCCCCGTCCAGCAGCGCCAGCGTGGCGGCCCCCACGGCGAAGCCGCTCGGCGTCCCGGCCCGCGCGCCGAGCGCGCTCTCCAGGGCGCCGCGCTGGTGGTCGGACAGGGCGAGGGCTGCGCGCTGGGGGTCGGACAGGGCGAGGGCTGCGTGCTGGGGGTCGGACGGGGTGCCGGAGCGCTGGAGCAGAGACCAGAGCGCTTGGTGCAGCGCCCCGAACGCGAAGTCGGTCTCCGCGTCGTTGCCGACCGCCCGCAGCACGGTGAATCCCCGCTCGCGGGCCGCGCGCTCCACCCAGGCCAGCAGCGTGCTCTTGCCGACGCCGGCGTCACCCCGCAACAGCACCGCGGAGCCACCCCCGGCACCCTCGGCCCGGGCCAGCGCCGCGGTCAGCAGCTCCGTCTCGCGCAACCGCCCGACCAGGTCCTGACCCTGCCCGTCCTCCGCCACTCTCGTTCTCCCCGGGGTAGGCCGGCTTGCTCACTTCCCCGGCCGACCAAGGCTATCGTCCGTCCGTGCCTCCCGGGAGACCGATGGGTACCGGTATCGCCCGATCCGTCCACCGCTGGAACAGGTGTGGGCGAACGCCGTTCGGGGCTACCGGAGTTGCGTCGCGGTGCGGACGAGTCCGGCGACGGCTCGGGAGCGGCTGTGCGGTGGCCAGGCGATCACGGTGGTGACCGACGGGGCGTCCAGGACGGGGACGGCGGCGAGGTCGGCGTGGAGTTGGGTCCGGCAGGACTCCGGTGAGACCGCGCAGGCCCGGCCGAGTGCGACGAGTTGCAACAGCTGGGCGTGGTCGCGGACCTGGGGGCCGGGGCCGGGCGGGTAGCTGCCGTCGGGGTCGGGCCAGCGCGGCAGGGGCAGGCCCGGCAGGTCGGTGATGTCGGCCAGGTGCACGTGAGCCCGGGCGGTGAGCGGATGCCCGGCCGGCAGGACCACGACCTGGCCCTCGGTGCTGAGTTCCTCGGTGTGCAGCCCGGCCGTCGAGTCGAACGGACGGTGCAGCAGCGCCACGTCGGCGCGGCCCTCGCGCAGGAGCCGTCCCTGCTCGGCCGGGCCGCACAGGATGACGTCGACGGGGACCGCGCCGGGTTCGGCGGCGTACGCGGCCAGCAGTCTCGCCAGCAGCTCGCTGGACGCGCTGGCCTTCGTGACCAGGACCAGGCCGGGCCGGCCGGTCGCCGAGAGGGCGGCACGGCGGGTACGGCGCTCGGCCGCATCGACCGCGTCGAGGGCCGCCCGGCCCTCGGCCAGCAGCACCGAGCCCGCCTCGGTCAACGCGACACTGCGCCTGCTGCGGTCCAACAGGACGGCCCCGAGCCGACGTTCGAGCTGCTGGATGGCCCGCGACAGCGGCGGCTGCGCGATCCCGAGCCGCTGCGCGGCCCGTCCGAAGTGCAACTCCTCAGCGACAGCGACGAAGTAGCGCAGTTCCCGGGTCTCCATCCGGCCACGCTACCCCCGATCAATACCCTGACGGTATCTCAGCCCACCCGATCGGTCTTGGACCCCCGCCGGGCCGCGAGGGCAGCATGGTCCCCATGAGCGAACGAACGATTGCGCTGGTCACCGGCGCGAACAAGGGCATCGGCTACGAGATCGCCGCGGGCCTCGGTGCCCTCGGCTGGAGCGTCGGCGTCGGCGCCCGCGACGACCTGCGCCGCAAGACCGCGGTGGAGAAGCTCCGCGCGGCCGGCATCGACGCGTTCGGCGTACCCCTGGACGTCACCGACGACGCCAGCGTGACCGCCGCCGCCCGACTGATCGAGGAACAGGCCGGGCGCCTCGACGTCCTCGTCAACAACGCCGCCATCACCGGCGGCATGCCCCAGGAACCCACCCGGGTCGATGCCGCCACCATCCGGACGGTCGTCGAGACCAACGTGATCGGCGTCATCCGCGTCACCAACGCGATGCTGCCGTTGCTGCGACGCTCCGCCTCCCCGCGGATCGTGAACATGTCCAGCAGCGTCGGCTCCCTCACCCGGCAGGCAGCGGGCGCCGGTGAGCAGACGGTCGGTCCGGTCGCCGCGGCGTACTCGCCGTCCAAGACGTTCCTGAACGCCGTCACCCTCCAGTACGTCCGGGAGTTGAGCGGCACGAACATCCTGATCAACGCCGCCTGCCCCGGCTACGTCGCGACCGACCTCAACGGCTTCCGCGGCATCCGCACCCCCGAACAGGGCGCCGCCATCGCCATCACCCTCGCGACCCTGCCCGACGACGGCCCGACCGGCCAGTTCTTCGAGGACGCAGGCCCCGTGCCCTGGTGACGCCCACGGCGGGCGATCGCCCACGGGGGCCCGGTGGGCTACGGCTGGCAGGATGACGGGCCTTTGCCATCCCGTGAGCGGCCTACCGCCGGACCGGGCCCCGCCTCGCCGTCCGTCACCCGCGGAGCGATCGACCTGCTGGGACCGGGGCTGTCGAGAGGGAACAGGTGCCGGAGGACCGTTCCGGCCTGCGGCTGGTTGGCTTGCCGGTCGGGGGTGCCGTTTCGCTGCTGGGTCAGGGGCGGGTGGTGGGGTGGTGCCAGCCGTTTTCGAGGAGGTCGAAGGCGGTGTCCACGGCCTGGTCGGGATCGGCGGCGCGCTGGGCGAGGGCGGAGGTCTCCAGCGCGAAGTGGGCGAGGGCGGCGCTGCGCGGGTCGCCGGGCGGGGCGCCGGTGTCGGTGGCGATCGCGTGGGCGAGGGCGTCCTCGTGGCGCATCCACATGCGGTGGGCGTAGGCGCTGAGCGCGGGGGTCTCGCGGACCAGGTCGAGGAACCGGGTGAACCGGGCGTCGGAGCCCGCGGCGTGGATGCGGACGCGTTTGACGTGTTCGCGCAGGGCCTGGGGGATGGTGGTGCCGGGCGCGCGGTCCCGGACGGCGGCGATGAGCGCGGCCTCCTGGTCGGCCTCCTCGTCGAAGACCAGGGCCTCCTTGCTCGGGAAGTGCTTGAGGAGCGTGGTGGTGGACACGTCGGCGGCCTCGGCGACGGCGTGGAGGGTCACCGCGTCGTAGCCGTGCGCGAGGAAGAGGTCGAGGGCGGCGTCGGCGAGTGCCTGCCGGGTGGCGGCCTTCTTCCGCTCGCGGCGGCCCGGGGGAGTCGTCATGCCGCCATCATACAGAAAGCTGTTCCACTCAAAAAGTTGCATCGTTGCACTTTCTTGATGGGTGTGCTTTCGTGGCAGCGGAGGGACGCCGGGTCGTCCCGGCCGCCCTTCGCTGCCGCCCGCGGCGCGGGCCCGAAGCATCGCGAACCGAGGAGCCTCACCATGAACCCCGCCACCGCCCGTATCGCGGTCATCGGCGCCGGACCGGCCGGCCTGGCGACGGCCCGGATCCTGCAGCGGCACGGCATCGGCGTCACCGTCTACGACCTCGACGCCTCGCCCACGGCCCGCAGCCAGGGCGGCACCCTCGACATGCACCCCGACAGCGGCCAGCACGCCCTGCGCGCCGCCGGCCTGTGGGACGCCTTCACCGCCCTCGCCCGCCCCGAAGGCGAGCAGATGCGCCTGGTGAACCGGGACGGCGCCGTCGTCCTGGACACCGCACCGCCCGGCGGCGGACCCGGGAACCCCGAGATCGACCGCGGCCAGCTCCGCGACCTCCTGCTCGACTCCCTCGCCCCGGGCACGGTGCAGTGGGGCCGCAAGCTGGAGCGCGCCGAGCCCCTCGGCGAGGGTCGCCACCGCCTCCACTTCGCGGGCGGCGACACCGTCGAGTCCGACCTGCTGGTGGGCGGCGACGGCGCCTGGTCTCGGGTGCGGCGCCTGCTCAGCGACGCCGAACCCGTCTACACCGGGGTCACCTTCGTCGAGACCGGCCTCAACGACGCCGACACCCGCCACCCCGACCTGGCCGCCCTGACCGGCGACGGCACCATGATGGCCCTCGACGACAACCTCGGCTTCGTCGCCCAGCGCAACAGCGGCGGCCACATCCGCACCTACGTCGGCATGCGCACCCCCGAGGACTGGCACCGCCGGGCCGGCATCGACCTCGCCGACCCCGCCGCCGTCCGGGCCGCACTCCTCCACCGCTTCGCAGGATGGGCGCCGTCGCTGCTCGGCTACATCACCGACACCGACACCGGGTACGTCAACCGCCCCCTGTACGCGTTGCCCGTTCCCCACGCCTGGACCCACACCCGAGGCGTCACCCTCCTCGGCGACGCCGCCCACCTGATGTCGCCGTTCTCCGGCATGGGCGCCAACCTCGCCATGCGCGACGGCGCCGACCTCGCCCGGGCCCTGATCGACCACGACGACCTCGACGCCGCCGTCACCGCCTACGAGAACATCCTCCTGCCACGCTCCGTCGCAGCCGCCGAGGGCGCCGCCGAAGGCATCGACGGAGCCTTCGCCCCCGACAGCGCCGAACAGACCCTCGCCCACATGACCGCCCACCACTGACACCCCGGACCCTGCTACGGCCGGTCGCCGCCCGGAGCACGCCACGGACCCGGGGTCAGCGTCGCGCGCCGGCTCTTGGTGCTGGCGAGCCGTGAGCCGAGTCCGACGCCGACGAGGTTCTCGCCGCCGGGCCGGTGGTGACCGGCTCCAACTGCTCGCGGTGGGGCCTCACTTGAGCCTTGCGTTGCCTACCGGTCGGCGCACTGGGGGAGCGTGCGGCGATGCTTTGGGTGAGCCGGTCGGCCTGCGGCTGCGCGCGGCGGCCGACTGTGCCGAAGCGCGCTGCGTGACGCGTCCGCCCGCAGGCCCGCGCCGGGACCGTCCGACCGGTGCTTTCCCCTGAATACCTGTCAGAGCACCCTGCGGGGTGGTCCTGGCGCATCGTGAGCTGGGGCGGTGCTGTCGTCGACGGGGGCTCGGCTGGGTCCCGGGATTCCACTCGGTCGGGTGAACAGTCGCAGGGATCGTATACAGACAGCATGGATCTGAATACGCTGCGCAACGACGCCGGGGCCGCTCGTGGTACCCGGTGTGCCTGCGTGAAGGGATCCTCAGCGTGTTCCGCACCCGTCTGCCCGCCACCGTCCGTACGGCCGTGGCCGCCGCGACCGCCCTCACTGCCACCCTGTCGGTGTTCGTCCCGAGCGCCGCGGCGCGGCCGGGCGTCCGCGCCGTGCCGAGCTATGTCGCGCTCGGTGACTCGTACAGCGCCAACGTGTTCGTCCGCCCCTGGGACGCGAGCGACGGCTGCGGCCGCTCCTACCGGAACTACCCGCACCAGGTCGCCGCCGAGTTGGGGCTGGACCTCACGGACGTGACGTGCGGCGCGGCCGAGGTGCACGACGGGATCCTGGCCCCGCAGCCCTCCCACAAGCTGCTCGGCCCGCCGACCACCCCGCCGCCCGGCGGCTGGCCGGCCAAGCCCGCGCAACTCGACGCGCTCAGCCCGACCACGGACGTCGTGAGCGTCGGCATCGGCGGGAACACCCTCGGCTTCGGCGAGATCGTGACCCAGTGCCTGGAGCGCGGACTGACCACGCTGGGCTTCGGCACCCCGTGCACGAAGCACTACACCCAGGGCGAGGGCAAGGCCTGGCTGGACGCCAAGTTCGCCCAACTCGACCACGAGTACGGCGAGATGATGAACGCGATCCACGACCGGGCACCCAACGCGCGGGTCCTCGCCGTCGGCTACCCGGCGATCGTCCCCACCAGCTCCGGCTGCACGTGGGGCGTGTGGCGGCAGCTGGGCACCGTCGCCAAGGGCGACATGCCCTGGCTCGACGGCCTGGAGCGGCGACTCAACCAGCTGATCGCCGACCACGCCGCCGACGCCGGCGCGACGTACGTCGACACCTACTCCTCCAGCGTCGACCACGGGGTCTGCGCGGGCGAGCAGAAGTGGATGTACGGCGTGAAGGACGACCTCACCGGCGACGGTGACCAGACCGATCCGCCGGCCGGCTTCTGCCGCGACATCCCAGGCAACGGCGAGACGTGCACCTTCGTCCACCCCAACGCCCTGGGCGCGGACAACCAGGCCCGCCAGGTCGCCGCCGCCCTCTCGGGCCAGGGCCGCTGAACACCCGCCCGGTTCCGGGGAGTGTCCGGCCTGTGCGCTCCCCGGAACCGGGCGACCCGCCTCGTCACCTCGGCTGGGTGGATGTACGGCCTGGACGCACACAGCCGGGGCGGGGCGTTGGGGGACGTCTCGATCTCTGCCAGCTCGGTGTCCGTTCGGCACCGGGCTGTCTTGCCCACCGCTGAACGCCTCCTCCGCAGGTGCGCGCAAACTCGGTGCCGGGCCGGCGCAGTGATCGGTTAGAGTCCGCACGGAGTTGGACCCGGCACCACCGGGCGGGGAGAAGCCGCACCCGGGTCGTATCCAGGGGGAGAGACCAGATGATCAGGACCGGACGTACGTTCCTCGCTGCCACGGCTGCCGTGGTCGCACTGACCGCCACCGCCACCGGCTGCGGCACCAAGGTCACCGGCGACAACGGGGCGGCCCCGAGCGCCGCGGGCAGCGGCTCGGCGGCCACCGGGCAGGCTGCCGAGCTGACGCCCGCCGCTCTGCTCAAGCTGGCGGGGGAGAAGACCAGCGCGGCCAAGTCCGCCAAGGTCGACGCGGTCACCGAGGTCGGTGCCGCGAAGACCAGCATGAAGGGCGCCATCTCCTGGGACCACGGCTTGCAAGGCGAGTTGACCGGGACCGCCGACGCGATGGCCAAGGCCGCCGCCAAGTTCGGCGGGGACGGCACCTTCACCGCCCGCTACCTCAGCGACGCGATGTACATCAACATGGGCGACGGGTTCGCCAATCAGCTCGGCGGCGCACACTGGATCAAGTACGACTACGCGAACCTCGCCAAGACCATGGGCGCCGCGGGCGAAGGCCTCAAGAACCAGCTGCAGAACGCCGACCCGGTCGCCTCGATGCAGGCGCTGATCGCCTCCGGCAAGGTCAGCAAGGCCGGGACCGAGCGCGTGAACGGCGTCCAGACCACCAAGTACGCCGGCGACCTCGCGGCGGCCGACCTCACCCAGGCTGCCGCCCAGGGGCTGACCAAGGAGCAGGTCGACGGCCTCCAGCGGCAGTTCACGACCGCCGGCATCACCACCGAGCACATCGAGATCTGGGTCACCGCCGACCTGCTGCTGGTCAAGCAGGTCCAGCAGTTCGCGACCAAGGCCGGCCAGTGCACCGCGACGGCGTCCTACTCCGACTACGGGACCCCGGTCGCGACCACCCCTCCGAGCGCGAGTGACACGATGGACTTCGCCCAGCTCCTGCAGAGCTCGATGGCCGGCAGCTGACCCCGCGAACCCGGCGGCCCGTCCACGCCTTTGCGCGGCGGGCCCCGCCGCGGCTGACCACGTCGGTCAGCGAGGCCGCAGCCCGGCGAAGACGACGTCGAAGATCCGCTGCTGGGCCGCGGGGTCGGCTCCGAGGTGCTCCATCGTCGTACTGGTGCCGGCCAGCAGGGCGATGAGTTCCGGTAGTTCGAAATCTGGGCGGACCGCGCCGGCCTGCTGCGCCCTGTCCAGTAGCCCGGCCAGCTGCGCCCGGATCTGGTCGCTGGACTCCCGCAGCGGCGCGTGCGCGTCCACGCCCGCTGCCGCTAGCGCTTGGGTGAACTCGTTCTTGCCCGCGGACTGCTCGATCACCAGGCGGAAGCAGGCGAAGAAGGCGTCGGCGGGCTCGGAGTCGGCGGCCAGCTGCGCGGCCCGGGTGGCGATCGCCTCCAGCCTGCGCACCATGACGGCCTCCAACAGCGCTTCCTTGGTGGGGAAGTGCCGGAAGAGGGTGCCGACGCCGACGCCGGCGGCGCGGGCGATCTCTTCGGTCGGCACGCCGACGCCACGGGTGGTGAACACCTCCGTGGCGACGTCCAGCAGCTTGGCCCGGTTGCGGGCCGCGTCCGCCCGCAGCGGGCGCTCGTTGGTGCCGCTCATCGCTCCTGCCCTTTCCCATCGACATCGACCGCAGAGCGGTAGCTGGACAACCGGAGTGGCCAGTCCGTATCGTTGAAAGCGGACTAGCTAGTCCTATTCTAGTGGCGGATCCGCTGGGGGTTGATCATGTCCGAAACGCTGTCACCGCGCGAGGTCTTCCAGAAGCTGCTCGACGGCATCGGCGGAGGGCGGTTCTCGGAGCTGGCCGGGCTCTACGCCGAGGACGCCGTGGTGGAGACCGTCTTCCAGCCGATCGGACCGCGCCGGTTCGAGGGGCGGTCCGTGCTCGAGGAACGGTTCGCGGAAGTCGCCGCGCACAGTCCCCTCGCGCTGACCCCGAAGAACGTGGTGATCCGGGAGACCGACGACCCCGAGGTGATCGTCGCCGAGTGGGACTACCAGGTGCACCACCGGGTGACCGGGCGGACCTTCGAGTCCGCCAACATCCAAGTGCTGCGGGTCCGCGACGGCGTGATCGTCCACAGCCGTGACTTCCACGACCACCTGGCCTTCATCGTGGCGGGCGGTGCCTTGCCGCAGCTGGTGGCGGCACTGGAGGGCGAGTGAGGTCTCGTTGCTCGACTCGATGGCCTGGCGCAACTCCCTGACTGGCTGCTGTGACCCGGCCCGCTCGGCCCTGCCCTTGCGAGCCGGGTGCAGCATGGTTAGCCGTGGCCTGCGGACGTTCGGCTCGTTGGACCATCCGTGGTGGGGACTGCGGCCTCCCGGGCGGCGTTCGCTTCGGCGAGGCTCTGTCCTCGGTGATGCCGAGCGCCACCAGCAGTTCCTGCTGCTCCTCGGCTCAGCTACCGCGGGCGGGCGGGCGGTGTATGCGCTGGCAGGTGGCAGGTGGCAGGTGGCAGGTGGCAGGTGGGCCGAGCACCAGTGCGGGGGTCGGTCTCCGCCAGCACGCGCCGCCGCTCTGGCGCGGGTACGCCCGGGTGCGTGGCTTCAGGACTTCGTCCTGTGCTCGCGGTGCGGCGGTACTACGCTGCCGAGTGGGGCGGATGATTGACGGTTCGTCAGGGGCGGTGGGGCTGCGGGTGGACGCTGGAGACACGGAAGCGCAGGGTGGGCCCGGTCCGGCGGATGCCGCAGGCTCGGGTGCGTACGTCGCGCGGGACGTGTCGGTCTCCGCGGACAACGGTTCGGTCGCGGCGGGCCGCATCGACGGGTCGGTGACGATCAACAACAACTACCCGCCGGCACCGGCGTCGGTGTGGCGGCCGGTGCGGGTGGGGATGGTGCCTGCGCTGGCATCGGCGTTCCAACCCCGCCACGGATTGCGGGAGTTGGTCGACCGTGCGCGGGAGCGCAACGGCACCGTGGGGTTGACGCAGGTGCTGTCCGGCGGCGGAGGTGTCGGCAAGTCGCAGCTCGCCGCCTCGTACGCGCAGCAGGCCCACGCGGAGGGTGTGGACGTGCTGGTGTGGGTGGACGCGGCGGAGACCTCTCGGATCGTCGCCGCGTACGCCGAGGCCGCCGGGAAGGTCAAGGCGCTCGGTGCCGCAGGCGTGGACGCGGAGGGCGACGCGGCCCGGTTCCTGGAGTGGCTGACCGTCACCGACCGTTCGTGGCTGGTGGTTCTGGACGACCTGACCGATGTCGAGGGTGCGGGGCCGTGGTGGCCACGCCCGCCCGCTGCGGGTGGGAGCGGTCGGGTGCTCGCGACCACGCGGCGGCGCGGGGCGTTGCTGTCGGGTGCGGGCCGCGCCCTCGTCGACGTCGGCCTCTACTCGAAGGGTGAGGCCCTCGACTACCTGCGCGACCGTCTCGGTGCCGCCGATGCCGTCCACCTCCTGGACCGAGACGCAGGCGACCTGACCGAGGCGCTCGGCCTGCTGCCGCTGGCGCTCTCCCACGCCGCCGCCTACGTGATCAACGAGGCCGTCACCAGCACCGACTACCTCCGTCTGTTCACCGACCGGGACTCCCGCCTGGACGTCCTGCTGCCGACCGGCGCGGACACCGACGCCTACGGCCGCCAGGTCACGACCTCCCTGCTCCTTGCGCTCGACGCCGCGCAGCGGCGCGAACCCGTAGGCCTGGCGGTTCCCGCGGTCCGGTTCGCCGCGCGCCTCGACCCCGCGGGCCACCCCCTCCAGCTGTGGACCACCGCAGCCGTCACCGACTACCTCACCGCCCAGCGCACCCCGCACCCCGACGCCCCCGCACTCGGCCCGGTCACCCCTGACCAGGCCCGCGCCGCCCTGCGCCTGCTCCACCACTACGCCCTGCTCACCAGCGACTCCCGCGACGGCCACCGCGCGGTGCGCATGCACGCCCTGACCGCGCGCGCCGCCCGGGAGACCGCCCCCGATGCCGATGCCCCCACGACCTATCAGGCGGTCGCCAACGCCCTTGCGGAGATCTGGCCCAGGCACACGCACACCACACCCGACCTGACCGCCGTCCTGCACGCCAACACCGACGTCCTCGCCGCCGGCGCCGGAGCAGTGCTTCAACAGCCCGACGGCGAGCTCGCCGTGCTGCGCGAGGCAGGCCGCACGCTGATCGACGCGGGCCTGTACGCCGCCGCCGTCACCTACTGGCTGCGCCTGGCCGCCGACACCGAGCGGCTGCTGGGCGGCCAGCACCCGGCCACCCTCACCGCCCGTGGGAACCTCGCCGCCTCCTACACGCAGGCGGGCCGCACTCGTGAGGCGATCGTGTTGCAGGAGCGGGTGCTTGCCGATCGTGAGGGGTTGCTGGGCGACAGGCACCTCCACACCGTCACCGCCCGCGGCGACCTCGCTCTCGCCTATGCGCAGGCGGGCCGTACCGCTGAGGCGATCGCGTTGCAGGAGCGGGTGCTCGCCGATCGTGAGGGGTTGCTGGGCGATGGGCATCTCGACACTCTCACCGCCCGCGGCGACCTCGCCGCCTGCTACTGGGAAGCGGGCCGTACCGCTGAGGCGATCGTGTTGCAGGAGCGGGTGCTGGCCGATCGTGAGCGGTTGCTGGGCGACCAACACCCCCACACCCTCACCGCCCGCGGCGACCTTGCCCTCTCCTACTGGCAGGCGGGTCGTACCGGCGAGGCGACCGACCTGATCGAGCCGGTGCTCGCCGACCGCGAGAGGCTGCTCGGCGACCAACACCCGCACACCCTCACCGCCCGCCGCATCCTCGCGGCCTGTCTCTGGCAAACGGGCCGCCGCAGCGAGGCGGTCGACCTCATGGAGCGGGTCTTCGCGGACCGCGAGCGGGCGCTGGGCGCCCTGCACCCCGACACCCTCGCCGCCCTCAAGACCCTCTCCTTCGCCTACTGGCAGACCGGGAACTACAGCAAGGCGGTCGACACACAGGAGTGGTTGAACGCCCGAGGCGCCGGCACCGCCTGAACGGCGCGCCCCACGACGTCGACGGCGCCTGCCGAGCCGCAGTTCGTCGCCGCGTCAACGGCAGCAGCCCGTCGAGGCTCGTAGAAGATGATGCCTGGTCAGGGACATCAACACCGCGGCTCGGCAGGCAAGGCGAACGAGGCGCCCAGGAGGCTGCGCGGGACGTCCTGGCCGCGTTCGGCGTGCTGCAGGTCGCCACGGTCGGCCACATGCGGCCCGCCAGGGAAGTGCGGCTTCACGCCGGCTCAGTGATCAGTCGCCACCTTGTCGGCGACGAATCCCGGGGGAGCTGACGATCAGGCCCACGGCCGAACCTGCTTGCGGAGCGGCACGTCACCCCCCGACGGCACGACGGAATGCCCGAAGGCTCAAATGATCCTCAATTTTTAGAGGTTAATTCGGTTTTTGGGTTACGAATCCAAGGCGTTACGTATTAGCTTCCCTCGCATTGCGCGCTATCACCCCCGCGTCGCGCAGAGAGGCAGCAGAAGACGGATGACCACCCACACCCCCCTTTCCCCGCCGGCGACCCCGCCCGGGACGCCGGATCCGAACCACCTCAAGGCCGGGCTGAAGAACCGCCACCTGTCCATGATCGCGATCGGCGGCGTGATCGGCGCCGGCCTGTTCGTCGGCTCCGGCGCCGGCATCGCCGCGACCGGCCCGGGCATCCTGCTCTCCTACACGCTGGCCGGTGCGCTGGTGGTGCTGGTGATGCGGATGCTCGGCGAGATGGCCGCGGCCGACCCGCAGTCCGGCTCGTTCTCGGCGTACGCCGACCGCGCGCTGGGCCGATGGGCGGGCTTCACGATCGGCTGGCTGTACTGGTTCTTCTGGGTCGTGGTGCTCGCCGTCGAGGCGACCGCGGGTGCGAAGATCCTGCACAACTGGATGCCGGGCGTCCCGCAGTGGGGCTTCGCGCTGATCGTGATGGCGGCGCTGACCGCGACCAACCTGTTCTCGGTCGCCTCGTACGGCGAGTTCGAGTTCTGGTTCGCCGGGATCAAGGTGGTCGCGATCGGCGCCTTCCTGGTGGTCGGCGCGCTCGCCGTGTTCGGCGTGCTGCCGGGGACCCACGCGGTCGGCACGGACAACCTGCTGCACCACGGCGGCTTCCTGCCGCACGGCGTCGGCGCGGTCTTCACCGGCATGCTGACCGTGGTCTTCGCCTTCATGGGCAGTGAGATCGTCACCCTGGCCGCCGGCGAGTCGCCCGACCCGGGCCGCGCGGTCAGCAAGGCCACCAACAGCGTGATCTGGCGGATCGGCGTCTTCTACCTGGGCTCCATCCTGATCGTGGTCACCCTGCTGCCGTGGGACTCCGCCGACGTCTCGTCCAGCCCGTACGTCGCCGTGCTGAAGCACGCCGGCCTGCCCGGCGCCGCGCCGCTGATGGACTTCATCGTGCTCACCGCGGTGCTCTCCTGCCTCAACTCCGGGATGTACACCGCCTCCCGGATGGCCTTCTCGCTGGGCAAGCGCGGCGACGCGCCCAAGGCGTTCGCCCGGGTCACCGGCCGCGGCGTGCCGCGGACCGCGATCCTCGCCTCGGTGGTGTTCGGCTTCGTCGCGGTGTTCTTCAACTACACCTCCCCGAAGACGGTGTTCAGCTTCCTGCTGAACTCCTCCGGCGCGGTGGCGCTCTTCGTCTGGCTGGTGATCTGCGTGTCGCAGCTTCGGATGCGCCGGATCCTCGAGCGCGAGTCGCCGGAGAAGCTGACCGTGCGGATGTGGCTGTACCCGTATCTGACGTGGGTCGCCATCGGCCTGGTCGTCTTCGTGCTCGGCTACATGTTCACCACCGCCGACGGCCGCGAGCAGATGATCCTCTCGCTCGTCGCCGCTGCCGTGGTGCTCGTCGCCGCTCGGATCGTCGGCGCCCGCCGCCGGGCCGCCGCCCGCGACTGACCTCGCGCCGCACCCGCGACGGCACCCGCCGGAAGGCGGGTGCCGTCCGCGTCATCGGCCCAATGCCGAGCGCGTCGTCCGTCGCGCCGACGACGGTCGCCGGACCCGTCCGTCAGCGCAGGAGCTCCACCGTCGGGAACGCCGCGCTCGGGCGGGGGACCCGTGACGCTCCGTCCCTCGATGCGCAGCAAGCGGCCCCACCACCTGCCCGGTGCCGCTCGCACCGCCCGGCGCTGCGGGAGGTCGCAGCCATGACGAGCCAGTTCCGGCAGCTCGCCGCCCCGCCGGAGGCGCCGTTCGCCGCAGGCCCCCGACGCCCGCACACCTGGTCGGCCGACGCCCTGTGCAACCCGCCGTCAGCGCCGCGCCGTGCCTGAGCACCTCGTACCGCCGATGGGCCTCAACCGGCCCGCGTGCGCCGCCGTCCTGCACCGATGCGCAGTGCCCTGCGCCACCGCGGGTTCGGTGGCCGGGTCGCGTCGGTCCATGGGGCGCGCGGTCCGTCCTGTCGTGGGGCTGGAAGCCCCGGGTCGGCAGTCCCGCCGTCCGCTCAGAAGGCGGAGTGGGCGGTCCAGTGGGCCAGCAGCTCGTCGTCCCCCTGCACCTCGAAGCGGTCGGCCGACCGGTCCAGCCGGCCGTAGAGGAGGAGCAGCAGGTCCGCAGCGGTGCCCCGGACCGTCGCGTCGGCACGCCCACCGGCGTCGGCGTCCCCGACCTGCGGATCGAGCCCGAAGCCGTCGGGGCGCAGCCGGACCAGCCAGTCCCCGTCGCCGTCGGTGCGGGTGAAGCGGATGGTCCGGTCCGCGCCCCGCAGGGCGGCCGTTCCGGGGGCGAACCCGGCGGCGAAGGGCAGGTTGATCAGGAACTCGGAGACGCCGTCGGCGGCCAGCACCGGGTCGATGTCGGGGTCCAGGCCCAGTGCGAGGTCGGCGTCGACGCGGTGCACCAGGGTCTCGAACAGCATCCGGCGCACCCAGAACCGGGCGTGCTGGTCGGCGCCCCAGGCCCACATCGGCGCGTCGAGGTCGGCCGAGGCGAACTCCGCGCCGGCCTGCGCCGCGGCCTCGGCCAGCCAGTCGGGGTAGCCGTCCGGCGTGGGCGGCAGGTGCAGGTCGACGTCCCTGCTGCGCGGCGCCTCCTGGATTCTCTGCCGCAGCAGGACGGTGAACCAGCGCTGCACGCTGCCGGTGTGGCGCACCAGGTCGGTCAGCGTCCAACCGGGGCAGGTGGGCACCGAGGTGTTCCGGTCGGCGGTCCGGACGGTGGCGACGAAACGCGCGGTCTCGGCCGCGATGCCGGCGGCGTGGTCGGCGGGGGTGGTCACGGGATCGTTCTCCGGGGTGGTCGGTCGGCTCGGACGGGGGTTGCCGGCTCAGGCGAGGGGCTTGTCGACGACGGCCTTGGCGTGGCTGAACGTGTCGATGGAGTACTCGCCGTGGTAGCGGCCCATGCCGCTCTCGCCGACGCCGCCGAAGGGCAGGTCGGGCATGGCCAGGTGGGAGACGGGCAGGCCGAAGGAGAGCGCGCCGGAGGACGTCTCCTCGACCAGCCTCCGCTTGGTCCGCTCGGACTCGGTGAAGGCGTAGAGGGCGAGCGGCTTGTCGCGCTCGTTGATGAAGGCGATCGCCGCGTCGAGGTCGGGCACGGCGACGATCGGCAGGATCGGGCCGAAGATCTCCGCACGCATCACCGGCGCATCCGGGGAGACGTCCGCGAGGACGGTCGGGGCGAGGTAGCGCTCGCCCCGGTCGTGGCCGCCGCCGGTGACGACTCGCCCGTTGTCCAACAGCGCGGCCAAGCGGTCGAAGTGGCGGTCGTTGACGATCCGCCCGTACTCGGGATCGGCGGCGGGGTCGTCGCCGTGCAGTTCGCGCACCGCGTCGGCCAGGTGCTTCTCCAGCGCGACGGCGCTCTCGCCGATGGCGAGGACGTAGTCGGGGGCCACACAGGTCTGGCCGGCGTTGAGGAACTTGCCCCGGGCGATCCGCTGAGCGGTGGCCGCCAGGTCGGCCCCGGGCTCGACCACGACGGGGCTCTTGCCCCCGAGCTCCAGGGTGACCGGGGTGAGGTGGCGGGCGGCGGCCGCCATCACGATCCGGCCGACCGCACCGTTGCCGGTGTAGAAGATGTGGTCGAACCGCTGCTCCAGCAGAGCGGTGGTCTCGGGGACGGCGCCCTCCACCACGGCCACCGTGTCCGAGCCGAGGTAGCGCGGCAGCAGCCGGGCCATGGCGGCGGACGTGGCGGGGGCGAGCTCGCTGGGCTTGAGGACCACCGTGTTGCCGGCCGCCAAGGCTCCGACCAGCGGGGCCAGCGCGAGCTGCAGCGGGTAGTTCCACGGCGCGATGACCAGGACCACGCCCAGCGGGTCGCGGACCACGCGGGCTTCGGCGGGCTGGAAGAACCCGGGGACCTCGGCGGGCTTCGGCCGGAGCCACTCCTCCAGGTGCGCGACGGTGTGGTCGAGCTCGTTCAGCGTGAATCCGATCTCGGTGCGGTACGCCTCCGCCGCGCTCTTGCCGAGGTCGGCGGCCAGCGCCTGCTGGAACGCCTCGGCCTGCTCGGTGAGCAAGGACCGTAGGGCCGCGAGCCGGTCCAGGCGCTGGGCGAGGGGTTTCGTCCGGCCGCTGTCGAAGGTGGCGCGCAGGCGGGCGATCAGGGCGGGGATGTCTGCCGCGGCGGGGGTCGGGGTGTGCGTCATGAGGGTCTCGCGGTCCTTCCAGGGGCTTGAAGGCCTAGATGGTTGATGCCTTCAAGTAATTTCGACGGTAGACCTCGATGGTTGATGATGTCAACTAATCTCCCTATGCTGGACCCATGCGCCAGACGCCCCGGCCCGCACCAGCGCCCTCCTCCGAAGAGCTGATGGAACGGCTCGCGCGGGTGGCGGCGGCCTACTACCGCCACTTCGCCGCGGTGGCCGCCGGGCGCGGGCTCACCCTGATGCAGGGCAAGACGCTCAGCCTGCTGGTCCGCCCCCGGCCCATGCGCGCCCTCGCCGACCTGCTGGCTTGCGACGCCTCCAACGTCACCGGCATCGTCGACCGGCTCGCGGCCCAGGACCTCGTCCGCCGTGAGGCCGACCCGGCCGACCGTCGGATCAAGAACATCGTGCTGACCGAGCAGGGCGAGCGCACCGTCCGCCACATCCGAGCCGAGCTGATGTCCGGGCTCACCGCCCTGGAACGCCTCACGCCCGACGAGCGAGACACCTTGCACACCTTGCTGGGGCGCGCCTTCCCCGAGACCGCCGCCCCTCAGGGCGGGACGCTCTCCGGCGGATCGTGACGGCACGGTGCGTCGTAGCGGGCCGCCGGTGACCTCGGTCTGGCTGAGTGATCGACAGCTCCACCATCGCGCTTGGGAGTTCAGTAGTGTGCGGGGCGTCGAGTGTGCGGCAGGGTCCGCAGGTGGCGCGAGCGCCGTTCGGAGGAGCTGGCTATGGACGCGCAGACCGGAACGTCCCGCTGGCCTCTCGTCGGACGGGACGGAGAGCTGGCGCTCTTCCAGCGGGAGTGGGCGGATCGGCGGTGCCAGGGGGTGGTGGTGTGCGGGCCGGCGGGTGTGGGGAAGTCGCGGGTGGCCGATGGCTGCCTGGACCGTGCCTCGGCTCTCGGCTACCGGACCGTACGTGCGACTGCCACGGCGGCCGCCGCCGCGGTGCCCCTCGGGGCGATTGCGCACCTGGTACCGGCCGAGGTCGACCTGTCGGACCCGGTCCGGGGATTCGGCCAGGTCGCTGCCGCGCTGGCCGGACCGCAGCGGCGCCGATGGGCGGTACTGATCGATGACCTGCACCTGTTGGACGCGACCTCGGCGGTGCTGCTCCGGCAACTCCTGGACGCCGGCGTGGTGCGGCTGATCGGTACGGTGCGCACCGGGGAACCGGTCAGCGAAGCGGTCGATGCCCTGACCGGCTCGGACGCGGTGTCCCGGATCGACCTCGCCGAACTGGACGAGCAGCAGAGTCACCACCTGCTGCGGGAAGTGCTCGGCGGGCCGGTCGGGCACCGCACCCTGCATCACCTGTACGCCGTTTCGAAGGGCAACGTGCTCTACCTGCGCGAGTTGGTGCTCGGTGCCCTGCAGGCCGGGACCCTGGCCGGCCGCGGCAGGATCTGGGAACTGACCATGGACCCGCCCGCGGCCACGCCCAGGCTGACCGAGCTGATCAGAGCCCGTCTCCTGGGGACGGATGCGGCCGCACTCCCGGTGCTGGAACTGCTGGCGCTGTGCGAACCGGTACCGCTGGCCGACGCCCAGGCGATCGCCTCACTGGACGTGCTGACCGGCCTGGAAACGGCGGGCCTGATCCAGGTGACCGCATCGCGGCGCCGCACGGTCGTGCAGCTGGCTCACCCGCTCTACGGAGAGGTGCTCCGCACCGGCATACCCACCCTGCGCCGTCGCACCCTGCTGCTCGGTCAGGCCGAACGCACCCAGGCCCACGGTGCCCGCCGCCGCGACGACGCACTGCACCTGGCCACCTGGCAGCTGACCGCCACCGGGACGGCCGCACCCGAACTCCTGGGCCAGGCAGCCAAGTTGGCCCGCCACGCGCACGACTACCGGCACGTGGTCACCCTGCTGCGGGCCCTGCCCGAGGAACACCACACGATCACCACCCGGCTGCTCCTCGGCGAGGCCTACTCGAGCCTGCACATGTTCGAGGAGGCGGAGGCGGTCCTGTCCCGCGCGAGCGACACCGCGGAAGGCGAGGCGGAGCGGATCGTCACCATCCGCACCCGCGCCCTGACCCTGCTGCTGAGCGGACGCACGAGCGACGCGCTGGAGGTGAACCGGTGGGGCAGCGAAGGCAGCAGCAGCGAGGTGGGGAAGAAGGCCTTCCGGGCCAACGAGGGCTACATCCGGTGCCTGACCGGAGAACCGGTTCCAGGACTGAGCCTGCTGGAATCACTGACCGATCTCGAGAGCGAGATCGACTCCGCCCACATCCTCGACGTGTGGCTGGTCGGCGCACTCTGCAAGACCCTCGCCCTGGCCTGGGTCGGTCGGACCTCCGACGCGGTGCACTCCGCCGACCGGGCCTACGCGACCCACCTCCGGATGGACGAGAAGGCGCTCTTCCAGCACCCGTCCGTCCAACTCCACGGACTCACCGTGGCGTTGACCGAGGCCGGGGAGCTGTCCCGCGCACGCACCATCGGCCGGGAGGCGATCTCCCAGGCGGTTGCCGCCGAATCGCCCGTCAACTACCTGTGGGCGAGCTTCTTCACCAGCCGCACCGAGCTGGCCGCCGGCCACCTGGGCGAGGCGCGCGACCTGTTCGCGGCGGCGGCCGCGGAGGCGCACGCGCAGGACGTCGGGCTCGGTACCCGGCTGATGGACTCCCTGCTCGCCGCCGTCCACGTCCAGCTCGGCGAAGTCCCCGCCGCCGAAGCGATCATCGCGGAGAGCCTCGACCATCCGATGATGGGAATGCTCCCGGGTGAGGAACGCCTGGGCGAGGCGTGGGTGCAGGCCGGCCGCGGCGACCTCGGACAGGCCCGGGCGATCCTGGCCCGGGCCGCCGCGTCGGCGAGGGAGGCCGGTCACACGGCGTCGGAAGCGCTGCTCCTGACGGACATCGCCCGGCTCGGCGGTGCGCGGGAGGTCGCCGACCGCCTGGCCGAGCTCGCGGAGCGGTGCGACGGAGTGCTCACCCCGGCCAGGGCGCGCCTGGCCCGTGCGCTGGCCGCCGAGGACCCCGACCTGCTCCTCGCCTCGGCGGAAGAACTCGAAGCCGTGGGAGCGGACCTGCTGGCCGCCGAGGCCGCTACCGCCGCAGCCACGCAGTGGACCCGGGCGGGGGAGTCCCGCCGCGCCGCCCACGCCACCACCCGGGCCACCGCCTGTGCGGCCCGGTGCCGGGGCGCGAGCACGCCACTGCTCGCGGCGGCCCCGGCCACCGCCGCGCTCACCGCCCGGGAAAGGGAGATCGCCCTGCTGGCCGCGGCCGGCACGTCGAGCAAGGACATCGCCGCCGCCCTCCAGCTGTCGGTACGCACCGTCGACAACCACCTCCAGCGCAGCTACGCGAAGCTCGGCGTCACCACCCGCCGTGAGCTCGCCGTCATCCTCGGCGACTGACGCCGAAGTTGAGTAGTCGTTACTCACGCGCCGCGGTCTGACGCGCCGTTAGCTTCCAGTCGAGAAGTCGACAAGGAGCGTGTGATGAGTCAGATCAGTGCCGCCGGCGCGAGACGCCGCCGCGGCAGGGGGGTACGACGTCTGCTCGCGGCAGCCACCAGTACCGCGGTGCTCGCGGTCGGGTCGGTCACCGTCACCGTCCACCCGGCGGCCGCGGCCGCCCCGGTCACGGTGGACATGGTCAAGCTGCAGCACGAACTGTTCGCGGCGCACCTGCGCCAGCACAGCGGCAACGACAGCCTGAAGAACCTGGTGCTGAGCGCCTACATGGTGGGGAAGGCCCAGCACAGCCCGAACCTGACGTCCGATCAGTTGATCAGCGCGACCGGCCTGTTCTCCAACTGGTGGGACAAGAGCCTCGCCCCGTCCAGCGCCGAGGCGACCCTGGACAACTTCAACACGGCCCTCGACCTGGTGGCCGTCGCGGCGCCCGAGGGGAAGATCGCCATCGAGATCCTGAAACCCATGTACGACAGCCTCACCAGGGGCGACTTCAAGGAGTACGACACCTGGCAGAACCAGGTGGCCGGGGCGAAGTTCCAGTACCAGTTCATGTCGAAGTTCTACGGCGCGGCCGGGGACATCGTGGCCGGCAAGGTCCTCGATCTGGGGCAGAACCCGAACGCGGAGTTCTCCAAGGCCTGGGACTCCTACTTCGGTTCCAAGCTCCAGGTCCGCACCAGCTCGACGGTCGACGAACTCATGGCCGACCCCACGCTGACGGCCATGGTGAACACGAAGTTCATCCTCGAGCAGCAGGCGGGCAGCGACGGCTACCTCCACGAGATCATGAACCAGCTCGCCACCGCGGAGGACAGCCTGCACGACCAGATCGCGGAGGTGATCAAGAAGCAGGACGCCGCCGCGGGCGAGGACATCCACGTCACCGTCGTCACCTACCCGGTCGGCACCACCGCGGCCACCCCGCCGCCGTCCGTGGAGGAGAGGGCGAAGGCGAAGGCCAAGGAGCGCCAGGCCACCATCGACTCGATCGCGGCGGGCATCGACGTGCTCGCGGAGCTCGCCGGATTCGCCGATCCGGATGCCGGCAGGATCGTCGCGGGGGTGGGCCACGCGGGAATCCAGATAGCCACGGCGATCAACAACTACCTGCCCGAGATCGCCGGAAAGGGCCTGGCGGACGCGCTGCTGTCCACCAGCACGCTCGCGCTCACCGGGAACATCGCCGGCGCGATCGGCTCGCTGCTCCCGCTCTTCCGGGCCGGTGCCCCCACCCCCGAGCAGCAGATCCTCGCCGAGGTCGGAAAGCTGCGCCAGGACGTGTCCGACCTGCGCACGGAGATGAACCAGCAGTTCGGCCAGGTCAACAGGTCGCTGAGCATCATCTACTCCGACATGCTCACCCAGTTCGACCAGGTCCTCGCCCTCCAGCAGGCGACCGAGAGCAGGCTCATCTCGATCCAGGGCAGCCTGGACGGCATCAAACAGAGCATCGACGCCTGGGGCGGCGAGATCGTCAAGTCGTTGGGCCAGATCGACCTCAACGACGCCCACCAGGCCATGGACACCTACCTGGACTACTACCAGAAGTACGGCCAGCCCATCCCCAGCTACGACCAGTACGTGCACGCGGAGAGCACGCTCCACGAGGCCGCCACCGACAAGGTCCTCAACGCGCCGCTGGTTCTCTCGGCTTCCTCCTACCCCAATCTCGAAAGCGACCCGGGCGCGGTCCTCGACGCCTACGACCGGGGCGGTGCCGCCGGATTCCTGGCCTGGTACGGCAAGCGCCACTACGGGTGGCCCCTCGTGGCCGCGGACCCCGCGCACCCGGAGCTCACGCCTGCGGTCGCCGCCACGGCCGACTGGCTCTCCATCGCCAACGGGTACCAGCAGCTGATGGCGCAGAACAGCGGCTACGCCAAGCAGGTCAACACCGCCCAGGCCAGCCAGATCGTGAGCGTCGGCGACACCATCAACAAGTCGGCCCAGGCCCTGAGCGCCCCGCGGAGCCCGGCGAGCGCGGACGGCACCGTGACCAACCCGCTCTACACCGGTCTGGTCAGCGACTACAGGAACGCCGCGGACGCCTTCCAGGCCCAGCTCAAGCCGCTGCAGAAAGCGCAGACCGGCGACAAGGACTACCAGCTGTTCGGCACCGCGGACCAGGCGCTCCCGGCGGGCCAGAGCCCGACCGACCCGGGGAAGGTCCCGGCGTGCAACTCCTGGCCGTCGCAGCCGTCGCTGACCCGCCCCGGCAACGTCACCATCAGCAACGCGCCGAGCGCCCTGGCGTTCGCGCAGTACGCCCACCCCGACGGCCCCAAGCTGCGGCTGTGCCACACCTCCGGGCTCGCCGACGCGGAGACCTCCAGCACCGGAACCTGGGACATCACCACGGCCAACCTCCAGGTGACCATGCAGGTCGAACTCGACTGGGGCAACGACCACCAGGTCTACACCTCCTGGACCCGCAGCTGGCCGCTCGGCGTGGTGTGCCGGCAGAGCAACATCGGTGCCCCCGGTGGCTACTGCCACGACGAGAACTACTACCTCAACAAGTGGGACGCCACCTACGCGCCGTCCTTCACCGCCACCGGCACCGACTTCGTCCAGAACGACCAGGTGGCAGCGAACGCCCGGACCAGGATGACCCAGCTCCTCGCCGGGAAGCAGAAGGCCTACTACGACGCCGTGGTGCACGACCTGCAGACCGCGGGCACCCCGCTGTTCGGCGCCAACGCCGCGCTGACCAAGGCCCTTCGGCTGATCCAGGGCTACACCCAGGCGGGCTGGGCGACCGCGCTGCGGCAGGACGTCCAGCTGCAGCTGGTCGTCAACGGCGCGGAACGGCTGCCCGGTGACACCGGGGACGACACCGTCATCACCAACATCTTCCGCAGGGCGCAGGCGAACTACAGCGGATGCAACCCCCAGGGCGGCGCAGGCTCCCCGTGCAGCTCGACCACCGGGTACAGCCCGATGGCCGGACAGACGTACGGCTGGCTGGCCGGCTGCTCCGCCTGGGCGAGCAAGGCACCCCTGCCGGCCGACAAGCTCGCCGCGGACCCGGTGGGCAACACCGTCGAGGCGTACGCGCAGTGGGACGCCGGCTTCCTGGGCGGGTTGTACGAGCAGCACTCGAAGGAACTCGCCGCGCACACCTACACGGAGGCGGTCCCGGAGGTGCTGACCACGATGAGCGCGCTCAGCACGACCAACACCATCCTGCACACCTGACCAGAGCCCGACGGAATCGAGCAGGAACCTGGAATCGGTAGACATGACGACACGTAAGAAGATCCTGAGATGGGCGGGCGCCACGCTGGTCTCGCTGGCCATGGCCGCGACCCCGCAGACCGTCCACGCGGAACCCCGCCCGCAGCTCCCCGCAGCCTCGGCGGCGACCGCTTCGTCCGAGGACACCGCGCCGAAGGTCGCGGTTCCCAAGCCCAGCAAGCTGGAGAAGCCTCCGGCGGACTTCCCGAAGGCCCCCGAGAAGGCACCGGAGGGCAAGGCCCCGACGGCCACCGGCGCCCCGGCCGCACTCGCCCCGGCGATGCTCGGCAGCTTCGACAGGCTGGACCCGACTCCGAGCGGATTCCGGCTCCGCGGCTGGGCGGCCGACCACAACGCGCCGTCAGCCGCCCTGGCGGTGTACGCCTGGGACGACACCGGCCAGTCCACCTGGTCGACCGCGAACACCTACCGTTCCGACGTCGACCAGGTCTACCCCGGCCTCGGCAGCTACCACGGCTTCGACTTCCAGATCCCGCTGCCGTCCGCCCGGGCCGGGCACACCGTCTGCGTCAACGCCTACGCGCCGAGCAGCGGTTCGATCGGACTCGGCTGCCGCACCTGGGACACCCACGCCTTCGGCACGAACGAAGTGTTCACGACCGAAGTGCCCAGCCCGACCGGCACCGTGATGGTGGTACAGGGCTGGGCCATCGACCCGTACACGTCGGGAATCGCGACGGTCGTCGTCCGCCGCGACGGCCAGATCGTGGCCCAGAGCAACACGGGAGCGTCGCGGCCGGACGTCGCGGCATACTTCCCGGCCTACCCGATCGCCGGGTACAGCATCGGGGTCCCGCGCACCGCCACCAACGGCACGCACACGCTCTGCGTCTCCGCGCTCTCCGGCGGCGTCGAGCAGACCCTGAACAACGGCTGCACCACCTACACCGAGGACCACACCACCTACGGGTCGCTCGACAAGGTGACCAGGAACGGCGAGAACGCCCTGGTGGAGGGCTGGGCCCTCGACAAGGACCTGGGCACCTCGGCGATGCAGGTGGAGATCAGCGTCGACGGGCAGGTCGTCAGGACCGTCGCCGCCAACACCGAACGCACCGACATCGTCGCCGGCTTCCCCGGCTACGGAAGCGCCCACGGCTTCTCCACCACCATCCCCGCCCGGCCCGGCCAGCACACGGTCACCGCGCGGGCGATCAACCAGGGACCGGGTGCCGACGGGACCTGGTCCAAGATCTACGACAGCTCGCTGGGTGTCTGTCCGCTCAGTTGACGGCCTGACACCCCGGTTCCCCTCGCCCCGTCGGCGCGCTGCCCACGCACGCGCACCGGCGGGGCGACGAAAGTCGCCCGCCGGATCGCGTAGGGTCGGCCAAATGGCGAAGTACTTCGACGTGCACCCGCAGACCCCCCAGCCGCGCACCATCGGGACGGTGGTCGACAGCATCCGGTCCGGGGCCCTCATCGCGTACCCGACCGACTCCTGTTTCGCCCTGGGCTGTCGCCTGGACAACTACGAGGGCCTGGAACGGATCCGGTCGATCCGGCGGCTCGACGAGCGCCACCACTTCACCCTGATGTGCCAGGACTTCGCGCAGCTGGGGCAGTTCGTGCAACTGGACAACAACGTCTTCCGCGCCGTCAAGGCGGCGACCCCGGGCAGCTACACCTTCATCCTGCCCGCCACCAAGGAGGTGCCGCGCCGCCTGATGCACCCGAAGAAGAAGACGGTGGGCGTCAGGATCCCCGACCACCCGGTCACCCGGGCGCTGCTCGCCGAGCTCGGGGAGCCGCTGGTCTCCAGCACGCTGCTGCTCCCCGGGGAGGAGGAGCCCATGACGCAGGGGTGGGAGATCAAGGAGCGGCTCGACCACGTGCTGGACGCCGTGGTGGACTCCGGCGACTGCGGCACCGTCCCGACGACCGTGGTCGACTTCTCCGGCGGCGAGGCGGAGATCGTCCGCCGCGGGGCCGGCGACCCCGCGCGCTTCGAGTAGCAGCGGCACCCAGGCCGTGCCGCTCCGCACGATCTCCGCTGCCGCCCGGGTGGTGCGGCCCGGCCGGACCGTCCAGATCGCCGCCGCGACTGGACCTACCGCGACGCCGTCGATCCACCCGAAGATCGCGGTGCGCGCCGCCGTCCGGGTCGGCCATGGCCGGTCGCCGAGCGACTCCCGCTTCAGCGTGGCGAAGAACGACTCGGCGAGCGCGTTGTCCCGACACTGACCGGTGCGGCCGACCGACAACCGACGGTTCGCGGTCGCCCTCCACTGCCGCGTTCTCGGTCTGCTCCGTCCTGATCCTTCGGAGCAGCGGGCCGCAGGGACCGCCTCGTGGCGGCCCTCGGAGTCAGTGGCCTCGGCGGGGTCGAGCGGGAGGGCGTGGCGGCGCTTGCCTTGTGCGCGGTGGGCTTCTGGTGCGCTCGTACGGGGGGGTTTGCAGTCGGGCGCGGCCTATCGGTCGGTGTGTACCCGTACGGTCCTTGGTGGCCGGGCTTGTTGAAGCCGGAAGCGTTGGCTTGGGGAAGGACTTCACATGGTCGGGAACAAGGGGATCCGTACGGCCGGCTGGGTGGGGGCTGTGGTCAGCCTCCTCGTGGGAGGCGTGTGTACGGGGGTGGCGGGGGCGGCGACCGGCACCGGGACCAAGGTCACCGCGCCCTACGCGCAGGCTGCCGCCGTGGTCAACTCCGACGGCAGCATCAACCGGTCCAAGGGGATCGCGGGCGTCACCAAGCCGGCCGTCGGCCGGTACTGCGTCGAGTTGGAGGACAAGGCGCTGGACGTGACCCGCCTCGTCCCCGTCGCCACGTTGCAGTACACGTCGTTCGAGTACGGGATCAGGATCTCGATGTGGCCGGACCCCGTGTGCGGGACCCGCAGCGACACCTTCCTCGTCATCACCGGGAAGCCGGGCGTGTGGGAGGACCAAGCGTTCTCGATCGTCATCCCGTAGGCCCGCGGCGGCCACGCGGACCGTCAAGGCGGCTTCGTGTACGCGCTGTGGCGGTCCGCCGGCCCCGGGAGTCATTCCCGCCGGCGAGGAGTTCGACGTGGAGGCGGTCCCGCCCGGCGAGCGGTGCCCGCCGCAGGTCCCACCCGCTGGCGGCGGCGCCGACGGCGAGGGCGTCAGACGCGGACACGGACGTCGCCGGGTGGCTGCCGCGGGCCGAGGCGTACCGCTGCACCTACCTGACCGACTGGACCGTGGTGAAGGCCCGCTGGGCCCCCCGAGCATCGACCCGGTCGAGCCCGACACGCTGCACCGCCTCACCGCCGCCTGCCCGAACACCGAGCTCATCCTCACCCGCTGACCCAATCCGGCCGCACCGGAGATCCTTCGTGGTGGCCTGGCGAGTCGTCAGGGCACGGATTCCGCCGGAGGCGATCATGGCCGTGGCGGTCGGTGGGCCGCCGAGCCGGGCGAGGGCCGCGGTCGCGTGTCCGGTCCAGGCGAACGATGAGGAGACTCGCGGATGAAGACCGTTGTCCGCGGCGGCCCGCCGGCCACCGTGCCGGTGGCCGGGGTTCCGCTGCTCGCCGGGGCGCCGGCCCGGGCCGCCGAGCCGGTCACCGACGCCACCTGCGTGATGAAGGCCTACGGCGTGTTCGCCCATGCGGTCGGCCCCGCCGCCACCGTGTCGCGCCGGCTTGATCAGTTGGTGGCGCGGGCGGGATGCCGTGGGTATGGGCCAGTCATGAGGCCTGGGCCGTCGATGCGGGTGCGGGGTTCCGTTTTCCGCATGAGGACACATTCCGGGCATGCCTCAGGCGAGTGGCCAGTTGCGTAGTGCGGCGTCGGCCATCTCCCGGAGTTCATCGCGGTCGACACCGCTCGCGGCTTGTACGGCGATGCCGTAGGCGAAGGTGGTGAGGTAGCGGGCCAGTAGTCCTGGATCGGTCTGCGGAGGCAGGTCGCCTTCGTCGACGGCGCGCTGGAACCGCTCCTGGATGCAGCGGTAGCCGTCGTTGCGCCAGGCGACGAGGAGGTCGCGGACTTCTTGTCCGGAGCCGCTGGTGGTCAGTGCGCTCTGGACGCCCAGGCAGCCATTTGGATGGGCCGGGCGGGTGGTGGTTCGAACGGTGCCGGCCAGGATTGCGGTGGCGACACGTAGGGCGGTCGGTTCCTTCAGGGCTCGGGCGAGGTATGCGCTCGGGCCTTCGGTGTAGCGCTCCAGGACCCTGCGGAACAGCTTCTCCTTGTTCCCGAAGGCTGCGTACATGCTGGTGGTGGAGATGCCCATCGCGTGCGTCAGCGTCGCCGTGCTGGCTCCCTCGTAGCCGTGCTCCCAGAAGACCAGCATGGCGCGCTCCAAAGCTTCGTCGGCATCGAACCCTCGGGGGCGGCCGATGAGGCCGCTCTGCTGCTTCTCCACCCCTGCAGCCTACCTTTTCTGTAGCGATCGCTGCGGAAGTGCTACCGTTCTACTTCCGCAGCGATCGCTACAGAAGTAGATGGGGCTCACCACGTGGGACTGATCGAGGGGAGGGCCGCTCTCGTCATCGGGGCAGCACCGGGATCGGACCGGCCGGTGACGCCCGACCGGCGGCCGATGGCGCCCACGTGTTCATCACCGGCCGCCGGAAGACCGAACTCGACGCGACCGGGAAGCACTTGGTCCGGCGCCCCCGAGGTGACCGGAGACATCTCAAGCGAGCACGCCACCGGTTCGACGACGGCGCTGCGGTCATCCTGAACGGCTCTACCGACGTGGACGTCGGCGGTGATTCGCCCGGCGTGTATGCGGCAACCCAAGCGGCCGCCCAATCCGGAGCCGCCCCACAGAAGGGTCACCCTTGTGTCCGACGGAGATCTGCGCGCTTTCTACCTGCGCTACATCGAGGCGCTCAACGCCCACCAGTTCGGCGGCATGGACGAGTTCATCAACGACCGGACCACTCTGAACGGTGAGCCGGCCACCCGGGACGACCTCATCGCGGTTCAAAAGCATGACGTGGACGCGGTTCCGGACCTCCACTGGGAGCTCAAGGAACTGCTCTTCGACGGTGACCGTCTGGCCGCGCGACTCGTCAACACGGGTACCCCGGTGAAGGAATGGCTCGGCGTGGCTCCTACCGGCACCTCGTTCGAGATCACCGAGTACGCCATCTACCAGGTCAGCAACGGTCGGTTCGTGCACATGACCGCCCTGCATGATGCCGGCGAACTTCGCCGGCAACTGACCGGCTGAGTTCCGGATCAGCGCCAGCAACGCACAGAACAGTCCCACCATCGCCAACGGCCCAGCCTGGCCGCATGACTCGTAGGGGTACGCATGACCATCACTCTGATCACCGGGGCCAACAAGGGCATCGGGTTCGAGGCGGGTCTGTAAAAAGAACGGTGTAACTCCCGATCAAGGAAGTAGCACCTGATGACAGACGTGACCGTCTCGGCCGAGGCCGTGGAGGCCGGGCGGC